>CAIPKZ010000500.1 GCA_903865775.1 uncultured Prolixibacteraceae bacterium | reverse complement strand
GCGCTTCATCAGGAACTTTGATCTCAATCCGGTTTTCATGTTGTACCAGGTCAAGTTTAGAATTTGGATCTGCAATTAGCCAGGCACTTAGAGCTTTGTTTTTCAATGGCACTTTCAAATAACCGTCATCAGGCCAGGACACAACATGTAAATAAAGCTTTTGCCCTTTTAGGGTCGACTTTCCCCAAGGCAGATAGGGAAATGGACTGGCCTTGGTGCCATATATCGCCTCTTGGTTTACTTTCATCCATTCGCCCACTTGCTTTAAACGCTCTATACTGGGTTTTGGAATTTCACCTTCAGAAGTAGGTCCTACGTTTAATAAAAAATTACCGCCTTTCGACACGATATCTGATAGTTTCAGTACCAGATCTTTGGTTGACTTCCAGTTATGATCATTTGATTTGTACCCCCAGGTATCGTTCATCGTCATACAAACTTCCCAATGACGGTCGGGAAATCCTGTTGGAGGAATAAACTGTTCAGGTGTCTCTGTATCACCGCTAATACCACCTCCCAAGCGATTGTTTGTAATTAGTTTTGGATGTTTTGCCAGGACAGGCAAAAATTTTTCAGCACGCTCTTTGTTCATGTCCACCGGAGTGTCCCACCATAAAATATCGACTTCACCATAGTTTGAAAGGATTTCCTCCACCTGAGGAACAGCGATATTTTTTATATATTCATCCATACTGCCATTTTGGGACGAATCCCAACGGCCATTGGCGGCCGACCCTCCTGGATGAACCCAATCCTGTGCCTCGGAATAATAAAAGCCCAATTTAATTCCTTCCCTCCTGCAGGCTTCGGCCAACGGTTTGAGAAGGTCTTTCCCGTATGGTGTCGCATCGACTACATCCCAGTCGGTTACCTTCGAATCGAACAAGGCAAATCCATCGTGATGTTTTGAAGTAATGACAATGTACTTCATTCCAGCATCTTTAGCCATTTTGACCCAGGCGTCAGGATCATATTTAACCGGATTAAACCTGGCTGAATATTTCCTGTATTCGGCAACCGGAATTTTCCCCCGGTTCATAATCCATTCTCCGATACCTGGAATTTCTTTGCCATTGTAAATTCCTGCCGGTACGGAATAAACGCCCCAATGGATAAACATACCAAACTTAGCATCGTCCCACCATTGCATACGGTCTTCAGTTACTGCTTCTTTTCTTTCCCCAGGGGAACAAAAAGTCAGTATAAAAATCATTGAAATTCCTAAAGTGTATATTAAGTTCTTCATGGTCAAGCATTGTTATATTATCAAAAAAATCATTCGATAACTGTCCATCACCTTCGTCTTATTTCCTTATTTTTTCGCGAACCTCACGCATAACTTGCAGCGCCTTTTCTCCTACGGTTCCATTCTGATAAATCCCCAAATTGATGGTGACAGTTCCTTTATTGTCCATGCAATCGCGGATGTATTTACTTAATTCGGCGGATGTGAACCGTGGATTAGGCATCTGTGCTTTTTCCTGCACCCAATATGGTTCCATGATCAACAAGGCTTGATACTGAAGATTGGGAACCGGGCCATCTTTCATAAAACCATTTTCAGGAAGGGCAACCGGACTGGCCACTTCACCAGCCCAAAATTCCTGCCACGGGGTTACAGACGGATAAATCCATGAATTCAAACAAATG
>CAIPKZ010000499.1 GCA_903865775.1 uncultured Prolixibacteraceae bacterium | reverse complement strand
GGCAATTATTCCTCGGAAGCGCAGTTGCAGCACTGGGATATCTGGGGCCGGAAATATACCATGCTCGGGTTATTGGCTTATTACGACATTTCAGCCGATCCCAAAGTGCTTGAAGCTGCGATGAAACTGGCCGATCATCTGCTTACTCAGGTTGGTCCCGGAAAAGCTGATGTGGTAAAAACAGGAAACTTCCGCGGAATGCCAAGCAGTTCGATTCTGGAACCCATGGTTTTATTGTATCGTCACACCGGAGAAATTCGCTATCTCGATTTTGCCAAATACATCGTGGCTCAATGGGAAACCACCGATGGCCCAAAACTGATCAGCAAAGCTGCTGATGGCGTTGCTGTGGCCGATCGTTTTCCGAAACCTTCCAACTGGTGGTCGTGGGATAACGGGCAAAAAGCCTATGAAATGATGTCGTGCTACGAAGGTTTGCTCGAACTTTACCGGATTACCGGCGACCCAACTTATCTGAAATCGGCAGAAATGGCAGTTCAGAATATTATCGACACTGAAATTAATGTTGCCGGTTCTGGAACGGCTTTCGAATGTTTTTATCATGGCGGGCAGCGGCAAACTGAACCGACTTATCACACCATGGAAACCTGTGTGACGTTCACCTGGATTAAACTCTGCAATAACCTGCTTCGGCTTACCGGAAACCCGAAATATGCCGACCAGATTGAGAAATCGGTCTACAATGCGTTGATGGCGTCGATGAAATTTGACGGTTCGCAAATTGCCAAGTACAGTCCGTTGGAAGGAATGCGCCACGAAGGCGAACAGCAGTGCGGAATGCACATCAACTGCTGCAACGCCAATGGTCCGCGCGCTTTTACCCTCATCCCCAAAATGGCTCTGATGACTTCCGGAAACGAAATTTTCGTGAACTTGTACAGCCAGTCTTCGTCTTCCATTCAGCTCAATCCTGAAAACAAACTGACACTCATTCAGGCGACGACTTATCCTGAAACCGGTCGGATTGAACTCCGTATTCAACCCGGAAAGCCGGAGATTTTCACACTCTCCCTTCGCATTCCTGAATGGAGTAATCAAACTTCAATTACGGTAAATGGCAGTCCGGTGGAAGGAATTCATTCCGGAACTTATTACCAGATCAAACGTGAGTGGAAAAAGGATGATCGGGTGGTTCTAAACCTTGAAATGACCGGCCGGATGATCACGCTCAATGGGTATCAGGCGCTTTTGCGCGGTCCGGTCCTTTTGGCGCGCGACTCACGTTTTGGTGATGGATTTGTGGATGAAACTGCTGTGGTGCAAAGCAAAACCAACATTGTCGAACTTCTTCCATCGGCAGAAAAGCCGGATCATATTTGGATGTCGTTCACTGCTCCGCTTGTTTTGGGAACCAATCTGGAAGGCGAAGGTCGTAATGTGAAACAGATTCATTTCTGCGATTTTGCTTCCGCCGGAAATACCTGGACTTACGAATCGCGCTACAGGGTTTGGATCAAACAAACCTTAAACGTGATGAATGCGGTATATAAACAATATTAGATGACATTTCAAAAAATCACATTCATCGACTCCTGTGGACTGACAAATCCGGTAGTCGAGCAAATTACCAACCTCTCAAAAGAACCGATTGTCATTTATAATGATGATCCGGCTAATGATGACGAAATTCTGAAAAGGATAGGCGACTCGGATTGCATTTTGGTGAGTTGGCGGACCAAGGTGAATGCTGAAGTCATACAGGCTTCGCCAAACCTCAAATACATCGGGATGTGCTGTAGTTTGTACGACGAAAAAGCGGCCAATGTGGACATTCTTCAAGCCCGAAAACAGGGAATTGTTGTTAAAGGAGTCCGCGATTATGGCGACGACGGAACACTCGAATTCATCTTTGCCGAGTTGATTTTCCTGATGAAAGGACTTGGAAGCCGCAGGTGGCAAGCCGAAAATCGTGAATTACGTGGCAAAACGATGGGCATCATCGGAATGGGAACTTTGGGAAAAATGGTTGCCCGTACTGCCCGGTATTTCGGAATGGAAGTCTTTTACTTCAACCGAAGCCGCAAGCCGGATTTGGAGGCTGAGGGTTTTGGCTTTTTACCCCTGAATGAACTGCTGGCAACATGTGACGTAATCAGCACCCATCTGCCGAAGAATTCAAATGTAATGGGTGAGGTAGAATTTCGGCATAAAAAACCAAATTCGATTTTGGTGAATACCTCAATCGGTTTGACATTTGATAAAGCTGCCTTCTTAAATTGGATTGAAAACGATCCGACTTCGTTTGCTATTTTCGATGGTCCGGGTGTGGGCGAACATTTCGATGAATTTTCGAAATTTCCCAATGTGATCATTTCGAAGCCATCTTCCGGGTTTACATTGGAAGCCCAGTCGCGCTTGTCGGAAAAAGTATTGGCTAATATGCGTAATTTTTTGTAGGCATTCGGGGGAATGTAATCAGGAATTGGGTTTTCCCTGGCAGGTGGCTCTGAATTGTGTGGGCGTCTGGCCGGTTTGCTTTTTGAATTGAGTCGAAAAATAATCAATCGATTCATAGCCCAGTTCCAATGCGATTTCCTTGATAGTTTTATTGGAACCCGACAGCATTTCCTTTGCCTTCTGGGTTTTTAATTGGGCAATGTATTGAGCAGGAGCCAGTCCGGTATATTGCCTGAACATCCGACGAAACCAGGTGTAGCTCATATTCAGTGAGGCTGCTATTTCTTCCGAAGAAAGGGGTGTGTTTATTTTTTCACGGATGATCAGCCGGGCCTTGTCGATTTTGTCAAGCACTTCTTTGTCCCGCCAGTTTTTGTCTTTCTCACGAAAAAACAGGTAAGCCACCAAATGAATCAAAACTCCCGATAACAATTGCTGGTATCCGGGGCGTTCGCCGTTGCTGACAGCCAGAATTTTCCGGTACAAGGCCACCATTTCTTCATCATATCCGACCTTGATTAGCGGATTTAGATTGCCCAGATTTTCTGTAACCAAGCCGCTGAAACCCACCCAATAACATTCCCATCCGGTTGTTTCATCCGGACGGTAAGTATGCCACTCGCCCGGGTTCAGCACGATAACAGTTCCTTCGTGTATGTCGCACTGTTGGATTTGTTTGGAGGCAAACTGTCCGCTTCCTCTGGTAATGTATACCAGCTGAAACTCCTGAAGTACCCGTCCGCGTTCGAAGCTGAAGCTGTATTCTTGTGGATGACCTGTTGCCGGATAGGACGAATGAGCCGAAATCGATTCAAATCCAATAGTATTCACCCGGATATTCCACAGGTTGTTTTCGGTAGATGTCATGTATCTCACTTCGGCATTTCGGGTATGTTGCATAATAGGCTGATAGTGTCAAAATTCTAAGGTATTCGGTCAATTTTACATGACTTTCACGGCTAATATATTAATATCTTGCACCATCAGCAAATGTGGGATGGAAATTGGAGGTGTCAAATTGTTCTGAAGATTGGCTTTTGGTTTGTTCTGATGGACAATCGGAGAGGATGGGAAGCGGGAGCCAATTGCTGAATATTGATGATTTTAAATCGCTAAACGAACTATATCCATGAAACACAGTACTCTGGCAATCGCACTCCTTTTAATTCTCCTTTCATGCACTGCAAATGGGAAGCTAACTCTGAGCGTCAAAAACCTGAAAACTACAGTCAACGAATTTCCATTATTTAGCTGGCAAATCAATTCCGATCAGCGAAATCAAATGCAGTCAGCATACCAGATTTTGGTATCAAACAATCCTGAAGATTTAAAAAATACAAAAGGAACTCTCTGGAACTCCGGAAAAGTAAACTCTGATCAATCGGTTTTGATAGCAGGAACATTTGAGCTAAAACTAGCACAGACTTATTTCTGGAAGGTCAAAATCTGGAATCAGGACAATCAGGAATCGGAATGGAGCGAAACGGCTGTTTTCAGAACCGGATTGTTTCAGGAATCAGACTGGAAAAATGCGCGATGGATTGGCTATGAAGATATGCCTGCCGAAAAGCGAATGGTTCCCGGAGTGCACGGAAACGGAGATGAATTGGGTGACAAATGTGTCGACCGACCTGTTGTCCCTTTGTTCCGGAAAGAGTTTGAAGTAGGCAAAAAGATCAATGAGGCAACTTTATACATCACCGGATTAGGTCAGTACGAGGCTTCAATCAATGGCCAAAAAGTGGGCAATTCATTTTTAAGCCCAGGTTGGACCAACTACGACAAAACAGTTTTTTACAATGCCTATGATGTAACCGGAATGCTGCAACAGGGTAAAAATGCAATGGGAGCAATTGTCGGAAATGGTTTTTACAACATCAACCGCGAACGCTACCGTAAACTGGTTATTGCCTGGGGAAACCCGAAGCTGATGGGGCAACTGCGCATTCGTTTTACCGACGGAACGGAGCAGATTCTGGTTACCGGTACCGATTGGAAAACCGCGCCATCGCCTATTACTTTCACCAGCATTTATGGTGGAGAAGATTACGATGCAAGGCTCGAACAGAACGGTTGGAATCAGTCTGGCTTCAATGATTCAGCATGGAAAAATGCGATTTTGATGACAGTTCCTTCAGGAAAATTAACCGAAGAGAAGGATTTTCCACTCGAAATTAAGGAAACCTTTTCAGCAAAAACGATAAAGAAACTCGACGATGGCGGCTATTTGTATGATTTTGCGCAGAACGCCTCCGGAATTTTGGAATTAAAAGTAAAAGGCAAAAAAGGGCAGATCGTGCGCCTGATACCTTCGGAATTGATTACCAAAGAAAATCAGCCTAACCAATCAGCATCAGGCTCTCCTTATTCGTTTTCGTACACACTAAAAGGCGATGGCGAAGAAATCTGGCGCCCACGATTTACCTATTATGGCTTTCGGTATGTGAAGGTTGAAGGCGCAATTCCCGATTCGGCAAAATCGACCGGTGATGTAGCCCGTTTGATTGACCTGAAGTTGCTGCATAACCGCAATTCCACTCCATCTGCCGGAACATTTTCATGCTCGAATGAATTGTTCAACCGAACTTTCGACCTGATCAACTGGGGAATTAAAAGCAATCTGCAAAGCGTGGTTACCGATTGCCCGCACCGCGAAAAGCTGGGTTGGCTCGAACAGACTTTCCTGATGGGAAGCTCGGTTCATTTCAATTTCGATCTGTATCAATTATACAGCAAGCAGGTGGACGACATGATGGAAGCCCAATTGGAAGATGGTTTGGTCCCTGATATTGCTCCTGAATTTGTTCCTTTTGGAGGCGGTTTTCGGGATTCACCCGAATGGGGAAGCGCCTCGGTGATTCTGCCCTGGCTGATTTATAAGTGGTACGGCGATGTTTCGGTAATGGAAAAAGCGTGGCCCATGATGATTCGTTATGCCGAATACCTGAAAAGTAAATCCGATCATCACATCGTATCGCATGGTTTGGGCGATTGGTTCGATTACGGACCAAAACAACCCGGCGAAGCACAACTCACTCCAAAAGCGCTGACTGCTACCTCCATTTATTATTACGATGTAAAATTGTTGTCAGAAATGGCTTCGGTTTTGAAAAAGACCGACGAGCAAATAAAACTAGCTGCATGGGCCGTTGAAATCAAAACAGCATTCAATGCGAAATTCTTTAATCCGGCAACCGGTGTGATTTCGACCGGAAGCCAAACAGCGATGGCAATGCCCTGGTGCGTTGGCCTGGTCGATGAGCAATACAAAACCAAAGTGATGCAGAATCTGGAAGATTCGATCCGTGCCCAGGGGAAACCTTTGACTGCCGGAGATGTTGGATTTCGCTATTTGGTTGAAGCGTTGACTTTCGGCGGAAAGTCGCAGTTGCTCTACGAAATGAATGCCCGCGACGATGTTCCCGGCTATGGATTCCAACTAAAAAAAGGTGCCACTGCACTGACCGAATCGTGGCCTGCACTGGAAAATGTGTCGAACAATCACCTGATGCTTGGCCATTTGATGGACTGGTTTTAT
>CAIPKZ010000498.1 GCA_903865775.1 uncultured Prolixibacteraceae bacterium | reverse complement strand
TGTGCCGTAGTCACTCATTACCGCCTGATGAACGATCCGAATGGAAAAGGAATCATTGTTGATCCGGATGCAAAACTGGAAGAAGAACTCATCGTCAGGCCAACTTCAGAAACAATCATCTGGAGTACATATAAAACATGGATTCAATCGTATCGTGATCTGCCATTGCTAATCAACCAATGGGCAAACGTTGTTCGCTGGGAAATGCGTACCCGTTTATTTTTGCGGACTACCGAATTCCTTTGGCAGGAAGGACACACAGCGCATGCCACCAGTCAGGAAGCATTGGAAGAAACTGAGCGCATGGTGAATGTGTATGCAACTTTTGCTGAAAAATTCATGGCTATGCCGGTAATTATTGGCGCCAAATCAGCCAATGAACGGTTTGCCGGAGCTTTGGAAACTTATACGATCGAAGCCATGATGCAAGATGGAAAAGCTTTGCAGTCGGGAACTTCACACTTTTTGGGCCAGAATTTTGCCAAGGCATTCGATGTTCGTTTTACAAATAAAGAAGGTCAGGAAGATTTTGTTTGGGCAACTTCATGGGGTGTTTCAACCCGTTTAATGGGTGCACTGATTATGGCTCATTCCGACGATAATGGCTTGGTGCTTCCTCCAAAACTGGCACCTTTTCAGGTTGTAATTGTGCCTATTTACAAGCAACCCGAACAGTTGGTGGCTATTTCAGAAAAAGTGGATAGCATTGTTGCCAAACTAAAAGCTGTGGGAATTTCAGTGAAATACGACAACAGCGACAACAAAAAGCCGGGCTGGAAATTTGCTGAATACGAATTAAAAGGTGTTCCGGTTCGAATTGCAATCGGCCCACGCGATCTGGAAAATGGTACTGTTGAAGTAGCACGTCGCGATACACTTGAAAAACAGGTGGTTTCGATGGATGGAATTGATCTGTTTATTCAGCAATTGCTCAACGATATTCAGGAAAATATCTACAATAAGGCATTGGTATTCCGTAATGAAATGATCACTCCTGTTGAAACTTATGAAGAGTTCAAAGAAGTTCTTCAGAAAAAAGGTGGATTTATATCGGCACACTGGGATGGTACTCCGGAGACTGAACAGAAAATTAAGGATGAAACCAAGGCGACTATCCGCTGTATTCCTTTTGATCAGGTTCAGGAAGAAGGAAAATGTATGTATTCCGGAAAACCTTCGAATGGAAGAGTCTTATTTGCACTATCTTATTAAAAGTTGAAATTCATAGGTAGGAAAAGCAGTCAGGTTTGGCTGCTTTTCTTATTTTTATAGAATAATTTAATCGTAGCAAATGGAAACAAAAACGAGTAATGCCAGTCAGTTGGAAGGGATGATTCTAAAAACCAACCTGAAACAGGAAGTTTACCGGAAAACCATTAACTCTTTTGCTTTGCTGAAAGAGGTATTGAAGGAAATCGCAGATGATTACGTTGTCCAATTGAAGGGTAAAGTGGATGAAAATGTGCTTCCTTCATTTCAGGAAAAAGGACTTTTTGAAGCAGAGTTCAAAATAGGAGGTGATATCCTCATTTTCAGCATGCATTCCAATGTTTTTGTTTTTAACCGTGAACATCCGATCTGGAAACTGGATTACATCAAAAACAATCCGAATAATTCCTATTGTGGTGTTTTTAATATCTACAATTTTCTGGCCGATTCGTTTAAATACAGCCGTTACGAGGATTTGGGTTATCTGATTGCCCGGATTTTTGTTAACTGTGAAAATCATTTTTTTGTGGAAGGTAAACGACAATCGAGTGAGTTGGTCAAAGATTTTGGAAGCGATGAACTGACCAAAGAAAACCTGAAGGAAATTATTGAAACAGCCATTCAGTATGCCATAGATTTTGATTTGCTGGTTCCACCATACGATCAGGTAAAGATTGCAACAGTTGAGCAAATGCATACTGAAATCAGCCAATCCCGGGTTCAGACCGGCAAACGCTTAGGCTTTAAATTTAATTCAGACGACGTTTAAAAGAATTATAAGTTATAAATTATGAATGATTAATTTGTACGGTTTATGAACTGCAAGTTATTCATTTTCAATTATTAAATATGGAAAACGTACTTGACCGGTTTTTAAGATATGTTCAGATTTATACCACTTCCGATCCTGAAAGTGAAACATTCCCCAGTACTGCCCGGCAATTGTATTTCGCCGATCTTCTGGCCAATGAATTGCGTCAGATTGGATTAAGCGAGGTTTCCCGTGATGAATTCGGATATGTCATTGCTACATTGCCATCCAATTTGGATCATTCGGTTCCTGTTGTGGGATTTGTTGCTCACATGGATTCAAGTCCCGACTATTTTGGAGAAAATGTAAAACCACAAATGGTAAAGAATTACCAGGGGCAGGATTTGGTATTGAATTCAGAACTAAATATGATGTTGATTCCAACGGATTTTCCGGATCTACTCAAGTATATTGGTCAGGATTTGATTACTACTGATGGAAACACCCTGCTTGGGGCTGATGATAAAGCCGGGATTGCTGAAATTATTACTGCAATGGACCAACTGATTCGACATCCGCAAATTAAACACGGTAAAATCAGGATTTGCTTTACTCCTGACGAAGAAGTTGGAAGGGGAACCGATCATTTTGATGTTGCGAAGTTTGGAGCCGATTTCGCTTTCACTCTTGACGGCAGCGAAATCGGTGAATTGGAATATGAAAATTTCAATGCTGCCAGTGCTAAAATTACAGTGAAAGGTCGCAGTGTTCATCCCGGATCGGCAAAAAATGCCATGATTAATTCGATGCATGTAGCCAACCGGATTATCCAGGCTTTGCCACCAGACCAACGGCCTGAGCATACTGAAGGTTATGAAGGCTTTTTTCACCTGACTTCTTTCGAAGGTGATGTATCCCTGACCAAAATCGAATACATCATTCGCGATCACGATTTGGCCAAGTTTGAAGCAAAGAAAAATCTGATGAAGGAAATCTGTGGGTTAGTGAATTTGCAGTATGGTAAAGGAACTGTTTCCCTGGAAATGCATGATCAGTACTTCAACATGAAGCTAAAGGTGGAACCGGTGAAATACATCGTTGATTTGGCTGAACAGGCGATGAAAGATGTTGGCGTGACTCCAAAAATAAGAGCTATCCGCGGTGGAACCGACGGCGCACGGCTTTCTTGGGATGGATTGCCTTGCCCCAATATTTTTGCCGGAGGTCATAATTTTCATGGTCCTTACGAATTTGTTCCGGTACAATCGATGCAAAAAGCCGTTGAGGTGATTGTGCGGATTGCGGAACTGGTTGCAAAATTATAACGTTTAGACGAAGGTAGAGACGCAATGCATTGCGTCTCTACACATCACCCATAATAAATCCATTTTCATGGTTGAGCAATTTCTGAAATACATTCATACCGAAAAGCTGTTTCATTCGTCGCAGCGCATTTTGCTGGCGGTGAGCGGAGGCGCGGATTCTATGCTCATGCTGCATTTGTTTACCGATGCTGGCTTCTCTGTGGCCGTTGCTCATTGTAACTTTGGATTGCGTGGCAGCGAATCGGATGGCGATGAACAGTTTGTTGCGGAATATTGCGACAAGAACAATCTGGCTTTTTACGTGAAGCGTTTCAGTACACAGGATTACGCCATGGAGAAAGGTATTTCGATTGAAATGGCAGCCCGTGACCTTCGTTATGCCTGGTTTGACGGACTGCTTTCCAAACATAACATGGAGCTACTTGCCACGGCTCATCATCAGGACGATGTGATCGAAACTTTTTTGATCAACCTTTCCCGAGGCAGCGGAATAAAAGGGTTGAGCGGCATTCAACCCAAATCGGGAAAAATTATCCGCCCAATGCTTTTTACCAATCGGACAGAAATTTTGGAATATTGCTCCCGGTTGAAAATTGACTTCCGGACTGATTCCAGCAATGTTGATACTATTTACAAGCGAAATCTGATACGCCAGCAAATATTGCCTTTGCTTGAACAGGTGAACCCGGCTTTCCGGAGAAATGCCCTGAAAACCATTGGAAATCTGCATGAAACAGGTCAGCTTTTTCAGCAGCGGATGAGCGAAATCAAAACCTGGGTTTATTCGGAAGATGACCAGGGCGCCATGATTCACATCGACAAACTACTAACCTTGTATCCGCTGCGGACCATTTTGTTTGAACTGATCCGCGAATTTGGGTTTCAGGCTGAACTTGTGGACGATATCATCGATTCGCTGACCAAAGAATCGGGACGTAGATTTTTTTCGGATGAATATCGTTTGGTGAAAGACCGCGAGTATTTGCTCATTTCACCTTTCGTGTCGAAACTGGATCAGGTTTTTTACATCGAAGAGGATTGTCTCAAAATAAATTATCCGGTTCATCTTTCATTTGAAACACAGGAAAGAAAAGCTGATTTTAGGTTTTCAACACATTTGAATGTGATTGATCTGGATTTGGATAAAGTAGTATTTCCGCTTATTTTGCGGCATTGGCAGGAAGGTGAATATTTTCAACCGTTGGGTATGACTGGTTTGAAAAAACTGAGTGATTTTTTTATTGACGAAAAATATTCTATTCCGGAAAAGGAAAACGCCTGGATTTTAGCAAGCGGTAATCAGGTGGTCTGGATCGTCGGTAAACGGTTGGATGACCGGTTTAAAATCACTGCGAAAACGAAACGAATTCTGAGGATTAAATGGTTAATTGTTAATGATAAATTGTAAATGAAATTGCCATGAAGGATAATATCGTAAAAACAAAAAGTTTTGCTTTTGCTGTGGGGATTGTGAAGCTTTATCAGTTTTTGGTTGATACAAAAAAGGAATTCGTTTTGTCTAAACAGTTGTTGAGAAGTGGAACTAGTGTTGGTGCAATGGTTCGGGAAGCAGAACATGCAGAGACAAAGCCTGATTTTATTCATAAAATGGCAATTGCACAAAAGGAAATCAACGAAACTATTTATTGGCTTGAGCTATTAGCCGAAACAAACTTCTTGACAAAAGAGCAATTTGAAAGTTTAATTAGCGATGCGGAAGAACTGATTAAACTGGTAACCTCAATATTAAAATCCACTAAAGCAAATCTGAAAAATTAACCATTGACAATTTATCATTAACCATTAATATCTCGCCCACTCAATTCCCTTTTTTAGCAGCTCTTGTGTTTGGGCTTCTGGGCTTCCGGCTTCCGGTTGGTATTGATACACCCATTCTACTTCGGCAGGTAAACTCACCAGAATGGATTCGATGTTTCCGTCAGATTCCAATCCGAATTTGGTACCTCGGTCGTGAATCAAATTGAACTCAACATAGCGTCCACGACGAATTTTTTGCCATTTTTTCTGTGCTTCAGTAAATGGTTTGTGACCGTTATCCTTCATTAAGCGACTGTAAATAATCGGGTAAATCCGCAGCAGATCAGAAGTCAAATTTAGCATCTTTTCAAGATCTGCATCATTCTTAGGCTGAATGCGGTCGAAGAATATTCCGCCAACACCACGTGTTTCCTGACGATGAGGCAGGTAGAAATAATCGTCGGCTCCGATTTTCCATTCCGGGTAAAAGGAAGTATCGTATTTGTCACAAATGTCTTTCAGGGTTTGATGGAACCAGCGCGCTTCTTCCGGATTGATGTAAGCAGGAGTGAGGTCAATTCCGCCGCCAAACCACGATGAGCCATTATCGAGACTGAAATGACGCACATTCATATGGATGGTGGGTACAAATGGATTTCCTGAGTGAAGAATCGACGAAACACCAGTAGCCGCAAACGTTGTTGCGCTTTCGCCAAGAAGTTTGGCCATATTGTCGCTGTAACTACCGCTTACATGAGAAAAATTAACGCCGGCTTTTTCGATGATCGATCCGTTTTGCATCACGCAGGTCAGGCCAGAACCAATCTCTTTTTCCCAGGCATCTTCAGTAAATTTGCCAGTTCCATCGGCATCTTCCAATGTTTGGCAAATGGTTTTTTGTATGCTTTTGTAAATAGCGGCAGTTTTCGATACGTTCACAGTTTTGCTGTTTTGGTTATTACCTTGTCATTTGTTGTCATTAGCTTTGCGTCATTCAATTGTCATTGGTTGCCCGAAGTAACAATTGAATGACTATTAATGACAATCAATGACTACAGATGACAATTTATTGACCTCCAATTTTCCCAATCAACTCTTCGGCTATGCTGCGCCCTTGTTTCACCCGGTCGGCCATTCCGATACCATCGCGAATGTTTCCGGCTAAAATCAGTCCGGGGTATTTCTGCTGAATCTGGTCGATCATTTCGAAACGTTTTCCGGAACTTTCGGTGTACTGCGGAATCGCTTTCGGGTAGCGGTGAATACGTATCATATCCGGAAACAGGCTTCGGTTGCTCATCATTCGCGGCAGGTCTTTATTCAAAAGAGCCTCAATTTCGTCGTTATCCATTTTGGCAATATCCGGACGTTTGGTTCCTCCCATGAAAACTGACAGCAGCGCACCGCCTTCCGGGGCGCGGCCTTTAAAGAACGACGAGGTAAATAACACACCAAGTATATTTTTGTTTTCCTTTCCGGGAACCAATCCGCCAAATGCTTTCAGCGACATGCCTTTCCATTTTTTAAATCCAAGCAGAACCTGTGTGACAGCGGCATATTTTAAGTCATTAAACGGGACAACTTCTTCCTCGTTCAGGAAAGGTAATAATCCCGGTAATGCATATCCTCCACAGGTGGTGACCAAATATGAAGTTTCGAATGTAAACAACTGTTCCGGAGTGGTTACCTGCAGTTGAAAACCATTTGTAATAGGTTTTATCATGGTTTCAGCCGATAACAGAATATTTTCGGAGCCGATTGCTTCGGTCAGCGCTTCGGTCAGCCGACTCAGTCCACCCTTGGCCGAAAAGACTTCTTTGGTTGCTTTTTTGTCGCGATCGGTTTTCGGAAGCTTGGCCTTTTTCATTGCGCCTTTAATGAAACTTCCGTATTCTTGCTCCAGATTCCAGAGCTTGGGCATGGCATATTTGGTGACCAGCTTGGTTGGATCACCGGCGTAAATCCCGGAGATAAACGGATCGACGGCATAATCCAAATAGCTTTGTCCCATGCGCCGCGTAACCAAATCAGCCAGTTTTTCGTTCGGATCGGTTCCTTTTTTGCGGAAGGGTTCGCCCAATATCCTGAATTTGTCGTACCAGGTAAAAAGTGGTGTTCCAATGGCCGACATCAATCCTGATGGCAAAGCATGCCATGCCTGATTTTTCCAGATCAGACGTCGTTTAGCGTTGGGATCAGCAACTTCGAGTTCGCATTTCCCCGCCAGTTCTTCAAATAACTCAGTCATTTCAGGATAAGAAACAACTCCGGTATTGGGGCCTGTTTCGTACACAAAACCCTTTTCGCTGATGGTTTGCATCACCCCTCCGGTTTTGGCTGACTTATCGATGATAAGGAAATTTATTCCTGCTTTCTTAAGGTATAAACCCATAGTAAGCCCGGTTAATCCGGCGCCAATGATGACTACATCAGGATTTGTCGATTCTGCCATTACCCAGTTTTTTTAATTGATATTTTTTTGATTGCCTGTATTATATTTCAATTTCAGAACGTTAATGCAATTCCGTCCGAAGTTGGTGAATTCCTTGAAAAAAAATTTGCTGCGGACGGTTTTCTTTTGTTTATTCCTACTCAGGGCGACACTCCTTCGTCGTTTGCCCTGGGCTATTAATATTTTGCCCATACTGGGCTGAACCCCAAAATCATTCTTGTTTTCGTAGTTTTCCGATTATTTGCTTTATGATTCCAAAAGAGAAGGACTACTAAATGGTAAATTGTAAATAAATGAATTGTAAATACTTATACTGGTTTTGAGAAATTGGTTTGTCCGGCCTGAATGAGCGGATCGAACGAAGCAGCTACATTTCGGATAAACAATTGTCCATCCGGGGTAATTTGTATTTTTTCGTCGGAAAGGGTAATTACTCCGTCAGTCGCGAATTGCTGAAGAAGTTCCTGATTGTAAACAGTTTGATTCTTCACTTCTTCGGAAGTCATTCCAAGTATTTCGCCCAAATGACTCCAAACGATTTGTTCGTTGCACATCAGTTCTGTAATCACTTCGCGCACAACCACCTGTTGTTTGGTAAGCCTGTAACCTTTAATGGTGGTTAATTCACCCTGATTTATTTTGGTAATGTACTCGTCAATTGACTTCGTGTTTTGTGCATAAACGCCTTCCAATTGGCTGATTCCGGTTACACCAAAAGCATAAACCTGACCGGTGGTGCGACGGGTGCAATAGCCCTGAAAGTTGCGGTGCAATTGTTTATTCTGGCGAGCTACGGTTAATTCGTCGTTCGCGTTGGCATAATGATCCATCCCAATGGCTTCGTAGCCGTTTTCAGTCATCAGCGAATAGGCAGCTTCAAACATTTTGATTTTTTCATCCGGAGCCGGAAGTCCTTCTTTCTCCAGTTTTTTCTGAATTTTGCTGACCCATGGAACATGCGCGTATGAAAAAGTGACCAATCGATCTGGTCGCAATTCAATGGCTTTACTGATTGTTTCAGAAAAATTTACAGCTGTTTGTTTGGGCAGACCGTAAATGAAATCAAGGTTCACGGCCATACTTGGCGAATCCTGTTTCAGGAAAGCAATGATGTCTTTTACCGGAAGTGCAGATTTGTCGCGGTTCACAGCATCCAACACTTCGTTGTTGAAATCCTGAATTCCGATACTGAAGCGGTTGAAACCTGCTTTTTTCAGCCCTGTCATTTGCTCGTAAGTGAGGTAGGCAGGATTTACTTCAATGGCTATTTCAGGTTCAGGAATAAACTCGAATGTTGAAAACAACAATTCATTAATTTCCTGAAGATATTCCACCGGAATGGCATTTGGCGTGCCTCCACCGTAATGAATCTGCGAAACTTTCCGGTTTTTATCCAATCGCGAAGTCACCATCTTGATTTCCTTAATCAGGGCTTTGTGGTAAGCTTCCACCACATCTTCCTTCCGGAGTGCGTAGGAATTGCATCCGCAGAAATAGCACAATTTCAGGCAAAACGGAATATGTATATAAATGGAAATATTCTGAGGATTCCACTGATTCGACTGATCGATAGCTTCCAGATAATTGGCCGGACTGAATTCTTCAGTGAAGAAATTTGCCGGTGGATAACTAGTATACCGGGGAACCGGGTGGTTGTATTTTTCGAGTAATTCGCGGTTGATCATGATTTAAATGTTACGGGTTGCGTGTTACGGGTTGCGTGTTGTGAAATGCGGGCATTGCTTCAAAACCCGTAACTCGGAACACGCAACTTATTATCGTTTCCAATCGGTGCGTTTCACCCAATCGGCCAGGAATTTGGCATTCTCGAACGAAATGCCTGGCATAAAACCATGACCAAGGTTGAAAATCCAGTCCTGATTATTTTTGCCAAATTCGATGTATGGTTGAAGCGCCTTTTCAATTTCAGGCTGACTTGCATATAACAAACGAGGATCGACATTTCCCTGCAATCCGATTTTTGGATCGACTATTTTTCGGGCCGTATCGAGCGGTGTTTGCCAGTCGATGCTCAGGTAATCGCAATCGTCAGGAGTGATTTGTGCAATTCCGGTTCCCAATCCTTTCGGAAAGAAAATAAACGGAATACCTTTTTCGCGAACTGCTGCTGCGATTTTTTTAGTTGCAGGCATAAACAGTTCCTGATACAAATCGGCAGGAATCAATCCGGCGTGCGTGTCGAACAATTGAAAAACGTCGACTCCGTGCTCTATCTGTCCTTGAGCGTAAACGATAGAAAGATCGGTTACTATCTCAATCAACTTTTTGGTTGTTTCCTTATTCTGATAGATGAATTTAATGGCTTCCGGAAAATCACCTTTACGGCCTAAACCCTGAAGCATAAACAACAAAACGGTCAAAGGTGCGCCGCAAAAGCCAATCAGCGGTATTTCTTCTTTTTTTGTCCGGATAATTTCGTCGATTACCGAATAAATATAATTCAACTTTGTTGGGTCCGGATTTAATCCTTCCAGTGGTTTATCGCGGTAAGCCAGTGGCTGATCGAATAGTGGGCCGCTGTCGTTAAATTCCAACCCCATGCCCAACGCATGAGGAATAACCAGAATATCGGAGAACAGAATTCCGGCATCCACACCCAAATCGTCGATAGGCAAAAGCGTAACTTTTGCAGCGATCTCAGGATTTTGCATCATTTGCCAAAATGTGTAATCTTCTTTAATCTTCATGTATGAAGGCAACACTCTGCCTGCCTGACGCATAAACCAAACGGGTGGCCGTTCAGTTTTTTCTCCCTGGAGTGTTTTTAATAGAATTGAATTTGTTGTCAAAATATAT
>CAIPKZ010000497.1 GCA_903865775.1 uncultured Prolixibacteraceae bacterium | reverse complement strand
TACACTTCTGGAAAGGAATTCGGAATAACCAAACTGACTGCCGGGCAAAAAGCAGGTGCCGGAAAACTGAATTTGGACGACATGACGATGAAGATTGATCCGAAGAAAGAATGGAACCAGATTTATACTGATGGATGGCGCATTTTCAGAGATTATTTTTACGCAGCCAACATGCATGGAGTCGACTGGAAAGGCATCCGGGAAAGGTACAGTCCGCTCGTTCAGTATGTGAGCCATCGTGCTGACCTGGATTATATTCTGGGCGAAATTATATCGGAAACCAATACGGGCCACTCCTATGTTGACTGGGGTGATTTTGAACGGCCAAAACGCGTGGATACCGGATTACTGGGTGCTGAACTTCAGGCAGATCAGGCTTCAGGAAAATACCGGATTTCAAAAATTTATTCCGGAGAAAACTGGAACGAATCCCGTCGTTCGCCGCTTACCGAGCAGGGTGTAAACGTGAAAGAGGGTGATTTTTTGATTGCAATTAATGGAACCGAGCTGAGCCAGGTAACAAATCCATACGAATTGCTTGAAAATACAGTTGGAAAAATGGTTGAAATCACCGTGAATTCGAAGCCTGAAGCTACCGGTGCCAAAACCTATACCATACGTCCAATTGACAGCGAACTTGAATTGATGCAGCTGAATTGGGTGCAGGAACGTCGAAAAATGGTTGACAAGCTTTCCGGTGGAAAAATTGGATATATCTACGTTCCAAACACGTCGACCGACGGAAACCGTGAATTGTACCGCGGAATGTACGAATACAATGAAAAGGATGCATTGATTATAGACGACCGGTACAATGGCGGTGGCTTTATTCCTGATGTGATGACCAGTTTGCTTGAACGTAAAACGCTCACTTACTGGCAGCGCAACGGTTTAGCGTCGATGAAAACTCCGGGAATTGCACACAATGGTCCGAAAGTCATGCTGACCAACGGTTATTCATCATCTGGTGGAGATGCATTTCCATACTATTTCCGTAAAAAAGGTCTTGGAAAACTGATTGGAACCCGCACCTGGGGCGGACTGGTTGGCTTATCAGGAAATGCAGGCTTCGTTGACGGTGGAGGAATTGAAGTTCCCCAGTTTGGCGTTTACGACGAAAACGAACAATGGATCATTGAAGGTGTTGGTGTTTCACCTGATATCGAAGTGGTCGACCGGCCTGAACAACTGGCCAAAGGTGAAGATCCCTGCATTGAAAAAGCGGTGGAAGTGCTGTTAAAACAACTGCAGGAAAACCCGGTTAAAAAAGTGAATACCCCTGCTCCACCCGACCGTTCCGGATGGAATGAACAAATGAAATAAAAGAATCTGTAAGCGATAATTGAAGCACCGCTTCCTGAGCCAGCGTTCGAATGAGATTTCGTTGCACTGAGCTTGTTGAAGTGTTGAAGAGAGTTCACACAAAAAAAGGTAATGCAATTTGCGTTACCTTTTTTGACTAATGTGCCACTAAAAATTGAATAAAGATATTTCGCTACTCCGTAGCTTCAGACATTCTTGCGTAACTATCTGTCTACAAATATGTCGTTGCTCTGCAGCTATTACAAAAGCGACAGAGTCCCTGCCAGCAGCAGGCTGGGCGTACTATTTGTAGAGAATTTCATGGGATAATGATTTAAAGCTCCGGAGGAGCGAAATATACCTGTAAGTATCGTTGTTATTGGCATACCAGGCAGATTCAAAATATTTTGACCGTCAATAATGTTATTTTTAGTCAACTTTTCAATCCTATTTTAACCGGGCATATTTTTCAATGGTGTAATTGCTTTTATCAACCTTCCACATATCAGTTACAGGCCAGGTTTGATAAAGTGTATCCCCCTTAATTTCTACCAACATTTTGTACTGCGTTCCCAACCATTTTTTATTGATATGATACAATATGGTTTCGATGTACTGAGATCCTTCCAGAGTATATGTTCCACCTCCATAATTGTCAACCTCTTTTGCACCAACCTTAA
Source organism: uncultured Prolixibacteraceae bacterium (assembly GCA_903865775.1). Lineage (GTDB taxonomy): Bacteria > Bacteroidota > Bacteroidia > Bacteroidales > Prolixibacteraceae > Aquipluma. The sequence goes on along the minus strand of CAIPKZ010000497.1, from coordinate 8,749 downwards.
AACGGCCGGAAAAGGCAAAATGCCCCTGAGACCATATTTTAAGCTGAGAACCAATGACATCTTTGCCAATATACCTGCCAATAACAGTATCTTTTGAAATAGACTGGTAGTAAACCAGACTCCATGCTCCATCGATCTTCCGATGTTGCTTTTCATTCGGATTACAACTCCATACGATGACAGAAATCATCAGACTGATAATTAGTTTTGCTTTCATAGTAAGAGATTTTAAGTGATTGTTTTTTGCTTTTCGATCAACATTGTTAATTACGTTTTAATGCGTCGAAAGTTATCCTATCTGTGAAAAAGATAGGATTTGATAATCATTCGGAAAGGATTTGTTTTTTAAGTAGAAAATCGTGATTCCAATTTTATTTTCCAGTCAGAATTGGTTCTGAGAATTATTCCAGAGGGATAAAATGGTTATAGAAAATGCTTTATCGGTCTGGATATTCGACCCCAGCCGGGGTCGAACTGCTCATTAATCATCATTCGCTATAAATATATGACCTCACTGAGGTCACATCTGAATCTTCATTGAGTCTATCAGGAGACCCAACTTAAATTGTTTGCCTAATCCTCAGTCTTAATTTCGTGTCTTCAGCATATCATTGGCTTTCTTCAATTCTATTTCCAATTTTTTGGATTCGGTGACATCAACGAAAGTAATAACAAGTCCATCAATATGATCGGTGAGCGTGCGATAAGGCATAATCCGGATCACATACCATCGGCCATCATTGGTGGTAATAGTCGTCTCAATCGACCCCAGAGTATTGATCACATGAAGGGCATGATTGCCAATTTCTGGATATTGTAAATCATTGACCAGATCGGTAAATGGCCGGCCCACATCGGTAGAGCGTAATTTGAATATTTTTGTTGCCGAATCGGTAAACCTGCGGATATTCAGTTCTTTGTCGAGGAAAAGGGTGGCGATTTCCGTGCTGTTGAGCAGGTTTTTCATGTCGTCATTGGCCCTTAAATAATCATTCACTTTGCTTTGCAATTCAAGATTTACAGTTTGTAATTCTTCATTGAGGCTTTGCATCTCTTCTTTTGAGGTGGTCAATTCCTCGTTGGTCGATTGCATCTCTTCATTGGTTGACTGCAATTCCTCATTGGTCGATTTCAACTCTTCCTGCGAGGTCTGCATTTCTTCGCGCAAACTTTGTAAATCTTCATAACTCCGCTTCAATTCAGTCTGCAATTCCTTTAACATGATGGTTGATCTCATTTTTCCCAGTTTCCCGTCTTGTTTTTCCGTGTCATTTTCGACCAAAGCCGGTACATCAGTAAATACGACCATGATCATTCCCTTGATTAATTCAGGATTCTCAACACGTTGAACGCTAACATCAACCAATGAAGAACTTCCCTCAGTACTTACTTTGATATGACGAATAATTACCGGCTCAAAATTTTGCATGGCTTTGCGGAAAGCTCCGGGAAGTTCCTGCCTCAATCCTTCGCGGGCCATTGCGTATATGTTCCAGTTAGCCTTGCCGGCAACAGGTTCAAGGTATTTCCCGGTACGCCCGGTAATATAAAGTATATCGCCCTTGGTATTTACCATCACACTGGCAGGTGCAAAACGCTGAAGTATGATCTGATCGGCCAGTGTTTGTATGTTATCTACGATTTTAGTATTTGTCATTTTTTCAGCTGTGTTTAATCTTTTTGAATAAAATGAACTTGGAAAATCAATGAATTCATGTGTTTTGATTGTCTGAGAACATCTAAAAATCTTTAATTTGAGGTCAATATCAGTATATCCATCACTCTGATTGCCAAGAGTCTCTGCAGTTCCAAGCAGAAGTATTCCATTCGGATTGAGTGTGTAATTGAACAGCGAAATCAGTTTTTTCTGCAACTCGGGCTCCATGTAAATCAGCAGGTTCCGGCAGGAAAGAAAGTCGAGTTTGGTAAAAGGCGGGTCTTTAATCACATTTTGCGGAGCAAAAACGACCATTTCGCGAATGGTGCTGCTTATTCGATAACCTTCAGAATCGGGCGTGAAAAATCTGCTCAAACGCTGCGGCGATACATCAGAAACAATGTTTTTCGAGAAAAGCCCTTTACGTGCTTTCTCAATTGCATCATGGTCGAGATCGGTAGCGAATATTTGCAGACTAATGTTTTTGTTGTTTTTAAGTTTCTCCAGCACTTCTTTAAAAATGATGGCCAGCGAATAGGCTTCTTCGCCGGTTGAGCATGCCACTACCCAGGCACGCATAGTGTATCCGTTGGGTAAATCGTTAAGAAGTTTAGGTAGGATTTTCTCCTTGAGAAAGTCCCATACTGCCGGATCGCGAAAAAAACTGGTCACACCAATCAGCAGCTCTTTAAAAAGTATTTCAATTTCCTGAGAATTTTCCTGCAAAAAACGGACATAATCTTGTATCTTTTCTATTTGATGAATACTCTTACGTCTCTCAATCCGTCGAAACAGCGTATTTCGCTTATACAATGAAAAATCATGACCTGCATGTTCGCGAAGAAGTATGATTATTTTCTCAAGGTTACTTATATTTTTATTATCGGTTTCTGTTTCAACGATGGTCCCCGGCAAATAATGCAGAAAATCGATTAGTTTTTGCGCCAGTTCATCCGCAGGAGCAACAACATCAGCAATTACAGATTCAATGGCACGTCGCGGCATACTGTCGAATTTTGCGGAATTCGGATCCTGTACCATCACTATACCGTTAACCTCTTTAATGGCTTTCAGACCCAGACTTCCATCAGAACCCATACCTGAAAGAATAACACCAATGCTCTTTTCTTGTCTGTCGCTGGCAAGTGAACGGAGGAACACGTCGATTGGCAAACGCAGGCCTCGTGTTTCAACCGGGTCGAATAAATAAAGGGTGCCATTCAGCATCGACATGCTTTTATTCGGCGGAATAACGTAAATGCAATTGGGATTTATTTTAAGCCTGTCGCTTGCCTGTAACACTTTCATCGGGCTTATTCGCTGCAAAAGTTCAGGCATAATACCAACGTGAGTTGGATCGAGGTGCTGGATCACTACAAAAGCCATCCCGTTATCTTTGGGAATAACCCCAAAAAATTGCTCCAATGCTTCCAAACCACCCGCAGATGCGCCAATACCTACAATAGGAAACTGTTTGGATTCAGCAAAAGTAGCCGGTTTATTTTTGGGTACACGTGTCACCATTTTATCTTTTGAAATAGATGGGATAATCTTTTTTGATTCCATGATAAAATATGAATTTTCCTAATCAATGGTTCATTTTTGCCAGGATATTGAATTTAAATTCGCATCAAATCATACCCGGCAAGGTAATTTCATTTGTTTCAAAGATAGTGTTTTAATTCAATTTTTCGTGAAGTGCCGGACTCGTTTTGGAGGTATTTTGAGGAGGCCTTTCGGAAAAAATTCTTCCGGAAAGCCTGATAAAAGTAATCGGTTTACTTAGGAATATTAATTATCGTGATTTGGTAAAGATTTACTTTTGAGCCCTTTTTCGCTCAACGCCCCTGTTTCTGGACTTTACTTTTCGTGGTTTGCGTTCACCCGGTCCGCCCAGATTAACCTTCTTGTTTTTGTCTTTCTTTTCGTGGAAAGCGCCCTGTGATTCGGCAATTCCCTTTGGTTTTCCGATGTAATCCTTATCGAAAAGTACTGGTCGCTCCTCGTCGGTAAATGTATTCGAAATTTTCAGTCCTTCCGGAAGTGGCTTTGCTTCCATGACGCGATTCATGAATTTTTCAATTTCAGCAAAGTATTTCATTTCCGGTTCATTCACGAATGACAAGGCAATTCCGGCCTTGTCAGCGCGGCCTGTGCGACCAATCCGGTGAATGTAATCTTCCGGAACATCCGGAACATCAAAATTTATGACGTGCGAAATGTCGGCAATATCCAGCCCGCGGGATGCCACATCAGTTGCAATGAGCATCCGTGAAGTTCCGTTTTTGAAACGTTCCAGCGAACTGATTCGCAGATTTTGTGATTTATTGGAATGCAAAACGCCAATCTGTTCAGGAAAAATGGGGTTAATCAATTCGAAAACCCGGTCAGCAAGCTGCTTGCTGGCAGTGAAAATCAATACCCGCTCAAACTCATCAGTATTTTTAAGTAAGCTTTGGAGTAAATTAATTTTGGTAAAAAAATTCGGAACAGCGTAATAATACTGAACGATCTGTTCCAACGGAGTTCGCTGATTTTCGACTTCAATGGTGATTGGTTCGTAGAAATAACTGTCAATCAGCATGGCCACCTCGTCGGTCAAAGTAGCCGAAAACATCAGGTTTTGCCTTTTTTGCGGAAGACTTTCCATGAAATTCATCAACTGCGGACGGAAACCCAGATTCAGCATTTCATCCACTTCGTCGATTACCAGTTTCTGAATCGATTTCATGCGCAAAACACCGGTCAATACCAGATCCACAAGGCGTCCCGGTGTAGCAACTAAAATGTCCATCCCCTGAAATACAAGCTGTCGCTGGGTGTTGATATTTGTTCCGCCATAAACGCCAACCACCTTTAAATTCATGTACTTGGTGAGTTTTTCTACCTCGCCAACCACCTGCAGAACCAATTCGCGGGTAGGTACAACCACCAAAATACGTGGATGTTTCGATTCTGAATACTTCAGCTGCCTCAAAAGCGGAAGTAGGTAGGCAAATGTTTTTCCGGTACCGGTCTGAGCAATTCCAACAGCATCGCGACCCGATAAAATAACCGGATAAGCCTTTTCCTGAATGGGCGTTGGATTAACGAAGCCCAAATCATTCAAGGCATTTTGTAAAGGAGTATTTAAATTTAAATCCTGAAAAGTCACAGTTCCATGTATTAATATGCGGCAAAGGTAATCCGAAAAAGTTAACAGCCGCAGTTTTCAGTCTCAGGAACAGTTAAAGTCCGACATTGATTCGAAAGCTTATATTCAGTAAATCAAAAATATCCGGCAACTTTTCTGGCAACATTGACAAATCACAGAATACAGAACACTTGTCACTTTCCATCTTCATCGCGAATCTGAACCCGCCGAATTTTGCCGCTGATGGTTTTTGGTAATTCGCTGACGAACTCCACAATCCTTGGATATTTGTATGGTGCGGTAACCTTTTTTACATGCTCCTGCAATTCTTTGGCGAGTTCGTCGCTTGCCTGGTAATTCTTCGTTAAAATGATGGTAGCTTTTACAACCTGTCCGCGATCAGGATCAGGAACTGCGGTAATAGCGCATTCCATCACAGCCGGATGCTCCATCAACGCACTTTCCACTTCGAAAGGTCCAATCCGATATCCCGAACTTTTAATCACATCGTCGGCACGTCCAACAAACCAGTAATAACCATCTTCGTCGCGCCAGGCCATGTCTCCGGTGTAATAAACATCGTCGTGCCAAACTTTTTCAGTCAGTACTTCATCGCGGTAATAACCTCCAAACATACCAATCGGAGCACTCAAATCGGTATAAATCACAATTTGCCCCTCCTCTCCTATTTCACACGAATTTCCTTCATCGTCAACCAAATCAATATGATAGCCCGGAGAAGGTTTTCCCATAGAACCCGGTTTCGGTTCCATCCACGAATAGGTTGCCAAAGCCACCGTGCATTCGGTTTGTCCGTAACCTTCCATCAGTTTGATTCCGGTTGCTTCCAGAAATTGTCGGTACACTTCCGGATTGAGCGGTTCTCCGGCAACAACGCAATATTTCAGGGATTCCAAATTAAATTTAGTCAGGTCTTCTTTGATCAGGAATCGATAAATGGTAGGCGGAGCACAAAATGTAGTAACCTTATATTTTTCAATTACTTCCATCATGTTTTTCGGAATAAACTTATCGAAGTCAAAGGTCATTACGGCACTTCCGGAAAGCCATTGCCCGTAAAGTTTTCCCCAGGCCGATTTGGCCCAACCGGTATCAGCCACCGTAAAATGCAGGCCATTATCCTGAACATTCTGCCAGTATTTGGCCGTCAGGATATGCCCCAGCGGATAAATGTAATTGTGATTGACCATTTTTGGCATTCCGGTTGTTCCGGAAGTAAAATAGAGCAACATGATGTCGTCGTTCCGGGTGGACTCGATTCCAACGGGTCGTATAAATTCTTCCGGACTATTTTCCATTCCGGAGTTAAAATTAAGCCAGCCTTCACGATTTTCGCCAATAAGCATTTTCAGTTTTAAAGTCGGCGAATTTGGTTCAGCCTCTTCAACATGCTGAATCACTTCCGAATCAGGAACACAAACGATCATCTTTACATCGGCAGCGTTGTTTCGGTAAACAATGTCTTTGGTGCTAAGCAAGTGAGTTGCAGGAATCGTTATTGCGCCTATTTTGTTTAGCGCAAGGGTACAAAACCAGAATTCAAAGCGGCGTTTCAAGACCAGCATCACCGGATCGCCTTTCCGGATACCCGAAGAATGAAAGAAATTGGCTGCCTGATCGCTGTATTTTTTCATCTGCCCAAAAGTGAAAACAGCCTCTTCTCCACTATCGTTGCACCAAACCATCGCGATCTTGTCTGGGGTTTCCCTGGCAATTTCGTCCACCACATCAAAAGCAAAATTGAAGTTATCCGGAATTTGAATTTGAAAATTTTCAGTAAAATCCTGGTAAGATTTAAATGCGGTTTGCGGAAGGTATTTATCGAGTATCATCGGATCAATTCTAAGGAATATATTTTAATTTAAACTTTAAATAATAACAGCTAAAAACTTTGCTGATTGATTGTTCATGGCCTTCATTGAATGTTGACAGCCTGAATCAAAATAAATGGAATCTCCTTCATGAAGAACAATTTCATGACCATCGACATGAATCATTAAAGTACCTTCGAGCACATAATTGAATTCCTGTCCCGGATGTGAATTGAATTCCAATGCCGAATTGGCCTGATCAAAATCGACCGTGACGATGAAAGGTTCCGACTTTTTATGAATGAAATTTGAAGCCAGACTTTCATATTTGTACTGTTTCCGCCGGTTAACATTCAGGCCTTTTCCTTTGCGAACGACCGAATAAACATGCAGTTTTGGTTCGTCTCCTCTCAATAAAGATGAAAGTTCCAGCTTAAACTGGTGTGCGACTTTGATTAAAAAACTGATGGGAATATCGGTATTTCCACTTTCGTAGGTCCTGAAAAGGTTAGGTTCGATATTCATCTCGTTGGCAAAGCTTTCGACCGAAAGACTTGAAATCTCCCGAAGCTCTTTTATTCGGGATGCAATCAGTTGAATTTGTTCGTTCATCGGATTAATTTTTTGTTTTTCAAGATACTGAATTTAATCGCAAATTATATTCTGTGCATTAATTTCTCAAACCACACATTATTAGCATTTTGAAGTAGCTTGCTATACTTTTTTGTCCTTTGAGGCACAACCTCCGGGCTGTTTTTTTGTTATTTAGTGAATGAGTTAATTTTAAAAGCCAAATTTACCTGTAATGGATTTATCAATCAGTCAATTTGAATTCGGACAAAGACCAGGAGTCACCATACCTACACCGGAATTTCTCGAAAAATTAACGGAAGCCGGTATCCGGAAGATGGTGAGCGATCACTACGACCTGTTGAGCCGGAGTGAAGTCAAACATCTTTTTCCACGGATTGATGAAGCGCTCGACAAAGCTAAACAAAGGTCGTCTGATTTTTTTATTCAGATTTGCGGCGGGCATCCGTATTTCAATGAAAATCGCGGAAAGCCGGTGCTTGTTCGTCGCCATGCCCCATTTGCGATTACTCCTGAAGCCCGCATGGTTTGGTTGAATTGTTACCAACAGGTGCTTTCTACGCTCGATATTCCTGAAGAATTAATTCAGTCGTTCTGGAATTACCTGAACGTATTTTCATCCTGGATGGTGAACACAAACGAGGAATAATTAAAGAATCCGCCTTCTTAAAGGGTGGATTCTTTAATCCTTGCCTTCAAGCCAATTGCATACGTTGAAAAAGTTTTAATCAGTTGATTATCGTCATTCTGTGAACTGTTAATATTTCCTAACCAACCGGGTGCAAAAGAACAACATATTAAAATAACTCTACCTTTGAGCAACATTTTTTCGACAATTTGTGTTTCAGTAACAATATGAAGAAACTGTTTTCCATATCGATTGCTTTCATCATACTGCTTTCGGGACTGCAACTTACAATTTCCCGGCATTACTGCGGTGGAGAATTGGCAGATGTAAAAGTCTCATTAATTGGGCATATTGCTTCTTGCGGTATGGAAAGTGAAACAGACGACTGCTCGAATTCCAGTGCAATCGGGGAATCAAGTTGTTGCAAAAATAAGGTATCGGTTTACGAAGTCGAACACAACTACTCCCCTTCGTTTACCGAATTCAAAGCTTTTTCTCAAACGGTTTTGCAGGTTTTTACTATTCCTGACAATATTACTTTTCATTCGCTGACTGATTATTCACCAACAGAATCAGGATTCATTTCACCTCGAAACTTCCTCGTTACAGCCATTAGTCTGCCCAAAATTTGCGTTTTCCGTATTTGATGTTTTCTTTTTACCACGAAGAACACAAAGGTTTTTCACTAAGTACACAAAGAGTATAATATTTTGACTTAGTGTTCTTTATGATTTTTCATAGAGCCCTTTGTGGTTAAACTTTTCTTTATTCAAAAACATCAAATACAAAATATCATGAAAACTGTAAAAATCATTATCATAGCCATTCTGGCCATCGTTATCACTTCAAGCGCTTATTCCCAGACAATAACTACGAAATCTGAAACCATCAAAGTTTCGGGCAACTGC
>CAIPKZ010000496.1 GCA_903865775.1 uncultured Prolixibacteraceae bacterium | reverse complement strand
GCCTCAAGTCCTTTCTCTGCAAGCATTTTTCCTTTAGATCTATCGGAGGTGAAAATACCGGCACCCAAACCAAATACGGTATCGTTGGCAATCCGTATGGCTTCTTCTTCAGAATTTACCCTGAACAGAACGGCAACCGGACCAAATAATTCTTCATGATAGGCAGGCATTCCGGGAACAACATTTTCTAAAACGGTAGCCGGATAAAATGGTGCTTTACCTTCCGGGATAAACCCGCCAAGCAAAACAGTCGCTCCTAATTCAACACTCTTCACAACTTGCTGGTGCAGTTCGTTCCGCAAATCAGTTCGGGCCAGAGGACCAAAAGTGGTATTCGGATCAAGCGGATCGCCATATACCGCTTGACTCATCAACCTTACAAATTCAGCTTTAAACTGATTGTAAACCTGGTCCATAATGATGAATCGTTTGGCGCCGATACAGCTTTGTCCGGCATTCAGCAAACGGCTGGTTACACACAGGCGGGAGGCGGTTTCAATGTCGGCATCTTCCAGAATCAGGTACGGATCGCTGCCACCCAATTCCAGAACCGACTTTTTCAGGACTGATCCGGCCACCGATGCCACCGATTGGCCAGCCGGCTTGCTTCCGGTGAGAGTAACCGCTTTGATCAGCGGGTTTTCAATGACTGATTTTACTGCATTGGAGCCAATCAGTAGAGTGCGAAAAACATTCTCAGGAAAACCTGCATCGATGACCAGCTGCTCAATGGCCATTGCACAACCCGAAACATTGGAGGCATGTTTCAAAACTCCGGTATTACCGGCCATCAGTGCCGGAGCCAGAAAGCGGAAAACCTGCCAGAACGGAAAATTCCAGGGCATCACTGCCAAAACAGTTCCAATGGGTTGATAAGAAATATAGGATTCAAGCGCCTCGGTCCGGATGGATTCGTTTTTCAGGAATGCTTCAGCGTTTTCAGCATAAAAAGAACAAACCAAAGCACACTTTTCGATTTCTCCGATCGCTTCGCGTTTCACTTTTCCCATTTCTGACACCATCAAAAGTGCTAGTTCAACTTTGTTTTCGAGCAATTTGGCCTGAAGATTTTTCATGCAAACGGCGCGCTCTTCAAAACCCGTCAGTTTCCACGAGTGAAACGCACGATCAACTTTGAAAATGATTTCCTCAACTTCCGTGGAGGAGTATTCCGAATATTCCCGGAGAATTTGACCAGTAAATGGATTGATGGATTGCATGGTGTTTGGTTTAGATCAAATATTCCAATTTTTATACCGCTAATATGCCTTCATTCTTACTCTTCTCTGCTTTAACTTAATACTATATTCTTCCTGTTTTTTCCTTCCAAATCTTTGGATTTCGGTCTGTACTGATTACAGCCAGAACTTCAACAGAAGAATCTTGGGTATTGATATAAAAATGAATCATGTATGGAAATTTCTTCACCGGCATGCATCGGATTTTTTGGTAACGGATCACAAATATCTGCGGATTTTCAGCCAGATGATTAATTTGTTCTATCACTGCATTTTGAAACCTTTTCCCAAGATCTACTTTTTGTAATTCGTACCATGCAGTAATCTCACGAAGGTCTGACAATGCCTCAACATCAATCTTGATAAGGTACTTTTTCATCAGATTTAAAGAGTTTTCCTCGCTTCATCCCAATCCAAAAGTTTTTCCGGATTTTTTCTGGTATCTTCAAATCGTTCCATAACCAGATTTTGCTGGGCTTCCGGGATCTCGTACTTTTCATTTCCCCTTTTTGTACCGTAATCAAGCAAGCTTTTAATAGCTTTAATCAGGTCGGTATCGTTCACCAGTTTGACCTGTTCGATTATTAAAGCTTTTTCTGTGTCTATGTTCATACTAACAATTTTACATGATTACAACGATTACCTTAGGTCAAAAATACAAAACAAAATTTTCTGTTCAAACAATAACTCATTCACGGTTTGTTGGTTATTAAAATACAAATTACTTTTTCACAAAAAACAACTTCTTTATACCTCTAAAAACATAGGCATCATCGGTAATGGCCACCGATGCCCAAAATTTATCGTCCAGCTTATTCTGCGAAAGTAACTTGAATTCCTTTCCTGCCTGAATAATCCGGGTTACGCCTTTTTCGTCATAAAAATAAATCTTATCACCAAACGCCCATGGACTTGCCCAACAGGCACCAACCTGATCAATTTTTTCCTTGTAGAACTGTTTTCCGGTAGCTGCATCGAGACAACTGAGTTCGCCACCTCTTCCATTCAGCAGATAAAGAAGTCCATTATAAAGCAAGGGTGAAGGATTTGAAATACCGGCCTCTCTGACTGTCCATTCTACACCGCTGCTTACCAATCCGCTATCGGCAGGAGTAATGTTTCCTTCGGAACCAGCTTTAATAGAATAGAGAATTCCTTTTTTATCTCGACTTCCGGCATTTCCAAGGTAAATATGCTGACTATCATAAACAGGTGAAGGAATAGACATTTCACCACCCATTTTGAGTTCCCAGATCAGCTTTCCTGTTGCGGGATCGTATGAACGGGCGGATTTACCAGTTGTTACCAGTTCAGTTCTGAATTTGTTTTTCCAGATTACCGGTGTGCTGTAACTGGTTTTTTCATCACGGTTTACTTTCCATTTTTCGTTTCCTGAGGCGGCATCAAGTGCTATAATATACGAACTTTCTTCATTGTCAACCTGAACATACAGAAGGTTCTCATAAATGACCGGAGAAGAACCAGTTCCCCAGTCATTCAGAGTTTGAAAAGAACCCAGATCTTTGTTCCAGAGCGGATTTCCATCCAAATCAAAACAATAGATACCGGTCATTCCGAAATAGGCGTAAACTCGTTTGCCATCAGTCACAGGAGTTTCACAGGCATATGTGCTTGCCTGATGTTTCTTAATTCTGGGACTACCGGTATGAGCCACCTTACGCCAGAGTTCCTTCCCCGATTTCAGGTCAATGCAGGTCAGTTCCCAACGGTAAACCTCCTGGGAAAAGCTGTTGTCTTCAGGTTTTTGTGGCGGAGGACCTTGCTGAACGCCTGGCTTGTTTCCCGGAGCAGGCGGTTGCGGACTTGGTTGTTCTACGAGTGGCGCTGCCTTTTCCAGAAATGCCGAAGTAATGAATATTTTGTTGCCAAAAACAATCGGTGAAGACCAACCGGCACCTGTTAAATCACAGCTCCATTTTACATTCAGGCTATCGTTCCATTCGGTTGGATAGTTGGTTCCTGCAGCGATCATGTTATTTTCAGATCCCCGGAACTGTGGCCAGCCGGATTTTTCGTTGGAGCAAGAACAAACAATTGCGAATAAGCAAACGCCAAGTATTACCGTAAAAGGGTGAATTTTGAGCTTCATCTCAGTCGGATTAATGGTTTCCTAAATATATCAATTATATTTTAATCCTCCATCCTGAAGTGCAACCTGAAAAAGTCAATCCCCCAAGGTTTCAGTAACCTTGGGGGATTGAAAAATCATTGTTCGTCAAGACTTTCATCAAAAGCCTGAACTCATTTGTTTTATTCCGGAATTTCGATGACCAGTATTCTGGATTTCTGTATCGTTTTAATTTCGATAACGCTATCGATTTCTTCAATACACAATGCGTCACGATCCTTCAGAATTTCAGGTCCAATTTGTACTTCCCCTGAAATCACGAACAGGTAAACGACATTATCAGCCTTTTTTTGATGATATGAGATTGGACTTCCTTCATCAAAAACTCCCAGCGAAAACCAGGCCTGCTGATGAATCCACAATGAATTGTCTGCTCCGTCGGGAGATACCACCGTCCGCCATTTTCCCAGCATTTCTTCTTCCTCAAATGTTGCCTGCCCGTAACGGGGAACAACATTCTTCTTGTCCGGAAAAACCCAAATCTGGAACAGGCTTAATTCGTTGGTTTTCGAATGATTAAACTCTGAATGCTGAATACCTGTTCCGGCTGACATCACCTGAACTTCGCCCGGCCGGATAACCGAACCATTTCCCATACTGTCGCGGTGTTCCAGTTCGCCATCCAACACAATGGTTATGATTTCCATGTTATCATGCGGATGGGTTCCGAAACCCATTCCGGCCTGAATCGTGTCGTCATTCAGAACCCGGAGAGCGCCAAAGTGCATGCGGTCGGGATTATAATAACTTGCAAAACTGAACGAATGCCAGGTCTTTAGCCATCCGTGATCGGCATGACCCCGACATCCAGCCCGGTGAACTGTTAGTTTCATTGTTTTCTGTTTGTATTTACAATTTATTAATTGACCATTTACTATTATCCTGCCGCTTGCAACCGTAAATTGTAAATAGTATAATGGTCAATCTTTCTTAATTATTCAGAAACAACCAAAGTAAAATCCAAGGTAAATTCGTCGTTAATAACTTTATCTCCCAGGTTATCGAAGAAAGATTTTGAACCGTAACGAACATTGTATTTACTGCGGTCGATAACAAGAGTTCCGGTATAAGTGGTGGCGGTTCCGACTTTCACTGAAGTAGCAGTAAAACTTGCCGGATTGGTAATTCCTTTAATGGTCAGATTTCCGGAAAAAGTATGGCTGTTTCCTTTGCTGTCCACCTTATTGATAGCTAATTCTGCCGTTGGGAAAGTTGCCACTTCGAAGAAATCAGGTGATTTCAAATGGCCAATCAGTTTGGCATTGTAACCTGCATCGGTCAGGTCTAAACACACAATCGAGTTCATATCGATTACCACTTTCCCACTTGTAATCTTATCTTTATCGACAACCAGATTGCCTTCTTTGATTCCGATAGTACCTGAATGCTCGCCGGTAACTTTTTTAGCGAGCCATTTTACTGAACTTTTTGCTGCGTCAACTTTTTGTGAACCTGCAAATACTGCTGTTGATAACGAAAGGGCCAGTACAAATACGGCCAGTGATTTTAATGTCTTCATAACTGTTTAATTTTTAAATGTTTTTACAGTTACAAATATAGATGATACCAAAGGGTGAAAAAATGGACAAAAAAAGGATTTAATGGTATTTTTTTCGGCTGTGTTCGCGAAACTCCTTCAAAGTTGTACCGGTATATTTCCGGAAAAACCTGCTGAAATAGGCCGGATCTACAAATCCAAGCTGAAAAGCAATCTCTTTTCCTGAAATGCTGCTCGAATAAAGCAGTTTTTTGGTTTCATCGATCACCCGATTCCGGATGAGCTCTCCGGCAGTAATTCCTGTGGTTCGTTTGGTGAGTTCATTCAAACAGGAAGGGTTTATATTGAGCATTTCGGCATACGAAGAAACATTTTTCTCCTGAGCGAATTTTTCTTCGATCAGTTGCTTAAACCGGATGATTGTGGCATCGGGGGTAGCATCCGGCACTTCTTTGATCCCCTGCGACTGTATATCAAATATTCGTCTGGATTCAAGCAGAAACAGGTGCAGCAAATTTAAAACGATATCCTGACTGTAATCATCGGGAGTTTTAAGTTCGGTAAAAATCAGTTCTGTAATATTCCTGAGTTTCTCCCGTTTTTCAGGGACAACGGTTATCAGGCTTTTAAAGTCCGCATTGTTGAAAAGCCGGTAATCCTTAAGCGGAACATGGTTGGCGCGATTAAACCGGATGAAATCCTCGTTAAAAAGCAAGTAAGTACCACTCACCGATTGGTCGATGTACATCCGGTGTTTCAGGCCTGGCGGAACAAACAGAATTGTATCAGCCTTCAGACTGTATTCGACATATTCGGTAGCATGAATGGCTTCACCGGAATCGATCCAGAAAATGGAATAAAAATCATGAAGATGAGGCATGAGATTGTGCTCAATTTCCTCCTCATTAAAATCGGAGATCTTCCGGATGGTAAAGATCTTCTCACTGCCTTCATTTATTTGCTTCGGATTTTTCAAGCTCAAATTATTCAATCACACGTATTTCAATTGAAAGGTCCATCGCCAGGCGGTATGCAGCCGAAACTCCACAGTACTTTTCTTCCGAAAGCTTTACGGCCTTCTCAAGCTTGTCCATTGGCAGATCCTTTCCTTTAAACTGATAAATTACCTTCATCTTATGGTACCTCATCGGATGTTCTTCCGTCAAATCACCTTCTACAATTACATTGAAGCCTTCCGGCTCAACCTTCATCTTTTTCAGCATCATAATCACATCAATGCCTGTACATCCTGCCAGTGCTGTTAACATCAGCTTCTTTGGCCGAACTCCCAAATCGTCACCCCCACCCTCTTTGGATGCATCAACAACCAAATGATGCCCGTCCATATCACATTCGAAAGCTAAATTCTGTTTCCAGGCCAGGTCAATTACATGTTTCATATCAATGATTTATAATATTGCAAATCGAATAATAGTTCTATTTTTACGTTTTAATTGCTCCAACAAAATGCTACATCCCTTTTTTTCGATGCCGATAACGTTCTGATTTTGTAAAAACTAATAACCAAACAAAACAACTCGATGAGAAGTTCAATCAAAAGACCGACCGATGACGAATGCGATCTTAGCGGATTTCATTTATTTAAGAAATTGAGTGAACATGAGATTGCCCAACTCAATTACGACAAAACCTGTTCCTTGTATATCAAAGGAAGTATTATCTACAGGGAAGGTAGTCGGCTTACCGGTTTTTACTGCGTTACACGCGGCATATTAAAAATATTTAAAACAGGGATCGATGGTAAGGAACAGATTATCCGTTTTGCCAAAAAAGGTGACATTATCGCTTACCGTTCACTTTTAAGTCAGGAATTAGCCTGTACAACAGCCAAGGTCATTGAAGAAGCTGTTCTGTGCCACATCCCCTATCAGACCCTTTTGTATCTGATTCAAAACAACTGGCAGTTTTCGCATCACATGTTGCAAATTGTATGCAAGGAGTTGCGCGAGGCCAACGATTACATTACCGATATCGCCCAAAAAACTGTTCGGGAACGTCTTGCTGAAGTGCTTCTGCTCCTGAAAGAAAATTTTGAACTGGATAATGCAAATACCCTGCAGATTTCGCTCACACGCGAAGAACTGGCCAACATGGTCGGTACCGCCACTGAAAGTGTAATCAGGCTGCTTTCTGAATTCAAACAAGATCAACTGATTGATTTACAGGGACGAAAAATTAAATTTATCAATCTTCCCGGTTTGACCAAAGTGGCCAATTTACTGTAATTCAGGAAAAAGACATTAATCATTAGAAAAAGAGGTCGTTTCAGCAGATGAAGCGACCTCTTTTGGTTATTTGGGTAACATTACGCAACTAAATGTAGGGCAAGATTTTCCCTATGAACATTGCCCTGTATTTTGCTGTTAGCGGCTGGCAATTGATGTCTTCAAATAATTCCCCGGAGTCATTATTCCCAAAGAACTGTTCTTAAAATC
>CAIPKZ010000495.1 GCA_903865775.1 uncultured Prolixibacteraceae bacterium | reverse complement strand
ATGTCTTTGGCAACCTGAAGTTCAACATTGGCCTGGTTGAAACCTACCAAAGTTGACAATTTATTTCCCGGATGAATGTATGCTATTACTGTTTCTGCATCCAATTTTGAATAATACGGAAGATCAAGTTTCTCTCCAATGATACCGGTTTGTTCGATAACATGGTCCTGAACTGTACGTCCGTCCAAAACCAAAGCTTTTACTTCATCCAAAGAAGAAGAATTGCTGGCAATGGCAGCATCAAGTATTTTCGTTGCAAACGCAACGAAGTTTTCATTTTTTGCAACAAAGTCGGTTTCGCAGTTTAGAACAATCAAAGCACCTGATTTTCCGGATGCATTAATTTTTGCCAGAACCACTCCTTCGGTAGCTGCACGGTCAGCACGTTTGCTGGCCACGAGTTTACCTCTTTCACGGATGATATCTACGGCACGGCTAAAATCTCCCTCAGCTTCAGCCAGGGCATTTTTACAATCCATCATACCAGCGCCAGTTGCTTTACGCAACTTCATTACATCTGAAGCACTAATTTCCATACTATTTTTATTTTATGTGGGTTGTTGAGCGATTACGATTCAATTTCTTCATCAGATTCTTCATCCTCATCATCTTCAAGTTCTTCTTCAAGAACTACTGAATCGTAAGCGGCACCTACTTTTGGTCTTTTACCTTTTACTTTAAGTTCTTTTTCGTCACCGTCAGAATCGCGTTCAACTTTGCGTTCCGAAAGTCCTTCGCGAATGGCATCGGCCATAATTCCAATAATCAGGCTGATTGATTGTGAAGCGTCGTCGTTAGCTGGAATAACAAAATCAATATCGCGTGGTTCTGAATTGGTATCAACCATTGCAAAAACCGGAATACCCAAACGTTTGGCTTCGCGAACTGCAATTTTTTCCTTCAAAACATCTACGATGAAAAGGGCTGCAGGAAGACGGGTCAAATCAGAAATACTGCCGAGCATTTTTTCGAGTTTGGCTCGCTGACGGCTAATCTGAAGTTTTTCACGTTTCGAAAGAACGTCCCAGGCACTTTCCTTGGTCATCTTGTCGATAGAAATCATTTTCTTAACTGCTTTCCGGATCGTTGGAAAGTTGGTAAGCATACCACCTGGCCAACGTTCAGTAACGTAAGGCATATTTACACCACCAACCAAATCAGCAACGATTTCCTTGGCTTGTTTTTTTGTGGCAACGAATAAAATTTTGCGGCCTGATTTTGCAATTTGTTTGATTGCTTCGGCGGCATCGTCGATTTTAACGATCGTTTTTTGAAGATCAATGATGTGGATTCCGTTTTTCTCCATAAAGATATACGGAGCCATGTTTGGATTCCACTTTCTTCTCAAGTGTCCAAAATGAACACCTGCATCCAATAATTCCTGAAAATTTGTTCTTGGCATCTTTTTACTTTTTTTCTGTTAAAAAAAATAATCTCCTGAAAAGCAACTGCTGAGTAGTCCCAATCCAAATCGGACGGAAGTCTGAGCAGTTTAGATCCATAGCAGAATATTTTTGTACTAAAAATACTAACGTTTTGAGAACTGGAATCTTTTGCGTGCTTTTGGCTGACCTGGTTTTTTACGTTCCACTTCGCGGGGATCTCTGGTCACGAATCCGGCAGCTTTCAAGGCTCCTCTTGATTCAGGATTGATTTCCATCAAAGCACGTGTAATTCCAAGACGCAATGCTTCAGCCTGACCGGTGATACCACCACCATCAAGATTAACATTGATGTCATACTGACCGGCAACACCTAACAGATTCAACGGCTGCAAAACAACATACTGCAAAATTCCTGTTGGAAAATAATCACTCAACTCTCTTTTGTTGATGGTGATTTTTCCCTGGCCTTCGCTTACATAAACTCTGGCAACCGCAGATTTTCTACGACCTAATGCGTTTACTACTTCCATTAGTTATTATTTAATTGTATTTAAATCAATTAATTTGGGGTTCTGGGCTACCTGTTTATGTTCTGAACCAACATACACTTTCAGGTTACCATAGATTTTACTACCCAGCTTGGTTTTTGGCAACATCCCTTTAACTGCTTTTTCAATCAGTCGTTCCGGGTATTTGCTTAATAACTCAGCAGGAGTCTGTACTCTTTGCCCGCCCGGATATCCCGAATAGCTCAAATAAATTTTGTCATTCAGTTTATTCCCTGTCAGACGCACTTTTTCGGCATTGATGACAACAACATTATCACCACAATCAACGTGAGGAGTGAAGCTCGGTTTGTTTTTTCCTCTTAGAATTTTAGCTACTTTACTGGCCAAACGTCCAAGAACCACATCCGTGGCATCAACAAGAACCCACTCTTTGGTTACCGTAGCTCTGTTAGCTGAAACGGTTTTGTAACTTAGTGTATCCACTTGTTTATTTTTATAAATTAAACATTTGTTTGCAATCGATTAAATTTCAATTGCTTAGAGTTTCGGAACTTATCAACCCGGAATTGTTAACAAGATCTGCACACTCAACATTTTCAGTTATTTACGACAACTGATAATACGGGCAATAATCGGGACTGCAAAAGTATTTCTTTTTTTTTTATTTGCAACAATTTAATTGCCTGATATCGAAAATTAACACAAAGGTTCTCAGTGGAGTATAATTGGATGCAAAGTGGCGCTATTTCTTGTTTTTAGGATTGATGGTGTAGTTTCGGTATTCGAAAAGACGCACCCCAAGGTGTTTTTCAATGTAATAGAGCAATTTGTACTTCAGCTTCATCTTGATTTTTGAGCTGTCGATGTTGATTTGCCAGTTTTTTGCGTCGATTCGTTTCTTCATCACTTGCGGATGAGTTCCGTCAAATTTCATCAGGGAATCAAAACTTTGTTCGTAATCAAATTCAAGCTCATGGCTTTCGCCGGTTTCTCCTGAATAGTATTTCTTCACTGCATCGTTTTTTTTCTGCATGAGGGCCGGAGGTCGAACCCAACCGTAATGATAGACAGTGGCATCGACCGGTACCACTGACAATTTTCTTCCAAGCTTCCGGAATCCTTGTGCGTCCCGGTATGATTGGATGGTTTTGTCGTTTCGAATTAACCGGATCTCATTGCGGTACCATTTTCGTGAATTGCCAACATAGTCGAAGCTTCCGTAGAAATGGCAGTATTTAAATAGCAATCCTTCCACATCGCGGTGACCGTTCCATTTTTCGAGTGCCTCCCGAATCTTCGGATAATCTTGTTCGTGAAGAACTTCGTCAGCCTGAATATACATACACCAATCATATTCCAGACCAATGGCCTGAAATGCCTTATCGGTCTCAAGTGCATAAACCCGTCCGCCGGATTTTTGCGATTCGTCCCAAACCGAATCGATGATCTGGATCTTGTCGCTGCCGATTCGTTCAATCATTTCCCTGGTTCCATCGTTGCAATCTCCTAATGCAACAATAAAATTGTCGCAGAGCGGCAATGCTGACCGAATGGATTCGGCCAGCGGAAAATCTAATTTGACCGCATTTTTAACAAATGTGAAACCACAAACTTTGATCGGATCCATAATGGACCGAAAGTAAAATAAAAAGCCGGAACCGGGCAATTATTTCTTTTTCTATTTCGTTGTGATTTGTAGTTTTGACCCAAACTGAACTCCATGTTGATTTTGAACCGAATTCGCAAATTAGATCATCCCCAGATGTATTTTTGGATGTTGCTGGCTTTGGCTGCGAGTCTGTCCTTGTCAAAGGCTTTCATGAGTATTTTTACCGGTGTTCTAATGGGATATTGGATTTTGAAGGGTCAGTTCCCGGCAAAATTCAGGCTCCTGAAGGAAAGAAAATCGATACTTCTGCTCATTTCCGTATTCTTCGTGTATCTTCTGGGTTTATTGTGGACTAAAAGCTGGGAATGGGGAATTCACGATCTGAAAATTCAGCTTCCATTACTGCTTTTGCCTTTGGTGATTGGAACTTCACCTGTATTAAACTTTAATCAGGTCAAAAAAATCATCTACTTTTTTTCAGCGGCTGTCGTCGTTTCATCATTTTTAAGTGTCCTGGCATTATTTGGATTCACTTTCAGAACAATTCACGATCCACGGCAAATTTCACTTTTCATATCGCATATCCGGTTTGCATTGCTCATTAACATCAGCATTTTTTCGCTCGGATGGTATCTGCTGAATCAGGAGCAAAAAAGCCGGACCGAAAAAATACTGCTCATGCTGGCTATTGTGTGGCTTAGCATTTTCCTCATCATCCTGAAGTCAGCAACCGGCTGGGTGGTTTTCCTGATTGTACTTTCTGTTGTAACGATCATTGGAATCCTGAAAATCAAAAAATTGGTATGGCGAATTGTGCTTTTGGGTGCGTTTTTTTCGATTTTCCTGATCCCTGTAGTTTATTCCGGGTACGTTTACAGGCAATTTTACGATGTTGAAACTTTGCCAAACGGTTTCGTGCACGAAAAGACCACTAAAGGAAATTCGTACGAATTTGACCTGACCAACAAACAGCTTGAGAATGGCCATTATGTTTTCTATTATATAAACAACGATGAATTGCGTGAAACCTGGAACAAGCGCAGCAAACTGGACTACGATTTTCGCACAGCTTCCGGCTTCGACAATTATGTGTTGTATCGCTACCTGACTTCAAAAGGTTACCGGAAAGATGCTGAGGGCATTGAGAAATTAACCAATGACGATATCCGGAATATTGAAAACGGGATGACTAACTACCGGTTTGTGAATTCAGGTTCGTTTTACAACCGCATTTATCAGATCATCTGGGAAGTGGATTTTTATCAAAAGGGCGGAAATCCTTCCGGCCATTCGGTCACGCAGCGGTTGGAGTACTACAAAATGGCGTGGCAAATCATTCAGGAGAATTTTTGGTTTGGAAACGGATCCGGTGGTTATTTCGCTGCCTACCAGGAAAAGTACGATCAGAATAAATTCTTCGAATCGCAGCATTTCAGGCAACGATCACACAATATGTTCCTGAGTTACTGGATTGATTTTGGACTGTTTGGCTTGATTTATATCTGTTTTGCTTTGGCTTATCCAATCTTTATGGAGCGCAAAACCAAAAGCTTTTTGCTGATGATTTTTTTGTTGATTGTTCTGATTTCGCTGATGAACGAAGATACCCTGAACAACCACGATGCCATTACTTTCTTTTCGTTTTTCTATCCGCTCTACCTTTACAGCCAAATTTCCTTATCTACTCCGAAATAGAAAGGAGCTTGTCCAGCACCTTGAAGTTGTACGAGGCATTAATCTCGAATTCCGGACAAAGGTAACCCCGCAACATGTCTTATTTTTTATGTTTAGAAACATTCTGATTACATCAGCCTATCAGATAGATACTTATGATAAAATGGGGGGGGGTGTCTTTAATTTTTGCTATTGGCTTTGATCAATGGATGTTGTATGTTTATAGTAATATTCCCCCAAAACAAAATTCAGTATTTCAGGTCATTCATTTCGGCCTGGTATAGCCTTCAGTCAAATACTTCAATTAAAAAAACAACCCGGCAGTTGCCGGGTTGCCTTGATAAATAATTGTTAAACCAGGGAAGGAAGTTAGAGCTTGCCTTCCCGAAAACTTTGTGAAAGTATGAAAAAGATTTCAATGATTTTAACGATGAGTTTAGTGGTTCTTTCGTTTGGTGTTTTTGCACAACTTAAAGTAAGTTCAACTGGCAAGGTTGGTATTGGTATTGATCCTGATGCTACCTTTAATCTTTGTATGAATAGCACTATTTTTAAGTCGGGATTTACTTATCCCAATTTAATTATAACTGGAGATCCAACAAATGCGCCTTATGGTAGGGCAATGTACCCAAGTAGTAATAATACTTGCAGATTAGGTTTAACAACTAATCAATTCTACGCTGTTTATGCCGCATCCCATTATGCAAACATAACATTATTGACTTCGGACAAACGCTTGAAAGAGAACTTTCGAGCCATCGACCAACCATTAACTAAACTTTTACAGATGAATGGTATGAAGTACGATTTCATAAGTCAGGGAACCGACACAATCAAAAATGAGAAGGAGAAACAAAGAAGGTTGCGACTTGAAAAGAACAGACTTGGATTCATTGCACAGGATTTGGAGAAAATAGTGCCCGAAGCTGTTTTTTATTTCGAAGACGAAGACCGTTACTATATCGACTATAATGAAGTTATTCCAGTGATTGTGGAAGCCATGAAAGAACAGCAAGCTAAAATCGAAGAATTAAAAAGTGCTGTAGCGAATTGCTGTAACGCCAATCTAAAAAGTGCCTCGATACCAACTGGAACAACAAATAATATAGCTGAGAACGTTGCTCTACTAGACCAGAACGTTCCTAACCCATTTAGTCAGGAAACCAAAATTGGTTGTTTTATTCCTGAAATATCCGGCACGTCGGTTTTGTACATCTATAACATGAACGGTACCCAATTGCAGCAATATAGTATAACCGGTAAAGCAAGGCAATCGGTAACAATAAACGGGAACAGCTTTGATCCGGGTATGTACCTCTATGCGCTTGTTATTGATGGCAAGGAAGTTGATACGAAACGGATGATTTTAACGAAATAATCTCCTTTTATTTAATTGAAATGCGATGAAAATCAAAAAATGTTATTTAGTATTACTGATATCTTACTTTGGTTTTTCTTTTAGCAGTTTTGGACAGATGACTGTCGATGCTGGAAAGGATACAACTTATTGCACGGATCCAGGTACAACCTCTATTCCAATGGGTCTGAAAGTTAACACTAAAAATGGTGTTGCACCATATGCCATTGCATGGGAATGTAAAATAGTTCCATATGGCATATTGGCTCCGCTTACTGCAAGCGATATTTTGAATGATACTACTTTGATTTCACCGACAATTATAAAAGGCGTTTGGTTATTTACTGACAAAATAACGTTCACACTACTAGTGACCGACCATGCTGGGAACCGTGTCAAAGACAGCATTAAGGTGGGGTTTTCGAGCTGCAGTTGCGTTCTAGGTTATCAGGTAATTGAATTAAATAAAGGTGACAGTGTCCTACTAGGTGCTGGAACTCCTCAAGGTAGTGTTGGTGCTTATTTCTGGGAACCAAGTGATGGATTATCTAATCCAGACAGTTCTGCAACCTGGTGTAAACCTGATGTTACAACCAATTATTCTATAGTAAGAGTTGATACGTTTGGATGTGCCTGCTCTTGCCATGCCTATGAAATAAGAATAATTTCTACAAACTCAGAAAATATCAAGTTAAATCCTGTAGGTAATATAAATCCATTTCAAAAAGACACCAAAGTATACTTCAACAATAGGATGAATCAGGAAGCCTTGGTATCCTTGTTTTCTTTGGATGGCAAGTTATTACACCAAGGTAGTTCAAATATTGATTATTTTGAAGTGTCCGAACTTTTACCCAAAAGAGGGACGTATATCATAAAAATATCACTCAATGGTGATTTTAGCGTTTGTAAATATTTTAAATACTAACAATATGAAACAAATAATAATCTTAACATTTTTCTCACTTCTTGTATTTAGAGGGTTGAATTCATTTGCCCAAGAAGTTAGCTTTTACGTTCAGATAGAAGACTCTGGTCTGATCCCAGAAATTACAAAGGAAGAAAAGACTAATAATCTTGTTTTCAAGTCTAAAGATATAGTATTAGATGCGATTTTAAAGAAATATAAAATTTCCAAATTTGATCAAGCATTTCCTACAATACCCGTTACGAGCTGGCTTAGCAAAGTTTATATGGTCAAATGCAATAAAAAGGATTTAGGGGAGGAATTAAAAGAGATATTTAAGGAAAAAATCCCCTTAGTTGAATATTTATCCGATCCCGAACTCACATATACTCCGAATGATTATGGATTAGCCCTTGGGCAAACTAACTTAGATCTAATTCATTCAAAAGAGGCTTGGGATATTTGCAAAGATCTTCCCAAAATTAATATTGCTATTTCAGATACCTATTTTGATTTAACCCACGAAGATTTAAGTTTTATTGGATATCAGGGTTCAAACAATCCAAATGTTGCTGATGCATATCATGGAACTTTTGTAGCTGGATGTATTGCTGCAATTACAGACAATAATAAAGGTCTTTCTTCCGTGGGATATAATTCAAAACTATATGCTTCAACAAATAGAACCGATAATGAAGTATTGTTACTTGCACAAGCTGGATATAGAGTTATTAATTGTAGCTGGTTAAATTCTTATACTTATAGTTCAACTCAGAATACACTTTATGCTTTAATTAGAAATACATATAATACAGTTGTTGTTTGTGGCGCAGGAAATAAAACCTTCAAAGACGTTTTTAATGTCTGGCATTATGCGTATGAGCCTGTATATCCTGCATCTTATCCTGCAAACATTTCAGTCACATCAATTGGTCATATTTATAATTACGGAACTCAGGGCACACCTTCAAATAATTGGAAAGATGTACATGATGAAATTATTGGAGATTCAACTTCCAGCCATCATCATAATGCGCAAGTTGATATTTGCGCCCCTGGCTACAATGTAAGTACTACTGATATTATGGGTGCAGGGGGAAATAGCACTGGTAACTATGGAAGCGGTTGGGGAACCTCATTTGCAGCACCACAGGTTTCAGCAACTATGGGATTAATTTTTTCAGTTAATCCTTGTCTTACTGCAGATCAAGGAGTAGCAATATTGCTTAATAATACAGATAACAGTGTTTATAGTATTCCGGAAAATTCTCGCTACATTGGGAAATTAGGAACTGGTAGGCTAAACGTATTTGCTGCTGTAAATGCAGCTGCCGAATCGGCAACTCGCTATCTTCAAAATCAAACGCTCTCGGGAACTCAGACGGTTAAAGCCAATTATGCAATTCGGGCTACCGGAAATGTTACAGTTCCTTCAGGAGCAAATGTTAACTTCATAACCCGAAAAGAAGTCACTTTAAATGGACCATTTGAAGTGGTAATTGGTGCAATATTTAGCGTTGATGTAAATGTCAATAATTTAATTAGTTGCAATTAACCTGTTCAAAGGAATTCCATCTTTCAAAAAGAGATGGAGCCCTTATTAGCACTGCAACAATACAACATAAACGGCAAAACAATCTGTAACAATAAACGGGAACAGTTTTGACCCGGGCATGTACCTCTATGCGCTTGTTATTGACGGTAAAGAAGTGGATACCAAACGGATGATTTTAACGAAGTAAAATACTTGACATGAAAATATCATTAGTCTTTGTCTTTCTTTTAACCATTTGCTTGACAGGTTTTACTCAACCGGAATTTGCACCCATTGGTGCCGAATGGTATTATTCGCAATATGAAAGTTTTATGCCACCAATGGCAAATTATATTAAACATGTATGCATTAAAGATTCAATTATTGCGGGGAAAAGGGTTAAGGTGATCCAAAAGACCAAATACAAATATGGAGGTGTTTCTGTCAGCTTGGGATTTGAGTATCTTTATCAAAGTGGGGATACTATTTCATATTGGAAAAGCGGAGAGTTCCATGTTTTGTATAACTTTTCACTTTCGAAAGGAGATTCTATTTTGCTTTATTCTGAAATGCCCAATGGGTGTCTGGATAAAACACATTACGGATGGAGTAAAATCGATTCTGTTTATTCAACTTCTGTAAACAATCACCCACTGAAAGCCTACTTCTCAATTCATAAAGAAGGATCTGTTTGGGGGTTCGATGGTTGGCCAATTATCGAAAAAATAGGAAGTGCAGATTATCTTCTTCCACAAAATGCATTTTGTGGTATCATGGATGGACAACCTCAAATTGGGATTTTGAGATGTTACACGGATCCAGAACTCGGAACGTTCTATTATGAAAAGTTAACATGCGATACAATTACTACTTATCCTGACGGATTTACAGAAACAAACAGGAATTCCAGTATCAAGTTATATCCCAATCCTGTCGTTGATGAATTAATAATAGAATGCGATGACCCCTGGGGCAACTTTAACATTGACATATTTGACCTCAGCGGTAACCCTGTTAATTCTCATACATTCTGCCCTGGAGAAAGGATCAATTTGTCTTATCTCCGCCAGGGATTATATCCAATCATTATCTACAACAAAAATAAACTTTACTACAATGGAATTATTTACAAAAAATAGATGCTTTTATGTGTTGCTTTTTCTATTCTGTTCAATCGGAAAAATTGGATTTTCCCAACAGACTTGCACCCTGTATGATATACCATCATTAAAATCGGCTTATATAAATCCACAAAATTTACTTACCAATATCACTATCCATAAAACCATCCGCGTAAATATACATTTTATGCTAAAAACAGATGGGACGGGTAATTTTACTGAAACCAGGGATGTCCATAACGTTCAGAACTCTTTTAATGGATATTGGTTTGCAGATAAGGTAGTAGAAAGATGCAACTTCTGGTTAAGTAATAATCCAGTAATGACTCAGCAATTGTCCTGTTGTCCAATTTCTGTATTGAACATAAACTATAGCTATGTGTTAGCTGGTGTATTTTTTGATAAGAATGATTCATACTTTAACAACAAATCTCTTTATTCCAGCCTTATCCAAAACGGATCAACCGTTGTCAATGTCCAGGTCTACCCGGATAGTTGGGGGCATGGTCAAGGATATTTAAGTTCTAATCTTTGCTATGTTGATGGTGCAATGAGAGCATATGATGAATATATCAGTAGCGGAAATTGGGGTATTGATGATGGTGTTTCTTATTTGATTAACCATGAAGTAGGACACTGTTTATCCTTATCACATTGCAAAAAAGATAATTCTGGTAACTGTTGTGTTTCGAATTCGCCATCATGTCTAGATGATTGCACGGATACGCCCACATATCAAGAACTGATAAATGATGGATTTACCGCCCCTTGTCTTTGGAATGGCTTTGGTTATTCAAACAACATAATGGATTACAGCCCAAATATTTCGGCATTTACTCCATGCCAGATTGAAAAAGTCCATAACCATATTGATTTTGCAAAGAATTACTTCAAGTATGGTGTTTTTCAATCCAGTACGGCATCGATAAATAGTTTTTCAGATAATGCGGATTATATTGCAACCCATGTTAGTATTCCCTCAGGAACTTCCATAACAATTCCAAACGGAAAAAGACTTTATATTGATTCAACGGATTTATCGATTTTGGGTGGGTTTGAGGTCCCTATCGGTTCAATATTTGAGTATAAACCTTATGGTTTATAGCGTTGGAAACATTGAGCATTTTTGAATATGAATTACAAAACGGATTCCTTTTCTTCCTTATAGATGGAATCCGTTTTGTATTTCAACTTATCACTTCCTTTAGCTTATTGTCCTGTATCCCAATCCCTCTCCTGAAAGTTGCGTCATCACTTTCTTCAGATTCTGGTATTGGTTGAGGTGTTCCATCATTTTTTCAGTTTCGTTGTTTTTGCTGGTTTCGCTGATCTGTTGTTCGAGTTTCTTCAACAATAGCTTTACATTCTTCAGTTTATATTCCTGAACCAGTTTTGGCACCAGCAGATACAGCAACTCGCTTTCACTTTCAACAAAAGCGCCACCGCGACTCCAGCGTTTGCTCTGAATATGTTTCTCAGACAACAGGTTACTGGCATACTGACTGATTTCCGAATCGGGATGTTGGGTGAAATATTTAATCGGGTCAAAATCCTTATTATCCAGGTTTTCTTCCATAATCTTCAAAATTTCCCGGACCCATTGATTAACCGAAACCAGTCCGTCGTTTTGCAAGTCATTCAGCACATAGGATCCAACGGAATATTTATTCACCTGGTGTGTTTCTTCATCTTCAAATTCAAAGGCTTCATTATGGAAATGCTTCAAAAGAATACGGATGATTTCCCGTTCTTCTGTTTCAAATGGATTGGAAATTTTCTTTTCTGCAACCGGAGTTGCTGGTTTTGCAGCCTGAACCTGAATTTCCTGAAGCTCTTTCCGGGTATGATCTTCGGATTGTCTGTTTTGAATCTTCCGGATTTCGGAATACAAAACAGCTTCCTGAACATCCATCAAGCGGCTGCATTCCTTGATGTATATGGTACGTGTAATGGTATCGGGAATAACTGAAATCGAATGTACAATTTCGTTAATCAGCTTGGCTTTTGATACAGGGTCGTTTTCAACGCTTCCCATTAGCAGCTGCGTTTTGAACTTGATAAAGTCGGTTTCGTTCTTTTTGATGTATTCGGTCAGCTCACCGGCGCTCATCGAACGGGCAAACGAATCTGGATCTTCGCCACGCGGCAATGGCAGCACTTTCACATTGATGCCTTCTTCCAGAACCATATCGATTCCACGAAGCGAAGCCTTGATACCTGCATCATCTCCATCGTAAACAATGGTAATGTTGGGTGTAAACCGCCGGATCAGCCTGATCTGATCGATGGTGAGCGATGTTCCTGAAGAGGCCACCACGTTTTCGATTCCGGCCTGATGAAACGACAGTACATCGGTATATCCTTCAACAAGGAAACATTTGTCGAGTTTGGTAATGTCGCGTTTGGCCTGATAAATTCCATAGAGTGTGCGGCCTTTGTGATATATTTCAGACTCGGGTGAGTTGAGGTATTTGGCTACTTTTTTATCGTTGGTCAGTGTTCGTCCACCGAATGCGATTACCCGTCCGGCCACGTTGTGAACCGGAAACATCACGCGTCCGCCAAAGCGGTCACGAATCCAGTCTTCACGTTTTATGGTGAGGCCTGTTTTTTCCAGAAAATCCATTTTGTAGCCTTCGCGCTGGGCAGCCTGGGTAAAAATATCTTTCCCGTCGGGACAAAAACCCAATTCAAATTTGGCGATGATGTCGTCGCGGATGCCGCGTTCGCGCAGGTAACTCAGCCCGATGGTGCGACCTTCGTTTTCCTTCAGCAAATACCGGCTGAAATATTTTTGTGCAAATCCTGAAACGATCATCATGCTTTCGCGCTCGTCTTTCAGTTGCTTTTCTTCCAGCGATTCTTCCTTTTCCTCAATTTCGATGTGAAATTTTTTGGCCAGCCAACGCAGCGCATCCGGATAGCTGAGTTGTTCGAGCTCCATCACAAAATTGACCGAGTTGCCACCTTTTCCGCAACCAAAACATTTGAATATTCCCTTGGCTGGAGAAACAGTAAATGAAGGCGTTTTTTCGTTGTGAAAAGGACACAATCCCAGTTGGTTAACACCTCGTTTCTTAAGTGTAACAAACTCTGAAACAACATCCGAAATGTTTGCTGCATCCAGTATCCGCTCGATGGTTGATGGATCGATCATAGCTGCAAATGTAAAAATTTAAACCGTGAAACGAATATGTGGATTGGTGGGATTACCTACATTCCGTTGCAAATCCGGATATCAGAACTGACTACTTCTTCCTGCATGTTCAGATGAACAGTTCCTTCGAAAAAGCTTTCTCCGTCCAACAGGGTGGGCATCAGCTCCTGAACCAGTCCTTCCATTTCGAGGTTAAAAATATTCAGGATATCTACCCATTTGTTGCGCCCCGGCAGTTTGTTTTCCAGCTCACCGTAGAATTTGTCTGTTTCAAACACAAAATAGATGATGGCGGTCTGTGTTTCTTCCTGAATGGTTTTAATCACTCCGCGAAGAACGGCATCCAACACATCAAGACCAGTGGTTTCTTTCATGCTGCGGATAGCCGCGTTGTTCAGGTCTTCCAATAAGCCTGGGCAGCTTTTTATTCCTGAATGTTTTCGCTTCAGCGGACCTTCACCTGAGTTTTGGTGTAACAGGATATGATCGGTATCGTTATCAAAGATGAACGATAAAGTCTGTATGGATGGATTGCTCATTTCTTTGGTAAACAATGGATTAAAGAATAGTTGACGAACGTATTTTCTGTTTCCGGAAATCGCGTTGTGTTTTCCAAAGATATTGAACTGAGTTGTATATTCTTGTTTTGTTCAAAAAGATTTCATCCAGTTTTTAGAATTGCATGGTTGCCGGATCGAAGTGGACGTGCAAATGTTTAATTATTATCTTTGGTTGAATAATTTCATTCTTTTGATACCATGAAGAAAAAACTGGTCATTCTTTCAGGAGCAGGTATGAGTCAGGAAAGCGGAATACGAACTTTCCGCGATATGGGCGGGTTGTGGGAAGAATATGATGTGAGCGAAGTGGCGACTCCGGAAGCATGGGCCCGAAATCCGGAGCTGGTGATGCGTTTTTACAACGACCGGCGCAAGCAATTATACGAATCACAACCAAACGCGGGCCATCGCGGACTGGTTGATCTGGAAAAAGATTTTGAGGTTCAAATCATTACACAAAATATCGATGATTTGCACGAAAGGGCTGGCAGTTCATCGGTTCTGCATTTGCATGGGGAATTGAAAAAGGCACGCAGCTCTGTAGATGAATCGCTGATTTACGACATGGATGGATGGGAACTTAAATTTGGTCAATTGTGTGCCAAGGGGAGCCAGCTTCGTCCGCATATTGTCTGGTTTGGCGAAGCAGTTCCGGCCATTGACGAGGCCGTTGAAATTGTCCGGAATGCTGATATACTGGTAGTCATAGGAACTTCACTGAATGTGTATCCTGCAGCTGGACTTGTGAATTACGCATTAAAACAAACCCCTATTTTTGTGATTGATCCTGAAAGTCCTTCAGTAAGTCATCGGAAAGTGGAATATATTCAGGAAAAAGCCGGAAAAGGAGTTGAAATTTTAAAGGAAAAATTAATCCAATTCATATGAAACAAATTTACCTGATTCTGTTTTTGTTGGGAATCACAACGATGTTGTCGTATTCACAGCGTTTTGAAGGTGGACTTCTTGGTGGACTGAATGCGTCGCAGGTAGATGGCGATACCTTCAGCGGATATCATAAAGCGGGAATTGTGCTGGGAGGATATGCTCAGACCAACCTTTCGAGTAATGTTTTTGCCGCAATGGAATTGAAGTTTGCCCAAAAAGGAAGCCGGAATATAGATTCGCTCGCTACCGACGGCCAGATCAAATACATCATGCGGCTGAACTATGCAGAAATGCCGATCTATCTGGGAATTCGCACGGGCGAAAGAATCGCGCTACTTGCAGGAATATCGGCCGGTTACCTTGTTCGTGGTACAGAATATAACGATTACGGAAAGTTGCCACCTGAAGACCAGCATCCTTTCAATGCATTTGATGTCGAGGCCATGATTGGATTCAGGTTTAAAATGACTGACCGTTTGTTTGTAGATATGCGCGGAGCGTATTCGGTGCTGCCGATTCGCCAGAAAATCACCGGACTTAGTTTGTATTATTGGCGTGACAACCAATTCAACAATTTACTGAATACCACAGTTATTTACCGGCTCGATTTCTGATGATGAACTCCAAAGAAATAAAAAGAAGAAACAATGAGAACCAAACTTATGCCAATCTTTCTATTGCTTTTTCTGATTTTATCCTGTTCCGGTCCGAAGAAAAAGACCGTTGATCCCAATGAAAAAATCCGTGCTGAATTATCTGAATCACTGAACAAAAAACTGCTTGATGTCTGGTATCCGCGAACGATCGACAGTATATCCGGGGGTTTTCTCAGCGATTTCGACTACAAATGGGACATGAAAGGTCCGCAAAACAAGATGATCGTCACTCAGTCGCGTCATATCTGGACCTGTTCGTCGGTTGCAGAATTTTATCCTGAGAAAAAGACGCATTACCTGAAAATTGCCGGTCATGGGTTCCAATTCCTGAAAGACAAAATGTGGGATCCGAAGTTGGGCGGATTTTTTAATCTGGTTGAGCGGGAAGGAAATGTTTTGAAATCGGGTAAAACCGAACGGATTATGAAAGATGCTTATGGAAATGCATTTGCCATCTACGGTTTGTCAACCTATGTACGGGTTTCAGGAGATACCACCGCACTTTCACTGGCCAAAAAGGCATTTCTTTGGCTCGACCGGCACAGTTACGATCCTCAGTTTGGTGGCTATTTTCAGTTTCTGGAAGCCGATGGCACTCCGCTAAAAAGCGGACTGAACGGTGTTCCTCCAAAAGACCAGAACAGTTCCATCCATCTGCTCGAAGCATTTACCGCATTGTATCAGGTATGGCCCGATCCGTTGGTGAAAGAGCGACTGCTGATGATGCTTTACCTGATCCGTGATAAAATTACTCATCCGAAAGGCTACCTGCAATTGTTCCTGAATGCGGATTTGACGCCGGTTTCGTACCGCGATTCTGCAGAAGATGTCCGGAAAAAACACAGGCAGAATGATCATATTTCGTATGGGCACGATGTTGAAACGGCTTTTCTGATGCTCGAAGCTTCGGAAGTTGCCGGTTTAAAAAACGATTCAATTACACTCCGGAAAGCAAAAAAAATGGTTGATCATTCCATCGAAACCGGCTGGGACAAAACCGTTGGAGGGTTTTACGAGGCTGGTTACTACTTCAGAAATCAGGAAAAAGTGACGATCATCAACGACACGAAAAACTGGTGGGCACAGGCCGAAGGACTGAATTCGCTGCTGATGATGGCTGACCTTTTTCCAGCCGACCCGCACAATTACAAATTGTTATTCCTGATGCAATGGGATTACATTAAAATCTACCTGATTGATCATGAACATGGCGATTGGTATGCAGGAGGGATTGATAAAGAGCCTGGTCAGAAGTTGGCCATGAAGGCACAAATCTGGAAATGCAATTACCACAACTCACGGTCGCTGATGAACTGTCTGAAAAGGTTGGATCGCTAATAGAATTCCGCTATCTTTCGCCCTCTTAACCACGCAAATAAATGAAACGTTCAACTTCAATTCTACTCGGAGCTGTTTTCCTGGCAGCCATCAGTTCGTGTTCCGATCAGCCCAAGGAAAAGGATGAATGGATTACAGGAGCCAACCAAACAGGTAAAACTCGCGATACGCTGATAAACAACCAACATTACAGGCACTATGGAATGGGTTGGTTTCTGCTGGCAAATGGCATGATCAACCCCGGAAGATATCAGCCTTCAACGATCAGTCAGATTCGCACACCCGGACATGTTCCGGCTCACATTCGCACCGGTGGCTTTGGCTCCTCCGGACGAAGTTCATCAGTATCCAGTTAATCAACTATGAAACGAATCGAATTTACACCCCGGAACGACTGGCAAAATACCATTGAAGGGCAAGGTTTTTTATTCAACGAAGGCGGCAACTACTGGAAAGAAAATGCTGCATATTCCTTTAATGAAGCCGAAATTTCGGAAATCGAAAAAGCGACTTCCGAGATTTTTTCGATGTGCTGTGAGGCGGTTGAATATGTCATTAAACGCGAATGGTATGACCGGTTTTTTATCAACCCGAAATATGCTGAATTAATCCGTTGGTCGTGGTTCGAAGATCAGCCGTCGCTCTACGGAAGAATGGATTTGTCGTACAACAACGGTTCGATCAGGTTACTTGAATTTAATGCAGATACACCCACTTCATTGCTCGAATCGTCAGTCATTCAGTGGAACTGGCTTCAGGATGTAAAACCAAAATCAGACCAGTTCAATTCCATTCATGAAAAGCTCATCGCTCATTACAAGGTGATTCGCGGATGGATGAAATCAAATCGCATGCATTTCTGTTGTACCGAAGACAGTCTTGAAGATCTGATGACGGTAAAATATATGGAAGATGCCGCTCAGCAGGCCGGATTGGATACGCGGTTTTTATACATGAATCAATTGGGTTTTGACACTCAAAAGCAAGGATTTACAGATGATCAGTTCGAAGAGATTCAAACCATCTTTAAACTGTATCCTTACGAATGGATGCTGGCTGAAGAATTTGGACCGGAACTCATCACTACCCGTGAAAAATGCTGGTGGATCGAACCTGCCTGGAAGATGATCCTTTCAAACAAAATGATTCTTACCGTGCTTCACGATCTTTTTCCCCGGTCGCCTTACATCCTTCCGTGCAAAACTACCCGTCCATTTTCCGGTGACTTTGTTGAAAAACCCATCTATTCGCGCGAAGGAGCCAATGTGGATATATGGGTCAATGGCAAATCGGTTGAAAAAACCGGAGGTGAATATGGCAGTGAAGGATATATTTATCAGCAATATGCAGCCTTGCCCGATTTTGGTGGTAATCATCCGGTAATCGGCAGTTGGCTGATAGGTGGAGAACCTGCCGGAATGGGTATCCGCGAATCAGACGGACTGATTACCAACAATACCAGCCGGTTTGTTCCTCATTTTTTTGAATAGTGTTTTCAGGCGGTGGCAAGCGTGGCTATGCTCACTTTGGCATTGGTTTTGGAAAGAATGGCCTGGGCGCAGGCTTCCAGTGTGGAACCGGTGGTAACCACGTCGTCGACCAGCAGAACATGTTTTCCTGAAAATTTTTCAGGATGAAAGAGTTCAAAAATTCCTTCGACATTTTGCCAGCGTTCGAACCGGGCTTTTCGGGTTTGCGTTTCGGTAGCGGTTATTCGTTTTAGGTTATCATCCGAAAATTCTTTTTGCATTTGACGTGCAATTCCTGAAGCAATCCACCAGCTTTGGTTGTAGCCGCGTTTCTTCTCTTTTTGCGGATGAAGCGGAACCGGACAAATCACATCCACCGAAGAAAATTGAGGCGATTGCATCAAATCAATTCCAAAATGTTTCCCGATTTCTTCGCCCAATTCCTTCATTCCTTTGTATTTCAGGTTATGCAATAACGACTGGTATTTGCTGCCTTTGCTGAAATAAAAGAAGGAAGTTGCATATTCAATTTCTACCCGACCATAAAATAACTGTGCCACCCGGTTTTCAGTTTCCAGATGGAAGTTGGTGCGGGGAATATGATGCAGGCAATGCAGGCAGATCCATTGTTCCTGCTCAATCAGCTTGTCGCCGCAAACCACGCAAAGCCGTGGAAAAAGCAGCTCGGTCAGGTAGAATAGGATTGGGACATTCATTATTCCGGATATTCAGTAGGTTTGAATTACTGAAAGTTACAGAAAATTCCGGATTGTATTGATATACAGACTTCAGAAAAATGAAAGTTGAGATTCCTAAGGCCGGTAGGACTTGCTCATCGATTCGGGTGTACAAATAATAAAATCGGCTTGCCCGAGGCTTTCCTTATCCAGCTCGTCAATTTCTTTCTGCTCCGCCGCTCCGATGGTTACGATTTTTAGTGACGGATTGGATTGCTTGAGGTACCATTCAATTCCCTGATGGTTGTCGCTGTGATACGAACCGTTGAAGTGAATCAGTGTTTTTCCGGCAGACCAGTTTTTCAGGATAAAGTATGCCATGGTCGCATCTTTGACTGCCTGCGATTTGGGTAAGTTTTGGCCGCCATGACCTTCAGCTTTTTTGAAAATATCAGCGTAACACTGCAGGGTGCTGTCATAAGCAATCGGAAGCGGTGCGATCCATTTTTTCGCATCGGTATTGATGCTGTCTAACTTTTCTAAACCTTTGGAATAGACCATACTGGCGTAACGTCGCGGAATGTTTGCTGCAACAAAATGCAGTTTATTTTTCTTTGCAAAATCCAGCAGAGGTTTATAGTCGCTCGGGAAATTGGTCCATAACTTGGCTTCGTCCTTCAGCATTTTTTCTGAAACAGACCCCAAAAGGTATTCATCGATCGTGATCTGGTCATCAGATTCAAACATTTCTGCACTCAAAACAAGGTTGTTCTTTTTTTCTGAAAAGAGATCTTTGGCAAGTTCCTGTTCCAGCCAATGATCGATCGGATTTTCATGGAATTCGCCAAAAAGAATCACATCGGCCTCTTTTGCTGCTTCCAGAAGCTGAGAATAATGCATCTCTTTTCCTTTGTCATCAAAGATCTGATAAGCTTTTTTATCACTTTTGAAAGCAAATAGCAGGAGCGAAATAGCGGTCAGAGTCAGGATTTTATTTATCATGTTTGCTTTGGTTTATACTTGATGAAAGCAAAGATAATGGACTTTTTTTTTGTTCCTAATAAATAAAAAAAGATAGCGGCATGTCATTCAATCGTATATGAGAATAATTGAGGAAGTTGAATTATGTATGAAAAAATATGGGTTAGAGCAGATAAATGACTAAAATACAGAGGTATGAATATTATTCGAGTCCGTTGACTGAAGCCAACGGCAAAGGATATTTGTACTTGGAATAAGTCAATCTGATGATTAGAACTTTATCCTTTGCCGTCACATTTAAGTGACGGATATGTGAATTAAGTCAAAAACATGAAAAGAGGCTGAACTCCACGGAGCCAGCCTCTTTTCACTTAATTTTTCACTTAAAAGTTTTACTTCTTCAACGCTTTAATCCGTTTCAGATTTCTTTTTCTGGCCATTTTTAACTTGATCGTATAGTCCAGTTCGTAAAGAGCAGGAACGAACATCAGGGTCAGGAATGTAGCAAAGCTCAATCCAAAGATGATTGACCATGCCAATGGTCCCCAGAACGCCACATTGTCTCCGCCAAAATAGATGTGCGGATTCAGTTCGGTAAACATGGTGGCAAAATTGATGTTCATACCAACAGCCAAAGGTACCAAACCGAGCATTGTTGCTGTTGCCGTCAGGATTACCGGGGTAATACGGGTTCCACCACCTTCGATAATGGCACGTCGTGTTGGCATACCTTCAGCCTTCTTGGCATCGATGAATTCAACAATCAGGATTCCGTTTCGGACAACAATTCCGCCCAATGCGATAATACCCAAACCGGTCATCAGGATTACGATTTCCATATCGAAAATAATAACGCCCAGCAAAACACCGATGATACTAAAGATTACCTCGCTAAGTATGATGAGCGATTTGCTC
This sequence comes from uncultured Prolixibacteraceae bacterium, assembly GCA_903865775.1. Classification (GTDB taxonomy): domain Bacteria; phylum Bacteroidota; class Bacteroidia; order Bacteroidales; family Prolixibacteraceae; genus Aquipluma. The sequence continues at coordinate 179 of CAIPKZ010000495.1, read as the reverse complement.
ATGGATCCAAACTGGGTGATCAGAATAAAGAAGATAAGTCCGAGTGCTATAATCATGGCTTTCATAAAGAAGGCAGTGGTTTCTTCCTGATCTTCCTGTTCTCCGGTTAATTTAATTTCGGTACCCGGATGAAGCGCAAAAGTTTTTGCCTGATTCTTGATAATCGGAACAATATCGTT
>CAIPKZ010000494.1 GCA_903865775.1 uncultured Prolixibacteraceae bacterium | reverse complement strand
GGTGAACTTTATGTGAGTTTAAAGAATCACATTTAGTTGATTGGAAGAATCCGAAAATCCATTAAAAGAGTAGGAAAACAATTAAAACTTATGAATCATGAAAAAGGCAATCTATTTTAGTTTGGTGGCATTCTTGATGGTTATAGGATGCTCAAAAGTGAACGATGTTCCAGTGGTAAGTCCAGACGAGAACCAATTGAAATCGGCACGAATATCAACATGTGATGATGACCATAAGAGAAAATTAAAGATTCTGTACATTAGTAAAATTGATGGGCCAACTGATGAGGTTTATTCGATGAACGTGGATGGCTCAAATGTTTCTCGTCTTACCAACAACATCGTACCTGATGGTCGTGCTGCCTGGTCAGCAAATGGGGAACATATTGCTTTTGCATCCGGAGTGACTGGCTCAAGAGATATTTTCGTTATGAATGCTAAAGGGAAGGAACTTAGAAATATAACAAAAACTGCTGCTGATGAGGACTGGCCCGAATGGTCGCCTGATGGTAATCGCATTATTTTCTCCAGTAATCGCGATGGCAATCACGAAATTTACACCATGGATATCGAAGGTCATCATAACAGAAGACTTACAACCAGAACACAGGATGATAAGTGGCCAACATATTCTCCGAATGGTAAAAAGATTGCTTTCCAATCCAATTTAGGAGCCTTACTTGGAAATACGGAAATTTTCGTAATGAATGCTGACGGTACCGGCATAACTCAACTTACAAATAGTCCTGCTTTTGACCAGATGCCAACATGGTCACCAGATGGGAAAAAGATTGCTTTTATGAGTTCAAGAGATGGAAATCCTGAAATTTATGTGATGAATGCTGACGGATCTGGACAGACGAATATAACCAATTCTCCTGGTATGGATGCCCGTCCTTCCTGGACCAAAGAAGGAAATTTGATTGTTTTTACGAGTACCAGAGATTACCCGAATCCTATTACTGCAAACAATCAGGAAATTTATATCATGAATGGAGATGGCAGTAGTCCGGTAAGACTTACAAACAATACCGTTTATGATGATTACCCATTTATTAAGTAAAAAAAAGGAGATTAATCAAAACAATACTGACAATCCCACTTTTCTAAATTCACAGCAATCTTCAAATCCTGAGCCTTCTGACTCAGGATTTTTTTTTGTTTTAGTAATGCACTCAACGGTGTCAATTAGTCAAAATTGAATCATGCAGTTCCATCGGAATTCCTGAGCTCAGATTTTGATGAAGATTTTTTTCATAAACATCCAGTAACAAGCATACCATAAGGTGGCCCAAACACTCAGACTGATCAGTATCTCAGTCATTAATTCTCCTGTCCAGGAAAAGAACGTATTAATAATTGGCTTGAAAACTTCCGAAACAGTATTCGAACCTCCGAATGAAAAGAAGAGGTAAATAAAAATACAGTTCATTCCAACCACTATAAACATCTTCGAGCCTGATGCAAAACTCTTTCTGACATCGATCAGCCAATACGAAAAGCAGAGTGCCAGAATAGCCCATCCGCCACTGGCGAAGACAAAGGATGAAGTAGCTATCTTTTTGATGATTGGAGTAATGCCCAGTAAATCAAGCGAAAATCCAATTGCCAGACAGCTAACTCCTGCCAGGATCATCAGTTTTATTTTTTGTGCTGAGGTTTTATCGCTCATCAGCAACTGACCGATCAAAACTCCCCAAACGGTATGAGCAATGGTTGGTATGGCGTTTAACGAAGCCCAGATGCTCGTTTCTTGAGTACCTTCAATTTGAATATTTACCCATGCACCCAGGTTCTGAAAGGCTTCCCAGGGATGATTAAATCCTTCGAGTGGGAAAAATCGATAGGCCAGATCGGTCAGTAAAAGAATTGCCAGTGTGAAAATCAGTTGAAAAGTAAAGCTTTTGCGCATGATCAGAAAAGCGACTAAG
>CAIPKZ010000493.1 GCA_903865775.1 uncultured Prolixibacteraceae bacterium | reverse complement strand
ATCCGAATATAATTTGTTTTTTTAAGGCCGGATGGAACTCGCATGTGAAATATTCATCCGTGTTTGTGTTTAGCGAACATGCTCGTTTCATATCTTAATTCAATTTAAAACAGTACCAAATATTTATTCAATTTCAATATTATATTTTAGGAGCAACCCGGCAATTCCGGAATAGGAAAATTTTGCTTTTCGAATTCTGTTTGCCTCCGGATCAATCGAGTAATTTATTGCTGTCCGGAAATCCGTTTTTTCAAGAATGGTGCGTTGAAAAACGGTCAAAAATAAATCGCAATTTTCAAAAACAGCCATCGACAAGTCGCTTGCCGAAAAGTCAACTTCTTTCAGCGAACAATCAGTAAACCTGAACTTCTTCATCTTCTTTTCAGTAAACGAGGAGTAATCAAGTGTGCATTTTACAAAACTGACCGAAAACAAAAAATCAGAACAGTCGTTGAAGGCTAATCCAATTAGCTTACATCCAGTAAATTGAACGTCCTTCAGTCCGGTTCCTGAAAATTTGGCCACTGAAAAACTACAGCCTTCAAATTTACAGTTCAGCATTTCGCTCTCAGAAAAATCGGCATTCGAAAAATCACAATTCACGAAAATACAGCTTTCAAATTCGGTTTGCACAAGCTTTTGTCCGCTGTAACTGATCGATGTAAAGGTCTTTTCCTCAATCCAATTATTAATCATCCAAAGGCCAGTTTTATTTTTTATTTACCCGGTAAGTCTGATCGCCATCCTTGAAAAAAGCCACAATTTGTTCGGACGCAGCTACTCCGGCATTCACATTTGCTTCAGAAGTTTCGGCACCTTGTTTTTTAGGTGTAGAATAGTAGCGAATTTCATATTTGCCTGCTAATTCTTCGTGACACGATGGTGCAATATCGCTGATGTATTTAAAATCAGGACGCATTTCAAACACCTTTTTCAGGCCATCTTCATCAACCACTTCTTTCCGGGCCGTATTGATCAAAGTCGCACCCTTAGGCATTCTATTCATCAGCTCGAAGTTAACCGACTTCTTTGTTTTTTCGTTGGTGGGAATATGCAAGGATAAGTAATCGCTCATACCGAACAATTCATCAACCGACTGAACCACCTTTATTTCATAAGGTTCCATACTAACCTTGGTAATGCAAGGATCAAGTGCAACGACCTTCATGCCCAATCCCTGTGCAATTCGTGCAACCCGTCGTCCGATGTTTCCACAGCCATATACCCCAACGGTCTTTCCTTTCAATTCGGAGCCTGAGCCACCCTTGAAATTGCCACGGGCCATAAAAATCATCATGCCAATAGCTAATTCGGCCACTGCATTTGAATTCTGTCCCGGAGTATTCATGGCAACGATTCCCCGTTCGGTGCAGGCAGCCAAATCCAGATTATCAAATCCGGAGCCAGCCCTGACCACAACCTGCAATTCCAATGCAGCATCGATCACCTGGCGGTCAACCACATCACTTCTCACTATGAGACCATGAACATCCTTTACTGCTTCGAGTAAATCTGATTTCGAAGCGTATTTCTCAAGTCGGCGAACTTCATAACCTGCATTTGCAAGTATTTCAATAATTTGTTGAACCGCAGATGAAGCAAACGGTTTCTCAGTGGCAATTAATACTCGTTTCATAGATAGTATTTTCTAAAAAAAGAAAAGCAGAATGTGGGTTCTGCTTTTCTTTTCGATTTATTAAAGCTTGGTTTTTTCAAATGCTTTCATGGCGTCAACCAATGCAATTACACTTTCTTTTGGAAGTGCGTTATAGGTTGAAGCACGATATCCACCTACCGAACGGTGACCTTCGAGGCCCAACATTCCCAATGATTTGGCATAAGTTAGGAATTCAGGCTCCCATGCTTTGTATTCGTCGTTCATTACGAAGCAAATGTTCATCATGGAACGATCGTTTACATCCGGGACATTTCCCTTAAACAACTTATTGCGGTCAATCTCATCATAAAGAATTCCAGCTTTTTCGATGTTCATTTTTTCCATCACTTTCACTCCGCCTAATTCTTTCAGCCATTTCAGGGTTTGTAGCGCAGCAAAAATCGGAACAACCGGAGGTGTATTGAACATGGATTCATTTTCAATATGAGTCCGGTAATCAAGCATCGTAGGAATTTTACGGCTAACTTTTCCTAACGCATCTTCTTTTACAATCACAAAAGTAAGACCGGCAGGAGCAAGATTTTTCTGCGCTCCACCATAAATCACCGCATACTTCGAAACATCAAGAGGACGGCTAAAAATATCGGATGACATGTCGGCAACCAATGGTACTTTGCAATCGATGTCCTGACGGATTTCTGTTCCGTAAATGGTATTGTTGGTGGTAATGTGAAAATAATCAACATCTTCAGGAATAGTATAACCTTTTGGAATATAGTTATAAGTTGCGGCTTTTGAAGAAGCAACTTCAATCACTTCACCAAAACCTTTTCCCTCTTTCAGAGCTTTATCGGCCCAGGTTCCGGTATTTAAATAGGCTGCCTTTTTCTCAAACAGATTGAAAGGAACCATAGCAAACTGCAAACTGGCTCCACCTCCTAAAAAGAGCACTTGGTAACCTGCAGGAATGTCGAGCAATTCCTTGAAAAGTTGCGTCGCTTCATTGCAAACAGCAACAAATTCTTTGCTGCGGTGTGAAACTTCCATGAGTGAAAGACCTGTTCCGGCGAAATCGATTAATGCTTCGGCAGTGTTTTTAATGGTGAATTGCGGCAAAATTGAAGGTCCCGCATAAAAATTATGCTTTTTCATTTTGGGTAGGGTTTTGGATTAATAACTATCTAAAAATAATTCAATTACAAATTTAACATTACTTCATTAACTTTCGAAACGTCAATCAACCGCCCATCCTGAAAGACCGGTATAACACTTGTTTGATCGGCAGTCAGGCAATATTCGATGCAATCGTCCAATCCCTTCGAAGCCAGACGTCCTTTTTGTGCCGATTTGCTGATGTATCCGGACAGATCAGTTTTTGCAATATTCCATAAATCAATTGAGGCAGCTACCGCATCACAGATGGTTTCAAATTTTCCGGACTGAAGGAGTCGTTCAGCCAAAGCGCCTGCAAAAACAGTGTCTTCGAGACAAAAACGATCTTTCCACGAAGCGCAAAAAATGAGTACGGGAGCATTTTGCCGGATAAGCCAGTCTGCAAGGATGGAGATATTCAGAAAAGACCCGATGACCACTGCCTTTGAATGGCTGGCCATGTGAATGCATCGCGTTCCGTTTGTTGTGGAATACACGATCTCTTGATCTTTAACTATTTCAGGAGTAAAATTAAACGGAGAATTACCAAAATCAGCAAAATCGAGTACAAATCCATCACGTTCCGAAGCAACCATGTAACCTTGCTGTTTCATCTCACGGGCTTCTTCAACTGTTGCAACCGGAAGAATACTCTTTACCCCGTTATGAATAGCTGCACATATTGATGAACTTGCCCGTAAAACATCTACAATTACCACCAGATTTTCATCATCTGAATGCTTATCATAGATTGCAGGTGATAAACAAACCTCCAGCCGATTTATGGTTTTTTCCATTTTCAGGTTAAAGAAACAAAGATAAGTAAAGTCACCGACGGAGAACTATTCTCAGCAATAGAAAATTGGATTTAAACTAAAGGTAAGATTGAAAAAGGAAAATGAAAAAAAGTCATAAGTAATTGGCAAAAACTTGAATGCGAGACTTTAAATTTTCCCCAGTGACTATTGACTTTTTCTAATGACTTTTTCTAAATTGGATTGATAAAAGGCAGTTTGACAATTTTTGCCTTAAGAAGTTTGTTGCGAACATTCACATAAATTTCGGTACCGATGGCCGAATAGGCTTTATGAATATAACCCATACCAATGCCTTTGTTCAGAACCGGCGACATGGTTCCCGAAGTGACATGACCAATTTCATTTCCATCCTGATCGGTTAGCTGGTAATCGTGACGCGGAATCCCACGGTCTATCATTTCAAACCCGCGTAATTTGCGGTCAACACCTTCCTGTTTCTGCATCAAAAGGAAATCCTTGTCAATAAACTCATGACCGTTGAATTTCGTGATCCAGCTTAATCCGGCTTCAATAGGCGAAGTGGTATCGTCAATATCGTTTCCGTAAAGGCAATACCCCATTTCAAGCCGCAAAGTATCGCGTGCAGCCAACCCTATTGGCTTAATTCCGAACTCTTCACCGGCTTCAAAAATCACCTTCCACATGTTTTCTGCAACTTCATTTCTGAAATACAATTCGAACCCTCCTGAGCCGGTATAACCAGTAGCAGAAATAATTACATCATTAACCCAGCCAATAGCTCCGCTTACGAAGGTGTAATATTTGATCTCAGATAAGTCGATATCGGTAATTTTCTGAAGTGTGGCCTCTGCTTTTGGTCCCTGAATGGCCAACTGGCTGATCGAACCGGATGAATTTTCGAGAATTGCATCCTTCGTATTTTGTGATACAATCCAGTTCCAGTCTTTTTCAATATTGGAAGCATTAACTACCAACATGTATTTTTCGGGCTCATAATAATAAACCAGCAGATCGTCGACAATTCCACCTTTACCGTTCGGGAAACAGGAATATTGAGCCTGTCCGATGGTCAGTTTGGATATATCATTTGAAGTTACCCGTTGAACAAGTTCCTTGGCATTCGGGCCTTTTACCCAAAATTCCCCCATGTGCGACACATCAAATACTCCGACTGAATTTCGAACGGTCATGTGTTCGTCGATGATTCCGGAATATTCTATGGGCATTTCAAAGCCGGCAAATTCAGCCATTTTGGCGCCCAGCTGCTTATGAATATGATTCAGGGATGTGAATTGCATAATTTTTTTTGATTTTTATATGACAAAAATAGCTCATTTACTATGCTCAAAGCATGAAGAAAATCAGTTGCCAAAGATATTCGTTTTTATCGTTCATCACCGAAATATTTCGCTCACTTAAGTCAAATATATTGGAGCGTTTTGGGTAGGTAATTTTCAATTATTTCCGTACTATTGCATTCTGACAAACGATTCATTCATTATAAATTCAAGCAATGGCAAACTCACGCTATACCAATTTAGATTACCTGAAGGAAATTACCGGGGGAGAACCTGAAGTAACGAAGGAATTTATTGAGATGTTTTTTGATCAGCTGATTGAATTCAGAACCGGGATGACCAGCTACCTGGCTGACAAAAAATGGAAAGAACTTGGAGAATTAGCTCACAAAGCCAAATCATCGATTATGACTTTCGGCATGAATGACCTTGGCCACCGGTTGAAAGAGTTGCAGTTAAAGACTCAAAGTCTGGAAGACGTTGAAAGCTATACAGAATATGTCGAAGAATTTATGAATGTTGTCGCACATGCCGAAGAAGAATTAAAGGAAGAAATGAGCAAATTATAGCGTTTTGATTTGCTTCCATGTACAATGTACCCGATTTCGCCGCCAAAAGCGAATTATTCAGCCAAAAGCGATTATATTGATTTTATCATTACTTTTCCAGTGTTTGGATCCGATATCCTTATTTGGCTAAATACTTTTGTGCGTTTCTTTAAGTATTGTATAACCACAAAGAACAAGAAGGAAAAAGCAAATCCAATCAGAAAGAAATAATTGTATTCATTATTTTTTTGAATGATTGCACCTGCAATATCAAAAACGCAAAAGATGAAGAAAACCGATACCAGCCCATTTTTCTCATTACGGGTTACTTTTATCCAGCTAAAGTCTATTTTCGGTTTTACAAAGTTTCTGAAACTTGGTATAAAAGCAGGAACATTTTGTGCCCAATTGGTGTATTCAGCGTTAAACTTTCCTCTCAGAAATTGCTCTTCGGCATACATGATGCGTTCATAATAGATCCAGTAAAACATACAGAATGAGGCAATAAACCATATCTGTCCATTTAATAGCGCCGGTCCAAGCCACATGAAAAAATTACCCAGATACAATGGATGCCTTACGATGGAATATATCCCTGTGGTATTCAGAGCTATTGCCACCTGTCCTTCTGATGTATTTCTTCCTGAAGTCCAATCCAAGGTATGACCCACCGTATAAATTCGGATTCCTAAACCAAGTAAACTAACCAGCAAACAAAAAAATTCATAAAAGTCTACATAAAGTGGTTGCTGTAAAATAAAAGTTTCCGGATGAAACTCGGTTTGCAGATTGATTGCAATTCCAATTAGTAAAATCACAATTGGCAGTATACTTCGGTATCTAAAAAGCCAATTTCCCTGTTTTTCAAATTCTTCCTGTAGTGCCATATGATTTAGTATTCCTGGTTTATAGTAAATTTATTGCCATTCATTTAGAGTATATTGATGCTGATTAAACAAACTTTTAAAGAAGTTTCAGCCTGAACTTATTTCATTTTAACCGACATAACTTTGAAGTTTTTTTAACTATTTTCAAAGATAAATTTAAATAGTTGTAAATCAAGCGTAAAAACAATTTCTGATTATAATTTGAAAGAATATTCATACGAAATTGAGCAGCGATTTACCTTTCAGGGCCAAGGGCACTAAATCTGGAAATTGATTACCGAATGAAATGAACCCTCTCCAGATCATTGAAATAAAAGTAAATATGAATAGCTGAGCTAAAGAAAGAGAATGGCCTCTACCCTGCTTTCTCGGATTTCGGTGCAACAGTTTGTTTTTAACCTTTCCTTCAGTTCATTCATCGGCAAAAACAAGGTATTCGTGCCATTTTATTTTTCAGGAATAAAATATCGGTGCTATTTTCATACTTTCTAAATTAGAAGTCATGAACCAAAAAATCAACATCCGCAAAGAAACTCCGGAAGATTACGAAAAGGTCATTCAACTAACCAAAAAGGCTTTCGAGAATTTGCCCTTCACTGAAGGTGATGAGTATAAACTCGTAGCAAATCTCCGGAAAGCTCCCGGCTTTATTTCTGAACTTTCGATAGTTGCCGAATTAAACGGACAAATCGTTGGCCACATCCTGTTTACCCCCCTGCAAATCAAAAACGGACTGGAAACTTTCGATTCGCTGGTTCTTGGCCCTGTTTCGGTTCTTCCTGAATTTCAGAAAATGGGCATTGGCGGTCAACTGATCCGTGCAGGTCATCAAAAAGCCAGAGAACTGGGATTTCAATCCGTAATTCTGGTCGGTCATCCGGAATACTACCCCCGCTTTGGATACAGAAAAGCTTCAGGTTGGGGAATTAAAACGCAGATCCCTTTGCCGTCCGACGATGTTTTTATGGCAGTCGAGCTCATAGAAGGTGCCTTGAATGGCGTATCGGGCATGGTGATTTTTCCTCCGGAATTTGGGGAATAGAAATATATAAATTCTGTGAAACCTCTTTGTTCTCTGTGGTAAAAAACAAATCTGTTTATCCACTGAGTTGCACGGAGAAAAACAGAAAACAAAAAGGAAATGCAAAAACAGAAGAAAGTGGTAATTATTGGCGCGGGTGTTGGAGGAATAGCCACCGCAACTTTCCTTGCCCAACAAGGATTTGCCGTTGAAGTATATGAAAAGAATGCCAGTCCGGGAGGTCGTTGCGGACAAATGATTCAAGACGGTCACCGCTTCGATCTGGGAGCCACCATTTTGCTGATGCCCTCACTTTACCGTAAAGTATTTTCGGCTTTAGGTCTCGATATGGATAAAGAACTTGAAACGACTTCGCTCGAACCTGTTTACAAGCTGTTTTTTAGCGATGGAACTGACTTTGCATTTACCCGCAATCCGGAAAAAATGAAAGCTCAGGTCGAAGCCATCGAACCGGGTAGTTTTCTCAAATACCAGGCATACGTGAAGGAAGGATATGAGTATTTCAATTTGTCGATGAACGATTTATTAGGCAAAAATTTCTACCATTTGTACCAGTTTGTTAACCTGAAAAGTATGCTGCTGCTTCTGAAACTGAAAACTTACCTCAAACATACCGACTATATCAAAAGGTATTTTAAAGATCCGCACCTTCAAATGGCTTTCACGTTTCAGAACATTTACGTTGGACAGAATCCTTACCAGGCACCTGCATTTTTCTCGATGCTACCCGGTGCCGAAATTGCCGAAGGAGCTTTGTTCCCGAAAGGAGGAATGCACCGCATTGTGGAGAAATTACTGGAAACTGCCACCGAACTGGGAGTTCAGTTTCAGTATAAAAAGCCGGTTGCTGAAATTTTGGTAATGGGAAATCAGACCACAGGAATTTTACTCGAAGACGGAACAAGCATCGAGGCTGACCTGGTGATTGCCAATGCCGACCTGCCCTACATTTACCGCGATTTGCTACCCGAAAAGAAGGCTGCAAACCGCTTTAAAACGATGAAATATTCCTGCTCAGCCATTGTTTTCCATTGGGGAGTCGATCAGATTTACCCGCAACTCGACCATCACAGCGTATTCCTGAACGATCCGTATAAAGAAGGTCTGGAAAAGATTTTCAAAGACAAATCGCTGTCCGACAATCCAAGTTTTTACATTCATGCACCGGTTCGAAGCGACAGTTCTGCTGCTCCTGAAAATCACGACACGCTTTCAGTGATAGTTCCGGTAGCTCATCTCGATGAAAAATATGATCAGGATTGGGCCAGCTTGAAACAGACTGCCCGTGCCGGTGTAATCCAACGACTGAAGGAAGCCGGTTTGGAAGACATTGAAGAACACATTAAATTTGAAATCTGCTACCTCCCAAAAACATGGGAAAGTACCTGCAATGTGACCCGAGGCTCCGTTTTCGGAAGTTTATCGCATTCAATTTTTCAAATGGGGTATTTTCGGCCGCACAACCGACACAAAAAATATCGAAATTTGTATTTTACCGGAGGAAGTACGCACCCCGGAAATGGCATTCCGCTCGTACTTTTATCCGCGAAACTGACGAGTGAACGTATTTTAAAAGATGCACAAAAATTGAATAGCAATTAAATTTTAAACGCAAAGACTCCAAAACGCGAAGAACCTTTTAAATATTATCCTTAGCGACTTTGTGACTTTGCGTTAAAACTTTATTAAAAATTATAATGGGAACAACAGTTCAAAACCAAACCGATCTTTACCTTGACATTTTTGAGTCCATCAATTTCGAAAAGATAGTTGATCATCCCAACATCCTGATTGCCGCACACTTTTGGGAACCTGAGCGATATGAGGCCGCCAAAAACTGCTACAAATTCATGCGGTCTATCGATGATTTAATTGATGACTACAAAGCCGAGCACAAAACCATCGCTCCTGAAACCCAGACGCAGTTTGAGGCCGATGTCTATCGATGGATAAATACTATTGCTGAATCATCTAAGAACAATCCGCTACAGGCCGAACTGATTGAAACCGTGGAGCGCTTCCGCATTCCTTTCTGGCCGCTCGAAGCCTTTGCCAAGTCAATGATTTACGATATTTACTACGATGGATTTCCAACACTGGAAAGCTTTATTGATTATGCCGGCGGTGCATCGGTAGCACCGGCTTCCATCTTTGTGCATTTGTGCGGACTGACGAAGCAAAATGGACAATATATGCTGCCTGTTTTCGATGTCAAACGAGTGGCGACCCCTTGCGCTATTTTCAGTTATCTGGTGCATATTATCCGCGACTTCCAGAAAGACCACCTCAATAATCTCAATTATTTCCCCGATGATTTAATTGCCAAATACGGATTGAACCGTCAGCAACTGCTCCGAATGGCTCAAGGTGAGCCGGTCTCAAACGGTTTCCGCAGTCTGATTCGCGAACTTTATGAAGTAGCCGACATTTACCGCCTGAAAACCTATGAAATGATTCAGGAGATCCGTCCACATGTTGAACCTCGCGGCCAGCTGAGTCTCGAGATTATTTTTGCACTATATCTCATGGTTTTCGAGCGCATCGACATTAAACATGGAACCTTCACCACGAAGGAACTTAATCCTACCTGTCAGGAAATTAAAAAGCGGGTTGGACAGGTAATCATGGAGTTTGAACTTGAATAAACTCGATTGACTTTTGCTGAATGCTATTCAGTGTTTCACTCCAATACTGAAGCCCTCACTTGTTATTAAGAAAACTTAACAACTTGCAGTAAACAAAGATCTGGGTTGGGGGTTTCAGAAATGAAACTATTCTGGTATTCATTAAAATTATATGCGATGAAAAATTTTTTAATTCTTTCGGTTTTTATGGCACTACTTCAATCAATAACAGCACAGTCGCTTAAGACGGTAAACTATGCCGACGGAGCACAGGAACTCAATGGACTGCTTACCTCAAATGCAGGTAAAAACCTGCCCGGCGTACTCATTCTTCCGGCCTGGATGGGAATTGACGACGAAGCCAAAACCGCAGCACTTCTTCTCGAAAAGGAAGGATATATTGTATTTGTAGCCGATATCTACGGAAAAGGAAACATTCCGACCGACTTTGGGAGTGCAGCAAAAATTGCAACCCAGTTTAAAACCGATTACCAGCTTTACCAAAAACGCATTTCGCTGGCACTTGAACAACTGAAAGCTGCAGGCACCCAAAGCGGTAAGATTGCTGTAATTGGCTATTGCTTTGGAGGAACAGGTGCCTTGGAAGTTGCTCGTGCCGGGTTTGATGTTGCAGGTGTTGTTTCCATTCACGGTGGACTTGCGAAAGCTCCGGAACGGGCTAACCTGCCGATTAAAACCAAAGTTCTGGTTGAAAATCCGGCTGAAGACAAAGGCGTAACCAAAGAAATTTACGACCAACTGGTTCAGGAAATGAAAGATGGAAAGGCCGACTGGCAAATCATTACCTATGCCAATTGCGGGCACACATTTACCAATCCGACCTCGAAGGAATACAACGAGGTAATGGCCAAGCGTGCCTGGAACCATACACTTTTGTTTTTGGGCGAAGTATTGAAATAGCGGGTATCAGTCACCCCGAATTTATTTCGGGGTCTCATTTTATTTAGGGATGCCGATCCCGAGGCATCGGGACAGCATGACGCTTCGTAAACAACGGGTTAAGTTATCGCAAAAGTATATTCAGCCGTTTCGGTTACAAACCAACAGTTTACACATTGATAATTTTGCGAAAACTCTTCTCTGAAATCAAGGCATTTCGGGGAAGAGTTTTTTAATTTAGCAGAAATATTGTCTAACGAAAACAAGACCTATACAACCAAATTAATATGTATAGGCCTGATAAAGTCAGACATATACTAGTTGTAGGTAACCTTAAAAAAGACGCATCTACTATGAAAAGACTATTCGTTTTATTTTTACACCTGCTTCTTTTGTGTGGAATGAGTTTCGGCCAAAATTATGAGCCATTCATAAGCGACTCAAAGCAATGGACCTATGTACAAACTTTAATGTTGACAGGAGGAGACGGGACGACCTATCTTGTAGAGAAATGTTACTTCAAGGGCGATACTATTTGGAACAATACCGTATATCGTAAGTTTTATACCAAACAAGTCCAACCCAATCTTGAAAACGAAAGAGTATCTTGCTTTATCCGTGAAGATACTACTGAAAGGAAGATTTATGTACATGATTTCCATTTCAATAGGACTGTATTACTTTATGATTTCAATTTAAATAAAGGAGACAGTTTTAATATTTACGTTCTTGACAATATTTACCACAAAGACAAAGTTTTAAATGTCGATACAATTAGTATAAACAATAAAAAGCTTAAACGCATTGTATTTAAAGATTCCATCACTTGGGTTGAGAGTTTGGGCAGTTTGACAAGAATGTATATCCCATCATCAGGAGAATTAATTTGTGTTAAAGATGGAAATTCTGTTTTGTATCTAAATAGTAAGTTTATTAGCTGCGATATGATTTTCCCGCAGGATTCCGTTAATGCAGTTCAAGATATAAAGCTTGAAACTCCTTATAGTTACAATGTTTATCCAAATCCTATTGAGACATCCTCCGTTTTGAAAGTTAAAGCGGATAACCATGAAATGTTTAAAATTGAGATATTTAACTCTTTAGGAGTCCTTGTGATAGAAGATAGTTTTACTGACAATTATCCGATTGGCTTAATACATTTGAAAAGAGGATTCTATATTTGTCATATTAAGCAGAACAACAAGATTCTTGGAATTGATAAACTAATAGTAAAATAAAAGGCTAACCTACAACAGCAAAATACCCGCAAGTCGGGTTTAAGTGCTTTGTTGACAGAAAATTGAATTTTTGGAATGCAATTCTTCGTAGGAAATTCATCGGGAAAATCCCGCCCTGCTTATAGTTGCGAAACGTTATGCCCAATAATATGACCTCGGCAATATGCAGATATGATAAATATTAATTTTAAACCAGTTTATAGGATAATGAAATTGACAAATAATTGCCTCGGTCTATTTATTTTTATCGTAACGATATCAATATTTTCAAATAGCTGTAAAAAAGATGATAACAATACAACAATAACAGTAAAAGATATTGATGGTAATGTATACCATACTGTGACCATTGGCACACAAACTTGGATGGTTGAAAACTTGAAAACAACCAAATATAACGATAGTACTGCAATCACATACGCAAAAGGAATGACTGACTGGGGTACTTTATCCGCTTCTAATTACTGTTGGTATGATAATGATATTGCGAACAAAGATATTTACGGAGCTTTGTACAACTGGAATGCAATCAATAATACAAAGCTTTGTCCTATTGGCTGGCACTTGCCAACTGATGCAGACTGGACAATTCTTATTGCATTTCTGGGAGGAGAGAGCGTAGCAGGAAACAAGCTCAAGGAAAGCGGAACAATACATTGGTTAAATCCTAATACTGAAGCAAATAACAATACTGGCTTCACTGCCGTACCTGGAGGTTCACGTAGTAATTATGGAACGTTTAACGGTTTGGGGAATAATGGTATATGGTGGAGTTCTTCGTTATGCGAGTGTAGCTCTTTTTTTGCATGGACTTGGGGACTTAATTTTGAGACTGGCAAAGTTGACAGAGTAACTAGCTTTAAGGAAACCGGGGTTTCGGTTCGATGCATTAAGGATTAAGTTATTTTATTACAAACAACTTTTCTGAAAATGAATAAATTATTGGGCATAATATCAGTTATCCGGCAAGTCCGGCCCCGAGTACTCGGGGTGGTTTTCGGTGTGCATCTTTCCACTCATGCTGCTTTTCGGCTTGACATCCGCTCTTGCGCGTAGCTTCCTAAGTTACCTGCAATTTTTCGACTGACACAGCAACCAACAACCAGACTAAAATTAATAAAACCCAACACGAACTTGAATTATGACAGAAAACAAAAATAAGAAATCAGGAAATGGTATCGGAATTGGAGCTGCTCTTGGAGTTGCATTCGGAGCTGCCTATGGAATTTCTTCGGGAAATACTTCTTTGAGCATTGCCTTGGGTTTAGCCTTTGGTGTTGCTGTAGGAGCGATTTTTGACCTTGTGAAAAACCGAAAGAATTAAGAAAGCGCAGAAACGGGAGCTTATTGGTTTTGCATCTGTGAAGCATTTTCTTTTACTTTAGATTTGATTATTAATAACTCATCAACTATGAGCGAAACGATATACCTCAACGGCAAGCTGATTCCAAAAACGGAAGCGGCGATCTCGCCCGAAGACCGTGGTTTTAACTTTGCCGACGGCATTTACGAAGTGATTAAATATTATGAAGGAAAGCCTTTCCGGTATGCTGATCACATGGAGCGGCTCAAAAGAAGTCTGCGCGAAATCCGTATTGATTTTAATGGTTTCAATCAGCTGGAGACGGTATTTCAATCGCTTCTGGAACAAAACGGACTGGCCAGTCAGGAAGCAGGTATTTACCTCCAAATTACCCGTGGAAGTCGCACCCGGATCCATCACTTCCCCGAGAACATGAACCCAACGATTTATGCTACTGCCTTTCCGTTTGCTTCAAAATGGGATCAGCTTGAAAATGGGGTTAAAGTAATCACAACGGAGGATATTCGCTGGCTGCGTTGCGACATTAAGTCGATATCGCTGCTGCCCAATGTTCTTGCTGCGGAAAACGCCCATGAGCAAGATGCTGTTGAAGCCATTTTTATCCGCAACGGAATCATTACCGAAGGGTCTCATTCCAGTTTCATGGCCGTGAAAGATGGTGTCGTTTATACGCATCCTGACTCGAACCTGATTTTGCCGGGAATTACCAAGAAAGTAGTGATGGAAATTTGCCGGGCAAACGGCATACCGGTCATTGAAGAAGGAATTCTTAGTTCAGAGCTGGCCGGTATGGACGAAATGATGATTGTTGGCACAGGAAGTGAGGTAAGTCCTGTTGTAAAAATCGACGAAACCCCTGTTGGCAATGGCCAGCCCGGATCGGTTTACCCTTTTCATTCAGGAGAAATTCTTTGAACAAACACGTATACAATAGCGGCAACAGGGCAGAAATTGTTACTCCATCTCAAAAATCGCTGATCCAGTCATCCTGAACTTCCTGCCCGCTCGCTTGGCAGGCGGGGTTTCAGGATCTCAACCTAGTGAATGTAAGACCCCGAAATAAATTCGGGGTGACTGGGTTTAAACAGTTAGAGACGCACGGCCGTGCGTCTCTACTGGAAATCAAAAACATCCCTTCCGCATCGCCATCAGATTTTCGTGCGGTGTGCCAACCGTAATTTCACAGCCAGCGGAGAGAATAAAACGTTCATTGCCATATTTGGCAACCAGTTCGCGCGATAAGCGTTCTACTTCTTCAGCTGTCGAGTTCTGAACGACCATCGGACTTATATTTCCCATCAAAATTGTTCTTTCGCCCATTACCGAACGCGCATAGGAAATATCCACATCGTAATCCAGATCCAGAATGTCGGTTTCAACTTCTTTCAGCAAAGGCAAAATATGAGTGATGTCGCCGCAAATATGCAATTTGGTGCGGGCACCAAGGGAATGAATAAAGGCAATGATTTCGCGATGGCGCTCTTTCACAAAGGTATCGTAGGTAAACGGATCAATCTGAGAACAAATGGCATCGCCGATTCCAATCACATCGCAGCCAGCTTCAATTTGTGCCTTGGCAAAATCTTTGGCTGTTTGGGTACATTTATCAAGCAGTAAATTGGAAAAATCCGGATCCATCATCAGTTGCATCAGCATCTGGCTCACTCCGGCCAAATCACAGGCTTCGGCCAGAGGACCTTCAATCCAGCCAACCACCGGAACTGTTCCCTGCAATTTCTTCTGAAAAAGTTCGGCTCCTTTGATTCGGTCCAAGGTGCGGGTACATTTGCACACATCCGGCCGCTGCAGGTTTTGAACATCATCCCATGATTTGACAATCAGTTTTTCGCAGCGTGGAACGGCTTCAGGAAGATAAGTTACCGGCGCGCCAAAAGCCGAAGTTTCGCGGTATGGATCAGAAATCAGGCTAACCATATCGTAATCAAAATGCTCCATCGTTTGGATATTGCTATTAACCAGCACCTGGTGATCAGAAGCAAATTCCCCATAGGTGTTTCCTGTAAACCGGGCTGCAAAGTGCATCAGTATTGGCCGGAATAAGGTCCGGTCGATTTTTTCTCCTTCGACAAAGGCATCAAAAAGTTGCTTTTTGGTCCTATTGTTTGGTTTTGATTGGGTTTTCTGATTCATCGAAAAATTGTTTTTGGAGTGCAGGTACAACTTCATCTTTTTTAACAGCCTGAATCATTTTCACCAGCTGATCGACCGTAGAATTAATCACCAATTCGCCAGCTTTCGCGTTGGCCTTTGTTCCGTCGCCGCCGTAATGGTTCGGATAGCTGGCGTACCACCAGATTCCTGTATAAACGTACGACAGGTTTTTCAGACGATCCTGATCAACTCCGGATTGCATTCCGGCACGTTCCAGATGAACCAGATCAGGAGTAATAGCTTTCTCAACCGACGATTCTTCATTCCCGGCATGGGCGTTGTATGGATCGTGCTGAGTCAGTTCCTCTACTTTTTTAGCTATTTCAGGATCGTCAGTGGGTCGAAACCAGTACAAACTATACGAACGACGTTCAGATAATTGTGCCATTCCGAAGAAATTCAGGAAGGCATTGTTTCCGCCGTGACCATTCACGATAATTATCTTATCGAACCCATTTCGGGCCAGTTCGTTCAGTGTTTCCTGAAGGATTTTCCAGATTAATTCAGGAGAATAGGCAATTGTACCAGGCTGGTGTTTTGCCTCATTGATCTGGCTGAAATAATACCACGGATATACGACAATGTATTCTTTTTCAGCTGCGCGAATGGCAAACTCACGCGCCGTAAACAGATCGGTTCCGAGCGGAAGGTGTGGTCCATGCTTTTCGAAAACTCCGATGGGCAGAATACAGGTTTTTCCTGACTTTTCGACCGCCTGAATAAAATCAGGGGCTGTTAATTCTTCATACCTGAAGGGCATTTGCTGGGCCTGGAGCGCCAAAAAAGCAATAAATAACAATGAAACACAGAATAGTTTTTTCATAAAGCCGGTTTTTAGGTTCACCGCTAAAATTAGCAAATTGAACATCCACAACCTAAAAACTGCAAGATAAATTTTCGAATGGAAACCGACTAAAAGTTGAAGAAAGGTATTTCGCTACTACGTAGCTTTGGGCGTTCTTGTCTAACTATCTGGCTACAAATATTACGCTGCTCTGCAGCTTAATGCATTAGCAACAGAGTTGCTAAATATTTGTAGCGAATCTCCCCCTGGACAAAGAAATCAAGCTCCAGAGGAGCGAAATATAACTGTAAGTATTACCAATATTGGAATACCAGGTATATTCAAAATATTTTGTCGGTCAGTAACGGATAAATATTCGGGAATAGATAGAATGGCACTAATCAACCACCAGCTTCGAATGAATAATTTGATTGCTCTTGGTTTTCAACTGTATAAGATACATTCCCGGAGAAAATGCGGATACATTTACCTGTGTGGAATATTCTGCCAACCCATCCTTTTTCATGACGTAGGTTCCCTGGCTGCTGTATATTTCCATACTTTGAATCTCGGATGACGATTCAAGATAAAGCAAATCATGCGTCGGATTTGGAAAAATACGGTAGTTGAAATCTGTCACTAAATCACTGACGGAATTTGGACCGCCAACCATGTGTCCGTCGAGCCATGTCAGGCGGGTTTGAATCCACGCTTTGAATTTCGT
>CAIPKZ010000492.1 GCA_903865775.1 uncultured Prolixibacteraceae bacterium | reverse complement strand
ATCTGCCATCTGGTCGGTAGAACCTACGAGTGTTCCATTTAAATAGGTATGGTCCGAATCATTAATTTTGGCAAGGTATAATTTGGCTGCTTTATCAAGGTCACCAAGCTTAAGTTCTATTTCTTTTCTAAACCAGATAATACCATCCACTCCCTCCAGGCCGTTTTTCTCGATATAACCGGGCAATGGCATTGTTTTCCAGCTATTGTCATTAAAATCCGGATTTGCCCAAACAGGTTTGTCACCCTGCATACCAAGGTCAACAGTCGAAAATTCGCCAACCCGCTCTTTTACTTCCTTTTCAATAGTTTTGATATAGTCGTTGAGATCAATTTTTTTCAATTGAGCCATTTGTTTTTCGAAATCCTGATTTTTGGCAATCATTTCGTTGCTGGTCCAGGTTTCAGCAATCGTTCCGCCCCAAGAAGTATTTATCAAACCAACCGACACTTTGAGTTTTTCAGCAACCGACCGGCCAAAAAAGTAGGCCACTGCCGAAAAACGGGGAGAAGTTTCCGGAGAACATTCAACCCATTCACCTTCTTCAAGTTTGTCCTGCGGTGTTTGCGAAATCCTGCGTTTTACAGTGAACAAACGAATATTTGGGTGGCTCGAAGCAGCAATTTCAGTCTGCCCATTTTTTGCATTCATCAGTTGAAATTCCATGTTCGACTGGCCGGAACACACCCAAACTTCGCCAACCATCACATTTTCAAAGGACATCTGTTTTTTTCCTTTTACTGTCAGCGTGTAGGGTCCGCCGTAATTCATCACAGGCAATTTCATTTGCCATTTTCCATCTTTTCCTGTTTTTACAGAAACACTGGCTTTGTCGAGTTTTACAGTAACTTTTTCGTCAGGCGAAGCCCATCCCCAAACGGGAATCTCCATTCCCTGCTGCAACACCATGTTGTTACTGAAAAAAGGCGGAAGTTTGACCTGAGCTGCCAGACTTCCGGCAATCAGAAGAAACAATAAGGTAATCCATTTGGTCCTTGAAACGAGTCTGAAGTTTTTCATTTTTATGGGTTTTTAGTTTATTCAACTTTGTAAAATAGCACAGCAGCAGGCACTTCCTGCTTTTCGATTCCGGGACCAGACCAGCTTACTAAAAGCGCTTTCCCTCCGCCACACTGCATATATTTGATCATGATGGGGTGCAGACCAGCTCTCAAAGCAACCTTTCCAGGCTCTTCAACAGCACCGTGATTGGCATCATTTTCAATCAATTCCTCACCATCGATATACAATCGGCTTCCATCGTTCGATTTCAGGTAAAACGTGTAAATACCATCCCTCGGGACCTTAATAAATCCGGAATATCTGAAACCAAAATAGTTCTCACGCTTCTTTTCGTCGAAGCTGAATTTACTGGTTATTCCTGAAGATATTGGATCAACTAAATCCAGATCGGCGGTGGTCACAAAAAACTTTTCAAAATAATCGTACTGCAATCCGGGTTTCACCTGAACCGTATGAGCTGCTTCCTTTAGTTTGGCTTTTTCAAATTGGTATGAATATAGATTCCCCGGTTTTTTAGCCTGATTGAAAGCCCTCATTTTTAAAACTGTAGTTTGCTTAATTTCGAATGGTAGAGAATAAATGGTTGAGTTTGCATTGGGTTCAGAACCATCCAAAGTAAAACGAATGGTCGAGTTTTCGGTCTCACAATCCAATTCAACCAAAGTGGAGTTGTTGAATAACAAATCTCCGGATTTGAGGTACGGAGGCTGAACTACAGCTTCACCATTTTCGGAATACGGACGGTCGGCTTTGGCTGTTCCCCAGTTTTCATTGGGGTTCGGGCCCATTTCAAACACCAACTCGCCCCCATTCATAATATCTTCATGCTTCAGGTAGGACTTGGTGTAATTATTTCCGTTCAGTCTGGCCGACTGGATGTAAATATTTTCTTTGGATACGCTGTTGGCTTTGATCACAAATGTCTTACCGCTTTCGAGATGAATCGTGGTTTTTGCAAACAGCGGCGACCCAATGGCATAAATGGTTTGCCCTGGAGCTACCGGATAAAAACCCATCGAACTTAAAATGTACCAGGCCGAAATTTGTCCGCAGTCGTCGTTTCCGGCCAATCCATCAGGCTCGGTGGTATACAATTCATTCAGAATCCGGTTGACCAGTTTTTGTGTTTTCCAGGCTTCGCCCACATAATTGTACAGGTAAGGAAGTTGCTGTCCCGGTTCATTGCCATGCCAGTACTGGCCAATGGAACCACGTTCGCCGCGTTTCGATTCGAGGGTGAAAAGGGTATCTATCCAGTTTGCAAAAGCCTTGTCGCTGCCGAATTTGGCCGCAAGTCCGTCGACGTCGTGCGGAACATACATGTACTGGTAGGCATTTCCTTCGGAATAGGCCGAATTGACCAACGGATCGAACGATGCGAGCCAGGTTCGGTCAAAGCTTTTTCCACGCATGAATCCAACTGAGGGATCAAACACATTTTCCCAGTAATGCGCGCGCTGGTGGTAGGTTTCATAGTCTGATTCCTGCCCCATCGCTCTGGCCATCTGCGAAATACACCAGTCGTCGTAGCAATATTCCAGCGTTTTTGAAACCGATTCGCCCTGACGGTCAAAAGGAAGATAACCAATCTTTTTGTAGTATTTCAGGCCCAGTTTATCGAGTTCTGCGCTGTGCTTAACGGCCTTGAAAGCCTTTTCCACATCATAGTTCCGGATTCCTTTCATGTAGGCATCCACAATAACCGGCACCGCATGATAGCCCAGCATGTCGTCGGTATAGTTTCCGGCCAGTGGCCACATCGGCAGCCGCCCGCCATCGTCGTACATCTGCAACAATGATTTGATGAAATCCGTGGTCCGTTTCTGATCTACAATGGTGAACAGCGGATGTAGCGCGCGGTATGTATCCCAGAGCGAAAACACCGTGTAATGCACCGAACCTTCACTTTTGTGAATCTGGTGATCAACACCACGATATTGCCCATCAATGTCGCTAAATGTGCATGGACTTAAGTGTGCATGATACATGGCCGTATAGAAATTTTTCCGCTGATCGACGGTTCCGCCTTCAATTTCAATTTTCCCGTCGCGTGGTTTCGCGCAACGTCAACACGTGGAACATTCATT
>CAIPKZ010000491.1 GCA_903865775.1 uncultured Prolixibacteraceae bacterium | reverse complement strand
TTGCAGTGATTTTATCGAACCGTTCATGGACACGGAATATATTCAAGATCATTGCAACTCCCAATAAAACTGTAAAATGGGTTGTTGGCGGAGCTGCCTTTTTCCTCGTTTTAATCCTGAATGTGCCATTTCTGCTGGACATGTTTCAATTCACAGCGATTAGTTTCACTGAAGCCATTGTATGCGTAGCTCTTGGATTTTCGAGCATTATCTGGTTCGAATTGTATAAGGTGTATTCGAATCGGGAGCAAAAGGTTTAGCGGAATTTTATATCTTTGTTTTTCATTAAGTCATTCCTATTGATCCAAAAATCAGATGATAACGAAAGAATACATATTAACCGCCATCAAAAGCCATAAATCTGATCTTCATAAATTCGGGGTTCAGTCGGTTGGTCTTTTTGGTTCGTATGTCCGCAATGAGCAAACAGAAAAGAGCGATATTGATTTGCTAATAGACTTCGACCTTGATTGGGAAAATTTCGACAATTATATGGCCTTGTGTGATTATCTGGATTTGCTTTTTCGAAATGAAAAAGTAGAGATTGTCACTAAAAATGGATTGAGTCCGCACATTGGACCGTCCATTTTAAAGGAGGTTCAATATGTCTAAAGAACCTTTGGAATATCTTCGGCACATTCAGGACGAATGTCTCTTTATTATATCTGTAATCGATTCAGAAGCAGAAAAAGACGTTTTACTTTCCAACGAAACACTAAAGAGAGCTGTTGTCAGAAGCCATGAAATTATTGGTGAAGCCACAAAAAAAATACCAGTAGATTTTAAATTGAAATGGGTTTCGATTAATTGGAAGAACATGGCTGGTATGCGAGACCGGCTCATTCATGACTACATGGGTGTGAACTATTCAATTGTTTGGGATGTTGCAAAAAATAAAATTCCTGAATTATCATTCCAAATACAGAGAGTGATCGAGACCGAAGAGTCTGTTCGATAGAAATGCCATATAGTCAACGATTTCCATCATTACCATTTTTCTGAAACGTTTTTTGAGAAATCGTTATAATTTCTGACTATCATTTTTGCGATTTCTTCAATGCCTGAATTTGTGGTATCAATTACCAAATCGTAATTTCTTAAATCGCCGCAATCCACACCGTAAATTGACTTGAAACGCTTATCCTCAGCGGCTCTCCGTTCCAGCAGGTTTAACGATTTTTCGTGAGCATCCTCAATCATGGGTTCACCTTGCCGCTGATTGTCTGCAATTACCCTTTGGGCCGCGACCATTGGATCGACAGTCAAATATATTTTAAATGATTTTCGAATGAAGTGCCAGGCCATTCTGGAGTCCAGAATATAGGAATCCTCTTCATCATTTATTTTGATTACCTGATCGTCGATGTACTTGTCAATATCCAGATTTTTTTCTGAAAAATAATTCAGTTCCAACGTATTCATCCCGTTTTCCTTACCAATCTGACGTTGGATGCTACCGGTGGAAATATATTTGAAGTTTAGTATTTCACACAAGACCCTTGCAACGCTGCTTTTACCACTTCCCAGGTCGCCGGTGATTGTAATATCTAGTTTGGCCATTTTTATAATTTGATGGCAAAGATATATTTTTCCGGCATTTGGTTTTAAAAATTGCAGCGACTTTCACCATTCGATTGAAGATAGCGTTTCCCAGTGAAGAATGGGTTTTTATCAATTTACCACCAACGTATACCAGCCAGTCTGCACAAATCCATGCCTGAAAGCAAAAGGTTGTATTCGAACTGAAGTTGACTCAACTGTGCTTCTTTGGAATTTGAAACAGCGGTCAACAGTTCAAGGTTAGTAATCACGCCATACTTGTAGCGGTCGGTGGCAAGGTCCTGAGCCATTTGCGCCTGATTGATCAAAGTATCAGCACTGGCTAGCTTTTTCTGATTCCGGCGGATATCATCAAGCGCATTCAATAGGTCTTTATTCAATACTAGTTTCTGCGTTTCGAGTGCCAGCTTCGAAGCATCGTGATTAATAAGTGCCAGTTTTCGCTGGAACGCAGGGCGTGAAGCGGAAAGAATGGGTATTGTTATACCAAGTCCGGCAAAATAATTAAAGTTAATATCTTCAATATGTGGCATGTACCCGTTTTTGTAGCCAAGTCCAGCCTGAAGGTTTAGAACAGGAAGACGGCTGCGCTCAGCAGTAACAATGTCCCAGCCGGTCGATCTGATTTTATCTCCGGCAATACGAATGTCAGGATTGTTACGGTATGCCAGGGCTGAAACTGAATCGGTCACCAGGTTGAAAGCCGACAAATTAAAACTAGTATCGTTCAGGTAATCTTTTCCTGAATTGCCGGTCAGCATTCCAAGCATATTGTACTGTTTGTCGAGCTGTGCCTTCAAATCAGTATAAAAATTTCCGGCATTGGTATATTTTACCTGGGTCGAGACCAGATCATAATTCAGGGCATCTCCATTCTTTACTTTTACACTAATCTGCTTTAAAGTGGATTGAAGCAACCTGATCTGTTCCTGCTGAACCGACAGACTTTTATTCAGAAAAATAATGGAATAATAGATCTGCGCAACCTGGTAAGCGAGGGTTATTTTAAAACCTTCCAGATTGTCTTTCGAGATGTCCAGGTCACTTTTCGCCTTGTTCAATAACGAATTGACACGCAAATCGATCAAGGGCTGGGCCAGGACAATGGATGCATTGTAATTGTCAGCCGGCTGTATTCGTACTTCCTGAGTCTGACCATTTCCGTCAGGAAAAAGTATTGCTGGGGTCGGATATTGTTTCCGATACGAGAGATCGCCCATAGCCGTTGGGAAATAGGCTGTTTTTCCAAGCTCCACCTTCACTTCATTAAGGCGAACCAGGTCATTCATTTCACCCACTTTTGGATATTTTTGGAAAGACTGTTCCACCAGTGTTTTTAGCTCCGCCGGAACCTTAAGTTCCTGTGCAGATATTTGATAAACCGAAAGGACGATTGTGAGCAATAAAATCAGGACTTTCATAGTGTGCAAAAATTAATTCAGTTTTTTAATATATTTTAAACTTCTTCAGCGGCTAACATCGTCAACTTGTTCAGTTTGCGGTTTTTCCGGGCCAGCAGAATCAGCGGAAAGGCGAATAAGATAAAAAGTGTGGCGAAAAGAAAAGCATCGAGGTAGCTCAGCAAAAAGGATTGTTTCATTACCGTGAGCTCGATTACCTGGTAAGTTTGATTCTGTAAATTGGCTTGAATGGGAAGTTTCGACTGCAATCCCTGATATATCTGGTTATAACGTTCAGTAAACTGAGCACTTCCGCTGTAAATGTTGCTGATCAGGTCGGTCCGGTGAATGGCTACCCGGTGAGCAATGTAATTGTTGATGATGGCAATTCCGAATGATCCTCCCAACTGACGCATCATGTTGTTCAGGGCAACTCCCTGTGGGATGTCTTTGGGCTGCAATCCTGCAACTGCCATGGCATTCAGCGGCACAAACAGAAAGGCGAGTCCGGCACCGCGGATCATCAAAGGCAGGGCAAAGAAACTTGAGCTTACATTCTGATCTGCCTGTGACATCAATATTCCGAAGCCCATAAGGGTTATAAATCCGAGGGTCACAAACAGTTGCGGTCGGACACCATTTTGCAGCATCTTCCCAATGAAAGGCATCATAATCAGGGATAAAAAGGATGCCGGCAAAAGCGTGATACCTGTTTCATAGGCGGTGTAACCTAAAACCCTTTGTAACATCAGTGGGAAAATAAACACCGAGGTAAATAAGATAAATCCGACAATAAATGTGAGCAATGTGGTAATGGCCAGGTTCCAGTCTTTCAAAATACGAAGGTTAACAACAGGTTCTTTCTGTTGCAGTTCCCACCAGATAAACGTGATCAAGCCAACAGCTGAGACAATGGTCAGTCCGATGATTAATCTCGAATCGTACCAGTCTTCTGCCTCGCCCCGTTCAAGTACATATTGCAGAGCCCCTAAACCAATGGTAAGCAGGAAAATTCCCGACCAGTCGATACTGGGTTTGAAATGGGTGACAGCTCTTGGTGGTATAAAACGATAGGCAAGCATACTTGCGATGATTCCGAAAGGAACATTGATATAGAAAATCAACGGCCAGGAATAGCTGTCGATGATAATTCCACCAACTGTTGGTCCGAGTGTTGGTCCGAGTACCACGCCCATGCCGAATAAAGCTGCTGCCATTCCCCGCTGTTTTCCGGTGAAGGTCTCAAAAAGAATAGCCTGTGAAGTAGAAAGCAGCGCACCTCCGCCCAATCCCTGAACAAATCGCCACAAAACTATTTCCCATAAGGTGGTTGATGTGCCGCAAAGAACGGATGCTACGGTAAAAATTGCAATGGAAGCCATGTAATAGCGCAATCGGCCGAAATAAGCAGCCAGAAAACCGGTCATCGGAATAATAATGACATTGGCAATGGCGTATGAAGTTATGACCCAGGCTATGTCTTCGATGGAAGCACCGAGGTTTCCGGCCATTTGGTTCAGCGCTACATTCACAATGGATGTATCGATCAGCTCCATGATGGCAGCCGAGATTGTTGTGATCGCGATGAAGATTTTCGCCGTCTTACTTAGAGATTCCATGGTTATTTTTAAAGGGGAACAGATACGACCACGCTCATTCCTGCCCGGAGCAAATCTTTGTATTTTGACTCATCCAAAATTTCTATTCGCACCGGAACCCGCTGGGTGACTTTAACAAAATTTCCGGTAGCATTGTCGGGAGGAAGCAGCGAAAATTTGGCTCCTGTCGCATCCGATATGGAAACAATTTTACCCTGAACATCAAGGCTTGGATAACCGTCAATTTTAAGATATACGATTTGTCCGACCTTTACATTTTTCAGCTGGCTTTCCTTGAAGTTTGCAACCACCCATTGGCTTTGTGTATTCACAATGGTAAAAAGAGGCGATCCTGCCTGAATGAATTGTCCTTCGTCGATGTTTCTTTTTCCCAGTTTGCCATCCGCGATGGCATAAATACGGCAGTATGAAAGTTTCAAACGTTGCTGATCAATACGGACTTTTTTAATTTCTGCCTGTGCTATCGTTTTATTAACCAGGGAACTTAACACTGCAAGTCGAGTTTGGGCTACCCGTACATCAATCCGGCTTGTTTCAAGCTGCATGGATGTAACATCGAAATTCGACTGAGTATCATCCAATTGTTTTTGAGTAATGGCATTTCCTTCGAACAGGCTTTTATCCCGTTTCAGGTCACTTGTAGTTTTAGCCAGTCGTAATTTGATCACCTCTAAGTTTCCTTTGGAAGAGGCCAGCGAAGCTTCAGCATTAATGAGCGATGCTCTGGCATTATCGATATCCGAAAGAGATTGCGTGTAATCAGCCTGCATTTCCTGAAGTTGCAATGTCAGTTCAGCAGAATCAACCACCAACAGCAGTTGCCCTTTGGTTACGGTCGAATAGTCGTCGGCATAAATTTTATCCACGTAACCGGAAACCCTTGAAAGAATGGGAACCAATCTCATTTCGATCTGAGCATTATCCGTTTCTTCATGATGAATGGCGAACCAGACTTCTTTTGCCAGGAAAATTAACCCGATGATCACAATGGTACCAATGATGATCCGGGGAAGTATTTTCATGCCTTTTGCCGGTTCTTTTTGGGGTTGAGTATCCATAGGTTTTAACTGTTTTTAAATGTAATTCATTGGTGTTAATCAAAGTAAGCTGACAAGCTTCAGCTCCATATAAAGTAAAGAAAAAGGAGCAACAGTGCTACCTGCAAGAAACTGTCTGCAGAAACATAACCGTTCAAAAGTCAAAAAGTTTTTTGACCGTGCAAAAGCACGATCTGCAAAGGAAGTATTTATTGCTGAGTTTAATAGATAATTTAGATCAGAATTCTGGAAGGAGACAACTTTGAGATGCACCTTTCTAATGCTGTTGCCTTGTTTTGTATGTGTGTGCCGGCATCCGGGATTTGGTTTTTCGCTCAGCTAATCCGTTCTCAGGTGAAACGATTTCAGATTTAAATTTAGCTATTTGTGCAATCCAGATAGCGATCGGGATCAGACTTTTAGCTCGCCACGGAAACCCCTTACACCATAGTAAGATTCCGCACCATTGTGATACACGAAGACATGATCGTAGCGGCGATCACAAAATATCGCCCCTCCGAGTTTTCTAATCTCAGAAGGTGTTTTCACCCAACTCGATGTTTTCATATCGAAATTTCCAAGCTTCTGCAATTCCCGGTATTGCTCCTCTGTTAAAAGTTCAATGCCCATGTTAGCAGCCATATCCAAAGCGTTATTTTCCGGTTTATATTCTTTCCTTGATTCCAGTGCTTCGCGGTCGTAACAAATGCTTCTGCGACCTTTTGGACTTTCCGGAGAACAATCGTAAAAAATGTATTCACCCGAATTTTTATCAAGACCTACAACATCCGGTTCACCGCCCGTTTTTTCCATTTCACTGAGCGACCACAGTTTCTCCGGATGAGCTTCCAGTTTTGTCTGTACGTTTGCCCATTCAATATCTTTATGGCGGTTTATGTTTTTTTCAAAACGGTCTTTTAATGCTTTCATTAATTCTTCATGTTGTCCTGATGTCAACTCTTTTTTATTTTCCATTCTTATGAGGTATTTTCTGATTGATAATATTGTAATGCAAAAGTCTGGTTATTTGTGAAGTGCAGGGTTTTTAGAACAACAATTTAATTGAAGTACCGCAGTTCAAATTTAGCAGAAACTTTCATACGAAGAACTTCAGCCCAAAACGAACTTACGCCAGCCGTTCTATAACCGATTGAAAAACTTAGCACCCACTTTGCGATTTTGCATTACGGATGAATTTCTTCAACCAATGAAATTCTGCCATTTCCCAAAGGCCATCCCCAATAAATGGTTCCCTCTACAACAGGTATTTCGTCGTCATCGAAGATGATAATTTGAAATTATTTTCGCTAATTGAATCCTGAATATGCTATTCAAAGCTTTTTTAGGCTTTACTTTGAATCAGAGAAAAATGGTGTCATTTTAGAAATCCGAATCAATGGATAACCTGCAAAGTTCATATAATTTCATTGTTCAGGTTGTTAAAACAAGCCTGTACCAGTTTTTATGCCTGTTTGGTTTTATGCTGGTGTTTGGACTGCTGTTATACTTTATTTCACGTTCAACCCGAAAGGCATTCAGTAATTCAGGTCATAGTAAATTAGATGT
>CAIPKZ010000490.1 GCA_903865775.1 uncultured Prolixibacteraceae bacterium | reverse complement strand
TGTCCGGATCGAATCTTCAACGTGTAGCCGCCTTGTGTTGTTTTCAGCAACTTTCGGGCTGATTAATTGAGGCAAGGGCGTTTTTTGAACAGGCGGCACAAAATCAAAATCCTCCGTTATTCCGGTCGTGTGTTTATCTGAAATAATAACCGTAACCGAATCCATCTTATCGACCGAAATCTTTTTGTATCCCCATTTGTCGCCTTGATAAGCCCAGATCAGCAAATCGCCAAGTCCGGTAATTATTGAGCTTAAGCCGTTTTGATCCGTTTTTCCTTTTGCAATGGGGTAAAACTCACCGTAATTATAAATTTGGAATTCGACGTTTGCATCCCTTACTGGTTTGTTATCGGTATCAGTTACTTTAACAAAAATAGGTTTTGCTGCTGCATAATTTTGGATCAGGTTCAACTCTGCAAAACATTGCTGGTTGTCGATTACAGGTTCGTTGCCGTTGTAAGCGCCAAAAGCCCTCGTGTGTACCAGCATGGCACGGCGGGCAGGTTCGGCAAACCATCCCATATCAAGTTCGGGATCGGGTTCGCAGGCGCCGAGGAAATGCCATTTCCCATCAATCCAAACTTCAACCCAGGCGTGGTTGTCGTCGGTGTGTGCCCACCGTGGTGTATAAACTTGGCGGGCAGGAATTCCGGCAGTCCGGAGCGCTGTAACAGTAAGTGTCGATTCTTCACCGCAGCGGCCAAAAGATGTTTTTATCGAGGCTAAAGGCGAACTTGTGCGCTCGTCGGATCCGCGATAGGTAACTTTTTCGTGGCACCAGTGGTTGATTTCCAGAGCCGCATCGTGCATATTCAGACCGGCAATCCGGGTTTTAATTTCAGGGTACATCGCAATCCTGAAAAGGTCGAGGTTTTCGTTGTTCACGCGCGGAGGCAATACAAAGTGAAGAAAAATATCTTCAGGAATTTGTGTACCCCAGGACATTTCATTTTTAGCAGTCAGAGTGGCTCTTGTTTGCTGAAAGAAAAAATCCCCGTCATAATCGGCCAAATCGCTTAGTGGCATGTATGCATACAAATATTCCAGGGCTTGTTTTTCGTCAACTGTCAAAGGCTTTTTGAACACCTCAAAAAGCTGCTGACTCCTGCCCGAAGCCAAAAGTTGCTGTTTCTGCAACTGAATCTGCATATCAGCCAGGGTTTTGCTGTCCTTAATCAGTTGTGCATCAACAGGAAAAGAGGCCAGAAGCAAAATTCCCCATAGCAAAACCATTTTAATTGTTTTCAAACATGTTGCACTATTCCATTCTTTCATAAAATCAAATTTATCAAAATATAACCTTGCCCCAACTCAGATTCATTTTACTTCAGCACGTTCATTTTCAAATTCTCTCATTTTCAAATTTTCAAGTTCTCTCATTAATTAATTATAATCTCATCTGAAAACATCCAGGCCGGTCCACCATTCCCTTTGTGCCCGGGAGGACAATTGCCAATATTGGTAGCAATAACTTTTACAAAACGCGCCTTGGTAGCAGAAGTGGTTTTGGTAACCAGGGTTTTGAGTATGGTTCCTTCTTTGTCCTGTGGGACATTGTTCCTAATCACAACTGCTGATTTGTAATCAACTCCATTTTCGGAAACCAGAAATTCGAGTTGCGATGGTATAAAAATCCAGGAATTAATATCCTGCAGGAATCCTGCGCCAAAAGTGGTAAATGATTTTACTTCGCGAAAATCGATTATTGCCTCGAGATTTACTTTTTCAAAACCAAGCCAGCCATTTATCCTGAAATCAGGCGAACAACGAATGCCGTCAATCAAATTGTTGGCTCCACCACTCGAATACTGATTTGCAGGAGGAAAAGTTAATTTAATGTCCTTGTCATCAGTCATTTTTACAAATTCCGACGAAACCCAAATGCTCGACTTTCCGGATTTCTGGGCATAAAAGTTAAGCTTTGTTGATTGATTAATCGTGAATGGACCTTGATAGGTTTGAGTTGAGATTTTGCCATCATTACCAGTCAGACTATAGAAAATGGTGGAACCGGGAATGGCGCTTATGCTGATTTCCTTTTTATCTTTAAAAGATTTCGTTGCATCCAGGATAGCCGGAGCCGGAACGATAAGGTTGTCGGTTATAGAAGTAAACGGTTCGTTTTTTTGCCCTACACCCCAGCTTTTATTGGGTTTGTTAGCCATTACAAAAGTCAGTTCGCCGCCATTCATAATATCCGAATGTTT
>CAIPKZ010000489.1 GCA_903865775.1 uncultured Prolixibacteraceae bacterium | reverse complement strand
TCGCAAACAATCTGCATGACAAATGGTGATTTCTTGGCCACTCCACCCAGCGCAATGACTCCGTCGATGCGAACTCCTTCGCTGATAAAACGATCGATGATCGCTTTTGACCCGAAAGCTGTGGCTTCAACCAAAGCGCGGAAAATGCGCGGCGCATCCGAACCTAAATTCAATCCGGAAATCACTCCCTTCAGATTCTGATTGGCATCCGGAGTCCGGCGGCCATTCATCCAGTCGAGCGCCACAATGCCGCTATCTTCAATCGGAATCAATTCGGCAGCCCGCGTCAGTTCAGGAATAATCTTCGAAGAAATTTCATCAATCATTTTCGTTTTTGTTGCTTCGTCGATGAGTGTGCTGCCCGAAATAATCTGTTCGGCAGGCCACAAAAGCACATTTTTAAACCAGGCATAAATATCACCAAAAGCCGATTGTCCGGCTTCCATTCCCAGCATTCCGGGAACGATAGAACCGTCAACCTGGCCGCAAATACCGCTGATCAGTTTGTCTCCGACTTCTTCCATAGGGGCAATCAGCATGTCGCAGGTTGAAGTTCCCATCACCTTGCTCAGGAAATACGGTTCAATTTCGGCGCCAACTGCGCCCAGGTGAGCATCAAACGCGCCAACACCAACTTTCACCTTGGTTGATAATCCAAGTTTTGCTGCCCATTCCGGAGTTAAAGTTCCGGCGGAAATATCGCAGGTAAACGTTTCTTTGAACAAGCGGTCTCTCAATCCACTCAGCAGCGGATCCAGTTTTTCGAGGAATTCGTCGGTTGGTAAACCGCCAAATGCTTCATGCCACATGGCTTTGTGACCTGCTGCGCAACGTGAGCGTTTCAGCGTTTTTGGATTGGTATTGCCGGTCAGGATGGCTGGAATCCAGTCGCAATGTTCGACCCACGAAAAAGCTGCGCGGTAAACACCGGCATCTTCACGGATGACATGGAGTAATTTGGCCCAAAACCATTCCGACGAATACACGCCACCTTCAAACTTGGTGAAATCGACATTCCATTCTTTTGCCAAATGGTTGATTTCATCGGCTTCCTTCACGCCGGTATGATCTTTCCAAAGTACAAACATCGCATTTGGATTATCCTCAAATCCGGTGGTCAGCGACAGCGGGATTCCTTTCTCGTCGACTGCTATCGGAGTCGATCCGGTGGTGTCAACCGAAATACCGACCACATTTTCAGCCACTCCGGCCGGAGCCGCTTTCAAAGCTTCAACAATAGTATATTCCATGCCTTCCAGGTAATCTTTCGGGTGCTGACGAAACCGGTTGTTTGGCGCATCGCAATACAACTGTTTTTTCCAGCGGGGATATTCATAAACTACGCTGGCTACTTCTTCGCCGTTTTCAACATTCACAATCAGCGAACGAACTGAATCGGTACCGTAATCCAGTCCGATGGTAAATTTGGGTTGACTCATTTTATATTATTTAGGTTATTATTTTGGGTAGAGACGCACGGCCGTGCGTCTTTACAATTTGTGTAAAATATTATTTCTGCCCGTAATATGCGTCCTTACCATGTTTCCGAAGGAAATGCTTATCAAGCAAAACCTGATCCATGGTGGTTTCAGGATTCAGATTAAAACTCCGGAAGGCCATTTTAGCTACTTCTTCCAATACAACGGCGTTGTGAACGGCATCATCCGCATTCTTTCCCCAGGTGAATGGTGCATGATTGTTGACAAGAACAGCCGGTATACTTTCCGGATCCAATCCCTTGAATCGTTCGATAATTACCCGGCCGGTTTCTAATTCATATTCTCCACTGATTTCTGCCTCAGTCATTTTACGGGTGCAGGGAATCTCACCGTAGAAATAATCGGCATGAGTGGTTCCTATGGCTGGAATCCCTCTGCCTGCCTGTGCCCAACTGGTTGCCCATTCGGAATGGGTGTGGACTATTCCCCCGATATTCTGGAATTGACGGTATAGAATCAAATGAGTTGGCGCATCGCTTGATGGGTTCAGTTTTCCTTCAACCACCTTGCCATACAAATCAAGAACGACCATATCCGATGGTTTCATCGTATCGTATGAAACTCCGCTGGGTTTGATCACCACCAATCCATGCTGACGGTCGATCCCGCTGGCATTGCCCCAGGTGAAAATAACCAATCCGTGTTTCACCAGATCGAGATTGGCTTTCCAGACTTCTTCTTTTAATTGTTCGAGCATATTCTTTAGTTTGAAAGCCTCCCCCCAACCCCCTCCGAAAGAGGGGGAGAAAGAATGCCCTATTATTCATTAACCATTATACAGTCGTTTCCCAACTGTAGGCACTTCGAATTTTAGTTCACTCCGAACTTTATTATTTCACCGGTTCCAGCCAGGCAGCATAGCCACCACCGGGAGCCATTTTAATTTTTACCACATCGCCTTTCACCACTGATTTGGATGTTCTCAAAACATTTTCTGCATTGATTGTGGCATCCGGAGCATCTTCAAAAGCTACCAGTCTATATTTTCCTTCGCCCAGAAAATCCAGTTTGATTTCAAGTATTCGGGATTCACTGTTGGTCATTGAACCGATAAACCATTCGTTTCCTGAACGCCGGGCCGAGGTGATGAACTCACCGATTTGTCCGTTCAGAATTTTGGTGTCATCCCACATGGTTTTTACTTTTTTCAGGAATTCGACACCTGTCTGTTCTTTGTAATTTTCAGGAGCATCGCAGGCCACCATAAACGGACTGTCATATACCACAAACTGGGCAAGCTGAAGTGCTCTGGTTCCCTGCACCTGTGCCGGAGAGCCATTCTTAAATTTTTCAGGAGTGCGGTTCAGGAATCCTCCGGGAGTAAAGTCCATCGGACCCGCCAGCATGCGGGTAAAAGGCAAGGTTACCATGTGTTCCGGAGTTACCCGAAGCGACCATTTGTTGTATTCGTTGCCCATCACCCCTTCGCGGGTAACCAGGTTTGGATAAGTACGACGGAATCCGTCGGGTTTGTAGGCTCCGTGGAAATCGACCATCAGATGATGTGCGGCAGCGGTAGTCACCACCCTTCGGTACCAGTTTACCATTTCCTGATCGTCGCTGTCCATGAAATCGATTTTAACGCCGGCAATTCCCCAGCTTTCGTAAACGGCACAAGCTTTATCCCAGTCGGATCGGGTGACATCCGAGCTGTAAATCCATACCCAGCATTTTACGTTTTTGCTTTTCGCATAGGCCAAAATTACGGGCATATCAATGTGTACTGCGGGTTTAGTGATATTCGCTTCAGGAGTATTGAACGGTCCGTACCATTGCCAATCGATGAGTTGGTATGGCCAGCCCATTTCAGAAGCCAGATCAATGTATTTCTTGTTGGTTTCGTTATCCATTTTTACTTCGCCACTCCACCAGTGATCCCAGGACGAAATGCCCGGTTTGATCCATGACGGATCGGCAATGGCGCAAGGTTCGTTCAGGTTCATGATGATTTCCGATTCAAGCAGTTGACCGGGTGTTGAACCCAGCATAATCACCCGCCATGGGGTGTTGTGCGGAAATGTAAATTTCACTTTTGATCCGTTATCACTTTCTTTTGGTAAAGGCGATAGATGTGAGCGAACAGCAAAACCTGATTTGGAATGACCGGGTTTCAGGTACATGCCGGCGTAATCGGTAATTTCAGCTTCGGTAATGGCGGCATAACAATCATCGGCCACTTTTACAGTCATCGGAAGTCCAATCACCATCTGATCAGTCAGATCAGAAAGCCTGCGTTTGAAATATTCATTTTCCTGGGATGAACGGAACGAACCATCGTTGGTAGCCCAGCAATCGTGGTCGGCAATAAAATTAAACGTAGTCAGTTCGTCTGTCATTACATATTCATGCCGATTGTCAGGTCCCACAAATTCAGTACGGAAAGCTACTCCATCGTCGAAAACACGGAATACCAGGTTAATCAAACGTCGTGGAAATTTCTTCTCCTGCAATTGGATAGTCAGTTCGTTGCAATTATTCAGAATGGTTGATTTCCGCTTCAGAACAGGAGTCCAGGTTTCGTTGATTTCTTTGGAAGTTGTTTTCAGAACCAACATATCGTCGCCCAAAGGAGGAGCCTGATTGAATTCAAAACGAATGGTCGAATTAGTCAGAACCGGTTTCCCGTTAAAATAAACGCTGTAAATTATTTGTTTCCCGACTTCAATTTTGGCCTCGGCCAGCGAATGTGGCGACACGACTGAATATTGTGCATTTGCAAAGCCAAAACCTATAACAAGAAGAATGGCACTTAGATAAATTCGTTTCATATCCGCATTGGTTAAGATGAGTTGTGTTTAAGCTTACTGTTTCTGCGTTTGGCTTGACTTTTAAATAAAATGTAAATTTAACACTTATCTTTACATCTCAAAATCCTGTCATTTATTTCTGATTGATAAAAGTAATTCAAGTTTTTATACAGAAATCCGGGAAGCGAATAATTTATTGAGCCTTTTTTTTATTTCGGAGGATATTTGCATGAAATATTTTCAATTGTTCATCTAACTTTACACCGAAAGTTAATGTCCAACCGAAAGTTTTTGCCGCCCAATAAAAAGAGAACAACCAAACAACCAAAAATAACCAACTATGAATCAATCTTTTAAATCGGTAATACTCCTCCTGCTGATAGGAATTTCTTCATTTAGTTTTAGCCAGAACGGCTACCAAAATCCTATAATTCCGGGCTTTCATCCCGATCCAAGTGTCTGCCGTGTGGGCGACGACTACTATATCGTGAACAGTTCCTTTGAATACTTTCCCGGAGTTCCAATTTTTCACAGCAAAGACCTTGTTAACTGGGAACAAATAGGGTACTGTCTTACCCGTGATTCGCAGTTGCCTTTGCAAAAATGTGGTGCTTCAGGTGGAATTTATGCCACCACCATCCGGTATAACGAGGGTGTTTTCTATATGATTACAACAAACGTCAGCGGATTGGGCAATTTTATCGTAACCACCACCAATCCTGCAGGCGAGTGGTCTGAGCCAATCAAGGTTGAAACCACAGGTATTGATCCTGACCTCTATTTTGAAAACGGAAAAGTTTACGTTTGCAATACCGATGGAAAGATGGGAATTCAAATGAATCAGATCGATATCAAAACCGGAAGGCGGATCGGCGAAATGCGTCACATTTGGCGCGGTACCGGAGGACGTTATGCCGAAGGACCACACATTTACAAAAAAGAGGGATTGTATTACCTGATTATTTCTGAAGGCGGAACTGAATATGGTCACAAAATAACCATTGCACGAAGCAAAGAGCTGATGGGTCCATACATGAGCAATCCTGCCAATCCGATTTTGACTCATGCCGATGAAGAAAAACAGGAATCACCGATTCAGGGTACCGGCCATGCCGACCTTGTTCAGGCAGCCGACGGCAGCTGGTGGATGGTTTGTTTAGCTTTTCGTCCGGCCAAAGGACGTTTCCATATTATGGGACGCGAAACTTATTTAGCTCCGGTGGTATGGACCGAAAACAGCTGGCCGGTTGTGAACGGAAATGGAACCATTGATCTGGATATGAAAGTAAAAACATTGCCTCAGGTTCCGTTTAAGAATGAGATTAAAAGAGTCGAATTCGACGATTCCAAATTGGGTTTCGAATGGAATTATCTGCGGAATCCGGTTCGCGAAAATTATTCACTCACTGAAAAGAAAGGGTTTTTAACCTTGAAAGCCACCGAGGTAGGTTTGGATTGGGCCGATACGCCAACTTTCCTTGGCCGTCGTCAGGAACATTTCGATTTTGAAGCCTCTACCGAAATGGAATTCAATCTTTCCGGAGAAAATGACGAAGCCGGCATAACTGTGTTGATGAACAACACACATCATTACAAACTTTCAGTAAAAATTCAGGGAGGCAAAAAGGTTTTAAGCATCAGCAACCGACTCGGAGGATTTTATTTCAGCTCAGGAAAATCAGTTGCTTTGAAATCGGGCAGTGTAAAACTGAAGGTGCTTGGCTCGCGCGATTATTATACCTTCTACTATGCACAGGGAAAAGACGATTTCACTGAATTGGGAAAATGTGACACCTATTTCCTTTCTTCGGAAGTAGCTGGCGGATTTACCGGAAACTACATCGGACTCTTTGCAACCGGAAATGGCCACAAAACCAAGGCAAAAGCTTACTTTGACTGGTTCGATTATAAGCCATTATAAATAACTTTATAAATAACATGTGAAGCAAAAATACCCGGGCAGCAAGACTGTCCGGGTATTTTTGTTTTGGATATCTGGCAGCCAAAAAATCAAAATTAGTTGATAAAATGTTTAACTATTTCCAAATTCAAAAAACCTTAGCCCCCTTTTGTAAAATCATGGTTTCTGTCGTTCAATTACCTTAACATAGCAATCTTGCATTCTCCAAAATTTTCGTGCACCAGCCAATTTGATCCCGCCATATGTCATTGCAATAAATGGAGTAGTGGTGAAAATTACTGCCCCGCCCATAAATGCAACAACAATTGTCGCTAAAGATCCTGATCCAACAGCACATAATGCTATTGTTGCTCCTGCAATTTTTCGACCTTTATCGCCATAAACACTGCCTTTTATCCATGAAATATTATCAAAAAGTATGGTGTCTTTCATGTCCATGACGATGAATTTGTCTGAAAATGTATAATGATCTGAAGCGTATTTCTTATTATCTGAGGTCATAATCTTCAATGTTTTGTTTGGCTTAAAAACAAACGCTTTCTTGTGAGTAGGGTATTCCTTTTCAACACCCAGGGAAAAAGTTCTATAGTCATTGGTCTGGCTTTGTGTCGTTATGAAAAATAATACAAATACGGAAAACAGAAAGGTGGATTTCATAATTAGTGATTTTTGGTTGGCTGAAAGCAGGTGCTTTTGTTTTTAGGTACGACATAATGCTCTATTAGTTATAGCTCATGAGTATAGTTTTCTTTCTATTTCAATAAGTCAGTTTGTGTTTAGGTACATATCTTGATGTTACTAATGTACGTAATCCAATTGTCTTAGTATTGAAAAATGAATGTTTAACCCGGGAATGTTTTCATCATGTTTCCACTTTTGAAGTTATTGCGGAGATGAATATTTGTAACGAACTGATAATAAATAAAAAAGGAAGCCTAATGACTTCCTTTAAAGTGCCCAGAGATTGAATATTAAGCCAAATAAATCTAATTAACCCTAATCTCGTTTGACACTCCTTAAGATTGGAAGTTACAACTAATTTACTGCATCTGTTTGGCGTTTAATTTGGTTATTAAAGTGATAAAAACATATTGAAAAGTATTTGAATTCATGTATCATTGTATTTTTCAATGCTCGCATATAGAATCATTACCAGGTAGTTGCCATCTTTTTCGAGTGTAATAATTAGTCAAATATTTGATCCAATTTGGGAACTTCAAAGTTTTGAATCCGAAATTACTAATAGAAATGAACCTGAACCTTGAGGATAAAAATGCCCAGATTAAATGTCAGAGTATACAAAGGACAAAAAAATATTCAAGACTCAAAACCAACATTTTTTGCACTTCAATATTCTATTTCAACCTTTTCAGAATTCAAACGAAGTAAATCGTTGGCAGAAAAAATGCCAATTACTCCCTTAAATAATGGTAAATGTCTATAGTATTATACTCTAATTAACTTCCTTTAACCCAATTAGCGATCAATCCGGAAAGGCATCAAATCTAAGATTAGCTTCTTTTCACAAATTAGCTCACTGAGCAATTTTCCTGTTGCAGGTGCGAGGGTTAAGCCCATCATGGAATGGCCGGTACCCACATATACATTTTGGAAGGCAGGAACTCGTCCGATAAAGGGTAATCCATCGAACGAGCATGGTCGATGACCCTGCCAAATTTGTTCCTGTTCGATTTTCAGACCAACTTCTGACGGATAAAATTGTCCTACGGCTTTTAGAATCTGATCAATTCGTGCTTTTTTGATCTTCAATCCGCCAAATCCCAATTCCATTCCTCCTCCGAACTGTGTCAGGTCGCCTCCCATCGGAGTAACAGCCACATTGGCGTCGGCCAGCAAAGCCGGATAATGGATCGGACGAACCGTATTCATTTTAAAACTATATCCTTTACCCGGTTGAACCGCCAGATTGATTTTCAGTTGTTTCAGAATCTCACTGCTCCAAAATCCGGAGGAAATTACCAATTGGTCGAATTCAAAAGTTCCTTTTTCTGTTTCAATTGCAATTGCTTTTTGTCCTGAAGTGATCACTTTTCGCGCTGTACAATTTCGTATAATAGTCACTCCGGATTTTTCAAGACCACCAATCAAGGCTTTCATCAAAGCTGCCGGATTTAAATGATCATCGGAGTGGTAATGCACAGCCCCAGAAACATTGGGCTTGGCATCAAATTCCAGTTGATGAACCTCGGCAACCGACAAGGTCGATACTTCGAGGCCGGCATGTCGGGCAATTTCAGCTTCTTCCATCAGTTCATACCCGGTTTGCTGCGAACGGTAGAGCATCAATAAACCTTTATGCCAAATGGGGAAATCTAATTCGCCCGAACTGCTCAAATCAGCATACAAACTTTTGCTGAAAAGGCTTAGTTCTTTTAAAACCGGAATCGATTCATTCACATGTTTAGCTGATGAAGCTCCTGTAAAACGGAGATACCAGCGGATTAAATCCGGATCGGGCGACATGCGTAAAGCAAGCGGCGACTTCGGATTAAACAGGTTTTTAATGCCTTTTCGTAACATACCCGGCGAAGCCATGGGAATGACATGACTCGGAACAATCAGTCCGGCATTCCCAAATGAGCAACCGTCAGTCAGATCACCGCGATCAATGACTGTAATCTGGACTCCCTTTCTTCGGAGATACCAGGCCGTAAATAAACCGATTACACCTCCGCCAACAATTACTATCTTGCTCATTATTTTGAGATTTTTCTGGCCTGAAAGGCCTTCATAAATTCAGTCCAGGGCAACGCCCTGGGGATAAGTTAGTAGAAAAATCCGTCCGGGAGAACATGATTTTCAATGCAAAAACATTGTTACGGACGGAATTGAACTACCCATTTTTCTTAGAATACTGTTTCTCGCTTTCGTCCGATGGATTGTTTTAATTCTTGTCAACTTTTTCTGGCGGACGAATTGGGCTTTCGCTTTTAAACCCAGGGCGTTGCCTTGGGCTAGAATAAACTGTCCTTTCAGGACGCTCAAATCACCTGAAATCCATACGCATACGGATCGTCTTCGTCATCAATAAAAATGTTGTTGTATCCGGTAATCTTCGCCCAACCTTCAATGCTTGGAATAATCGCATCCAGATCGCCAACAGTCGTCAAATCTTCAACATGCCCCAAAAACTGACTGCCGATAATACTCTCGTGCAAAAAACGATCGCCTTTTTTGAGTTTCCCTTTGGCCACCAGCTGTGCCATTCGGGCCGATGTTCCGGTTCCACAGGGAGAACGGTCGATGGCTTTATCGCCGTAAAAGACTGCATTTCGTCCATTGGCTTCCGGAGACAAAGTTGCACCAGTCCATTCAATATGACTAACTCCTGAAATTTGCGGATTTTCAGGATGATGGAACTTAAACTTATCGTTGATCAAGGTTCGAAGCGGGCGACTGAATGAGATTAACTCGTCGGCCGTATACTTTTCCAATCCTTTGAAATTTTCCTGTGGATCGACTATGGCATAGAAGTTTCCGCCATAAGCCACATCGAACTTTAATTTTCCCAAATGTGGTGACACAATTTCCAAATCACTTCCAGCCAGAAAAGAAGCCACGTTGGTCAGTTTTACCGAACTCACTTTTTTACCATTCATTTGATATTCCACCTTAATCAAACCTGCCGGTGCCTCAACGAGCAGAACCCCTGGTTTTTTAGGAGTGATCAGCCCCTGTTCGATTACCACAGTTGCCGTACCAATGGTTCCGTGTCCACACATAGGCAGACAGCCGCTGGTTTCAATGAATAAAATTCCCATGTCGTTGGCCGGGTCGGTCGGCGGGAAAACAATGCTTCCCGACATCATGTCATGTCCACGAGGTTCGAACATCAACCCTTTACGGATCCAGTCAAAATCCTTCATGAAATGAAGACGACGTTCGAACATGTTCTTTCCTTCCAGAATTGGAGCACCTCCGGCAATC
Organism: uncultured Prolixibacteraceae bacterium; assembly: GCA_903865775.1. Lineage (GTDB taxonomy): Bacteria > Bacteroidota > Bacteroidia > Bacteroidales > Prolixibacteraceae > Aquipluma. The sequence goes on along the minus strand of CAIPKZ010000489.1, from coordinate 996 downwards.
ACCCGCACCGGATTTCCGCAGGTATGTGCATCCACACAAAAAAATGTTTTTGAAGCCATGATCCCTAAGTTTTAATGGGTTCTTTTGTCAGCTGTCCGTCAACCCGCCGCCAAATATTCAATGGATTAGCATTTTTTAGTTCATCCGGCAAATAAGTTTCAGGAGCATCTTGAAAAGCTACAGGCCGCACAAATCGTTTGATGGCATCAACGCCTACCGAGGTAAAACGTCCGTCGGTTGTCGCCGGGAATGGTCCACCATGCTGCATTGAATAACAAACTTCAACTCCAGTTGGCACACCATTAAAAATCAAACGTCCGACCACTTCCTGAATAGTCAAAATATGTTCGCTGAATGCTATAAAATCTTCTGAAGTTCCCAAAACCGAAGCGGTTAATTGTCCGCTGAAATTTTTCATCACCTGTAGCATTTCCGATTCTCCGTCGCACTCAATCAGGAGCGAAAAAGGTCCGAAGATTTCCTCTGCCAAACCTGGATTAGCAATAAAATCTTTCCCGGAAACCACTGCTACTACTGGTTTTCCACGCAGTTCGCCAGCTTCGAGATCCGATTCAGCTAATTTTTGAACAACAGGTACATCCAGAAAATCTTTGGTTTTTCGTGCAAAAGTGTTGCTGATGTTGCTATGCAGCATCGGCTCCGGAAGAAGTTTCCGGATATGTTGAGTTAATTCTGTTTTAAATACTTCGGTTTCCTGAGTTTTTAAAGCAATCAAAATTCCCGGATTGGTACAAAACTGTCCGGCTCCAAGATTAATCGAACCAGCTATAGTTGCTGCCAATGCGGATGGATTTTCCTTGATTTTCTCCGGAAGCAAAATGACCGGATTTACACTTCCCATTTCAGCAAAAACCGGGATGGGAATCTGACGTTTCTGAGCCAGTTCGAATAAACTTTTTCCACCAGTAAACGAACCGGTAAAAGCCACCGATTTGACTTCAGAATGAAGCACAAGTTCTTGTCCGACTGAAAAAT
>CAIPKZ010000488.1 GCA_903865775.1 uncultured Prolixibacteraceae bacterium | reverse complement strand
TCGCCCGGATTCCCCAAAAGAATCTCATTTGATTCAATATCTATCTCCTCAAGAAGTAAAAAATCCGTCACCGGATCATTATTCAATCATGCTCCCAAACATTTACATCTTCTGGGTTGTTCAACTGATGAGCTCATAGTAGCCTCATTTTCAGAAATAAATACCAATTTAATTCCAACACATGAAGATTCTTTTAACGGGTGCAAACGGATACATCGGCAAACGACTGCTACCAGTATTGCTTGAACAGGGTCATGAAGTCATTTGCTGCATGAGAAATAAACTTAAATTTCCTACGGAAGGAATTTACAGTCACCCAGGAATTTCATTGGTTGAACTCGATTTTCTGAAAGACATTGCGATTTCGGATGTGCTGAAAGACATCGACGTGGCGTATTACCTGATCCATTCGATGAGCGCCAACACGAGAGACTTTCAAAAGCTGGAGGAAATATCAGCCCTGAATTTCGTTCTTCTGGTGAATCAAACCAAGGCCCGACAAATCATTTACCTGGGAGGAATTACGAATGAAAAAGAACTTTCGAAGCACCTTGCATCGAGGAAAAATGTGGAAGTAATTCTTCGGAAAAGCAGGGTTCCGCTAACAACCATCAAAGCCGGAATTATTGTTGGTTCGGGAAGCGCTTCATTTGAAATCATCCACGATCTGGTTAAAAAGCTTCCGGTTATGGTTGCTCCCCAATGGCTGAACACCCGGAGTCAGCCCATTGCAATCGGCAATGTGATTGAATATCTGACCGGAGTGATCCTGAAGCCCGAAACATTGAATCAATCGTTTGACGTGGGTGGACCTGATGTTTTCACCTATAAAGAAATGCTCCTGCAATTTGCAGCGGTTTGCGGCTTGAGAAGATACATTTATACGATTCCGGTCATGACTCCAAAGCTTTCGTCCTATTGGCTCTATTTTGTTACTTCAACATCCTACAAACTCGCCATCAATCTGGTTGACAGCATGAAGGTAGAGGTCGTTGCACAAGACAACCGGCTTGAAAAAATCCTTGGGATACAGCCCATTACATACCAGGAGGCTGTCAGACTGGCCTTACAGAATCCCAAGCAGGTTTCAGTGAATAAAATAATCTAATCCTCCCTGTTTATAAGGATGTCCGTTTGATTTCAGTCATGCGCTGCAGTTTACAATTGCACCATCATTTGATAATCCGGAAAGTATCCTTAACTTTAATTCATCGAAACGAATCGCTTTGGAATCCATATTGCATAAAAAGCTGATTTATTGCAACTTGATTTGAATCATTCACAAGCAGGCAGACTGCATGAAAAATTAAAGTTAAAGCCATGAAAACATTGATTTACCTTGGGGTCATTTTGGGTACAGTAATCCTCCTCTTTGGAGGATTCATTCTCTATTCCATGCTTACCTGGTATGATCCTCCGCAAAAACTGACACTGGCTGAAAATGCAAAACCCGATCCAATCAATTGCGATTCCACCCTCAGTGTTCTATCCTGGAACATCGGTTATGCCGGACTGGGCGACGACATGGACTTTTTCTATGACGGTGGCAAAAAAGTTCGCGGCTCCTACGAGCGAACAGTTGTGAACCTCGATTCGATCAGCCATTTTCTGAAACAAAATTCCTCGAAATCGTTTACGCTGATTCAGGAAATTGATCTCCACTCCAGACGAAGTTACTACCTGAACGAGTTGAATACCTTAACCACCGAAACCAGTTATTTTTCATCGCTTGCCCCAAATTATGTGGTTGGATTCGTACCTGTACCTCCTTCATCGCCAATGGGTCAGGTCAATTCAGGCATCATGACTTTAAGCCAGTATTTGCCAACAAATTCCATCCGATACGCATACCCGGGAACGTTCGGGTGGCCCAACCGGTTGTTTAACCTGAGACGATGTATGCTGGTCAACCGGTATCCAACCAGTAATGGAAAAGAGCTGGTACTGATTAATTCGCACATGTCGGCATTCGACGATGGAAGCCTAAAGAAAAGGGAAATGCTTTATCTGAAAGAATTTATTCTGATTGAACACTCCCTGGGTAATTACGTGGTCGTTGGAGGCGACTGGAATCAATCGCCACCCAATTTTCCGGTAACCCGGTTTGGTGAAAACTTTCAGTCGGAATCCTTTTTACTGACAAACATTGCAGAAGATTTTATGCCTGCTGACTGGAATTGGGTTTTCGATCCGGAATTTCCCACGAACCGGTATCTCAACGAAACTTATACTCCGGGCCATACCTTCAGATGTTTAATTGATATGTTTCTGGTATCGCCCAATGTGGAGGTTCTGCATAATAAGACGATCGATTTAAGCTTCCGGAACTCCGATCACAATCCGATAGAAATGAACTTCAGGCTGATCAAATAAAATTTTTGATGGGCTGAATTTTGAACGGAAAATATCCAGAAATTGATTTGAAGAGACGATCTTCGGTTTAGAGACGCACGGCCGTGCGTCTCTGCGAATAAAAAAATCTGTTCACCATCCCAGCATTCTAAAAATGCGGTATGTCATCGAAAGATAATTCGGGGTGAATATATGTTCTGATTAGAATCGTGTAGGGTTAGAGTCACGGCCGTGCGTCTCTACGAATAAAAAAATCTGTTCAC
>CAIPKZ010000487.1 GCA_903865775.1 uncultured Prolixibacteraceae bacterium | reverse complement strand
CCGATTTTACTGCGCAACTTGCCGTCAATCTTGAAATACACCGTTCCATTATCGGCAATTAGCCGGTCAGAAGGAACCTTTCCAAAATATTCATCATTTACGATTACTCCTTTACCCTCTGGTTTATAAGGCACAAATACGGTAGTGGTTGGCGAAGGATTAAACATACAAAGCACCCAGATAGAAAGTAATCCTTTGTCTTTTGTCCAGGGCTTGTCACCTAAATTGGTAATGGTATTATCCGATTGGTAAGCAACAACATTCAGGCTTGAAGGAATTTTTACATTGAATAATGAATTCAGCTTTTCTTTTGATAAAATCTTGACGGACCGTTCAATTCCTACTTTAAATTCAGTTCCGGCGGAATTTTTAACTACGGTATTTTTGGTGAGTGTGATCTGTCCTTCCTCTTTCGTTTTTACTTCATAAGCTTCGGTATCAAGCACAGGTGGCACCAGCCAATTCGCGAAAATCTGTTCTTTTCCCTGAGGAAAATAAATGGAAAAAGGTCCGCCTTCAGGTCCCATCCAAAAACGTTCTTCGCCGCCATAAGGATTAAACTGACCGCTAACTTTACCTGATTCGATGAGTTTGTAATTGATCCATCCAAAACTTTTTCCTTGATTGCCATCGGCAGAACTTGTCATTACCCGACCCTGCAACTGCGGAATAATAACCACACTGGCATTTGACGAATTATCTTTAAGCTCAACAAAATCGATGTTGTGTGCTTTTAAGAATGCGAGGTCGTATCCATAAGTTCCTGCTGAAAAGACCTCCGAAGTATCGGAATTCATAGTATTGGCTTTTTTCTGAGTTGATGAAGAACAAGCAAAAATCAGGAGAGATACAATTGCAATTATTGTCCATGATATTCTTTTGTGCATAGCGGTTAGTTTGACGGTTTAAAAAATGGGAAATATTAGTTTACCTCAAGATATTGCCAATCGGGCAGTCTGGGGAATTTCTGGTGCGGATCGGTCTGATACCAGAAACAGGTCGAAGAAATATCGGATTGCTGTTTCAAATATCGGCCATCTTTATGCCATCCTAAATCCTGAATGGTGATTTTGATGTCTTTATCAAAGCGAACAGGATCTAAAATATGCCAGCGATACAATCCAAAACGTTGCTGTGACTTGTAGGTTCCATCAGGACGGATGACCTGCACAAGTCCGCTATATGGCGTGCAGAATTCCTTGTATTGACCGTTCCGGTCAAAATTGTATGAACCGCAGAAATAATCTTCGGTTCCGGTTCCGCAAATGGTTGGAAATTTACTGTCACCATCAATGAAGAACTTAATTTCACCTTCGCCCCACCAACCATTGTTATTCACACCCCAGGCCAGGTAAACCCCGACAAACTGACCTTTCCCTTTAATGTTGTCAGCTATGGTATAAACTGAATTATCCGTCGGATTCTGGCGCCGGTACTGGGCGTGAAAATAGGCTGCATCTTCAGGTAAATCGGTCAAGGTATAATCAACCTGATAGTACAAAGTCATCGGATCTTTATCATTGATGTTTTCCATGGTGATCCGGCATTTTTTGCGAAATGGCATCGCCCAATAGCAGTTGAATGCGCTTCCCGGATTCACACAAACAGGCAATGAATTGAGTGGTGCATATTCATTCCAACCCATTCCGAAGAAGTCACCAACCGGACATTCAACAGAAGGTTCCGTTTCGTCGTCCCAATAAATACGCAGAATTGAAAACCGCCAGTTTCCGGTTGGAGTCATCCAGATGTGCTGGATTGCGCCGGAACCATTAATTTCAGCCATTGTAAAGGTTTCTCCCGGCTGGATGCGGACGAATGGATTTACTTTCCAGCCCTGACCCAAATCCCGTGCGGCATTACTTGCATTTGCAGCATTGGTCTTATCCTTATCTTCCAGAACAGCCATGCCGCCTTTGCCCTTTTCACCAGTAAAATTTTCAGGACTGATTGAACGGGTTTTTGCATTCGACAGGCGATACAGGTTTCCCAGGTTCAAATCCAATCCATTAAATGGAGTTTGGGATGAAACTTGAAAAACTGACAGGAAACTAAATACGACGTAAATTAAGACTCTCTTCATTTTGACAAAGATTTGATGGTTTAATTTCATCAATAAAGCTATTTGAAAAATTTGAATTATTTGCCTGATCTGTGCTTTTCAGGTAATCTAATTTTAATAAGCTATTTGCCAAGCCCCGCTAACAGTAAACTTAGAAGAGGGTACTTTATACAGGAAAGTATAATAAATCCCTGTTAGTCAAACATATTGATGTACCAGTTTTTTTCGTCGAGTAATTTGGTATAAATAGCATTCCGCTGACTTGCGGGGAATTTTGCAGAAACTTTTCTCGCCAGAAATGATGGGTCGTTTCTTCGTTTTGCAACACGGATCAAATCGTAGAATCGTTCGCCTTCAAACGCAAGTTCCCGTGCACGTTCGTTCAATATCAGTTCTTCCAGATATAGTTGTTTTGCATATAAATTACCGGTCAAATCGGTATAACCTGTAACCTCATTGGTATAAGGATCATGAGTATAATTGATGTTACCAACCTGGATACCATCATAGGTTCCGGTGTTAAAACCTACTCTGCCCCTAACACCAAGTTGTAAGCGGTTAACCTGAGTATCGTAGTTACTTCCATCGTTCACTATACTTAGAGCATTGGTAGTAAATGTTTTTACAACACCATTCTGCTCAAAAGCCCACCAGGTGTATATTTCAGCCAGATAGAGCTGAATTCCACCGGCACGGAAAACAATAAAGTTAGCATCCTGATCATAGCGGTTTCGACCGACAGAATACTTATAAACAATCGTATCAACCCCTTCCATTAATGAAGTATAGCTGCGAACATCATTGTCCCTTTTCCACAGCAGCATTTGCAAATAAGATGTTCCAGGCAAAACCTCTCCATTTTTTACATACAGATAAGAAGTACCGTATCCGCGGTAGAAATCACTTGGAATTCCCCTTCGGGTTTGATCCAGTCTTGTCAATTGCGGTTTGGTGCGATCTGGTTCAATAATGTTATAAGCCCTCCAGGTCGTTTCCCACATATCAATGGCTGCCTTGGTTGGTTTTAGCATAAATTTATGTGGTTCCCATTTTTCAAACAAATTCTGAAAATCGTTTTGCTGTTGATTTGCTTTATTAAACCACAAGGTGAAAATATGTTCCCTGCTGTCGATTCCCGTAAAAATATTTTGCCAGTTTAAATTCGAAAACGTCTTATCGAGCTGATAGCGGTAATTGTCAGAATTGGTAAAAGCTATTGCATTTAAATGGTCTGCAGATTTTAAAAGGTCGCCCGATGTAAGGTACATTTGTCCAAGTAATGCATGCCAGGCAAAGGTATTCCAAACAGTAACTTCCCAGGTTTTATCATTGTTGTCGATGTAATGATTCACCCCGACTGCTTTCACTTCTTCTTCAAGTTGCTTGCTGAAAACTTTGATCACCATTTCCTGATCGTAAAATTGTTTCTGAAGCGTAATTGGCTGGTTGTAGGTAGTATCATTCTTGAATCCATCCTGTCCGAAAACGATATGCACATTGTCGATATAAGTTGAAGACGAATTCAAATATGCTTCGATTTCTCCTACTGAAGTCAGCGATTCATGAATAACAGGAACTTTACCATAAATCCGGACGGCATTAAAATAAGCCCAGGCACGAATACAAAGTGCTTCACCATAAAGCTTATCGTAATTGGTAACTGCAATTTTTTTATCCATTACCTCAGGATGCTTTGTCTTTAGTTGAGTAATAAAGCTATTACAAGCTGATATCAGCTTATAAAAGTTAGTCGGGTCGGCGTATTTATTGGTTTTGGAAACCTGAAACCCATATATTTCAACTAAGTCAGCATCGGCATTAGGTGTAATGGTAAGCAAATCACCACGTAATTCTCCAAGAACAACAAGTTGTTCAACCAGTTTTTGCTGCAATCCATAAAGGCCCATATCTATCGCACGATATTCATACCAATCGTCATAAAGTTTATCCTTGGTAACATTCAATTCCTGATCGGGATTTAGAAAATCCTTACAGGATGGCAGAAATTCCATCGATATCAGTAGTGATAGGATAATAACGGAATATTTCAGAATTTTTTGCATGATTTCTATTTAAAAAGTATTATAAACCAAGTTTAACACCAATAATAAATTGTCTGGCCTGGGGTGATTGTCCATAGTCGATACCTTGTTCAGAATGAGAGTAGGAATATGAAAATTCAGGATCATAACCTAAGTATTTTGAATAAGTAAACACGTTGTTGGCTGAAACATAAAACTCAGCATTCCGGAGTCCAAGAAATTTATTGGGAATAAGGTAGCTTAATGAAATATTCTGAATTCTCAGGTAGGATCCATCTTCCATCCACCGGGTGGAAAAAGATGAGTTTCCCATCGGATCATTCCATTTTGCACGTGGCATGGATGTAACTTGTCCCTCGTATTGCCACCTGTTCAAAACGTCGGCACTCTGGTTTTCAAGGCCAGTCATTTTTTCATTCTGATACCTTACATAGTTGAATATTTCATTTCCTGAAACAAAATTAATCAGGGTATTTAAAGTCCATTTTTTATATGTAAATGTATTTTGAAAACCTCCGTAAAAATTGGGCATCGACGAACCGATTGCAGTTTTATCAAACTGATTAATAATACCATCAGGAGTTCCTTTTGATCCGGATAAATCTTTAAATATAGCATCACCAGCCGAATACCTGACAAATTTGTCATTCATCAGGTTAGCCGCACTTGCTTCCTGAGATGTAGAATATACACCTTCAAAGATATATCCAAAGAAACTATTTGCCGGAGAGCCGACCTGGTTAACCACTTCACCACCTTCAATCGCAGTAATCATCCGATCGCCTTTCAGAGCTGTAATTTCGTTACTGAGTTTTGTGAAGTTTGCCTGAACGTCCCATTTGAATTGCTGACGATCGATGATGCGTAGGGAAGTACTTATTTCGACACCTTTATTTTGCATTGTTCCTCCGTTTTCAGGACGAAAACTGTAACCCAAATAAGATTTCATTGGCGTCATCACCAACATATCATTTATGGTCGACTTAAATACATCAATGGTTGCTTTCACACGGTTTCCGAATAATGCGATATCAGTTCCGGTATTAAGCTGACTTACTGTTTCGTAACTCAGTTCGTTGTTTGGAATTATCGCAGGATATAATCCTACCGTTTCGCGGAATTTTACTGAAGTATAATAATCCGAAGCATTCGATTCGCCGATATCATCGTTACCCGATTTTCCATAGGATAAACGAAGTTTAAGCTCATCGAGCCAGCCCAATGTATTCAGAAAAGGTTCGCTCGACAAACGCCATCCGAGGCCTCCGCCATAAAATAATCCCAACGGTATATTGCCAATTTTTACCGTATTAATTGCATTGTCGCCAACTCTCGATGAGCCGTCGAGTGAAACGCTTGCTGAAACCAGATACTTGTCTTTAAATGCATAATTCACATTTTCATACATCGAACCCCAGTTCCAAACACGATTTGCTCCACCAATATGGCGCAAATTACTCGACCCATCACCCAATGACTGATACTGGTCGTTCTCATGAGAATTCATAGTAAGTCCCCAGTCAAGCTGATAAGTATTAGCCATCACATTGAAACCTGTACTTGAGCTTAAATTGTGAACCTGGTTGAAAACTTTTTTGTACGACAGATAAGTATTGTTGTAAATGGATAGCAAATAATTATTAGTTGCCTTGGCCACGTTCATGGCTTCATTGTTGTAATAATGAGCCATACCATGGTTAGGCATAAAAATCTGTTCTTTTAATGCATTGTAGGTCAAACTGAAATTTGAAATAAGCATCAGGCTTTTACTCTTATTCAGTTGTCCTTCAAAACCCATAGTAGAAAGAAAATGGTAGTTACTGTTTGAAGCATTAAATTTTTCAATGATAGCAACCGGATTACTTACTCCAAGTTCATCCACTTCGGTAAGTGCTGTAATCATGTTGCCATTCAAATCATATTGATAAGGGTTCAACATGGGTGATTTGGCTAATGACGCCAATATTGGGTTGGTTTCTTTTACTTTGGCCGATTCTTTCATGGTCGAAGTGTTGTAGTTCATCGCAACACCTGCATTCATCTTTAACCAGGTAAAAATGTTCAAACGACCAATAAACCGAAGGTTATAGCCATTATAACCTGTATTTTTTGCGATTCCGTCACTTTTCATATATCCGAATGAAAGACCATATCGTGCAATGGCATCTCCACCCTTCACCTTCAGGTTCAGGTTGGTAAACATTGCGTCTGAAAATATTTCTTTTTGCCAGTTGGTGTTGTGCTGGTAATCTATATACCGTGGATCGTCCTTTGTCAGGAAAAGATTCGGATAAGCCAGTTTAATTTCCTCTTCGACCAAGCCCGATGAAAAAAGTTCTTCATTGGCCAAGGTCTTATGCTGACCTGCATTCATCTGCGGAATCTCGTTCGAAGGTGACAGAGAATACCCTGTCCTTAAATCAACATCAATAGATGTTTGTGTTGCACTTGGATCAAGAGTTTCAATAAGTACCAAACCATTTGATGCTTTCGAACCATATACTGAAGTAATTGTCGGATCTTTAATTACGGTCACTTTCGAAATATCCATTAGATTAACAGCTCCAAGCGGATCATATGAAAATCCATCCAGATTGGATTTAAACAAACCTGGATTTTCGATTGGAATTCCATCGACAACATACAAAGCCTGATTGTTGGAGTTAATGGAATTGATACCACGCAAAAAACCTATTGCACCTGTACCCGGTGTGCCATCCCGTCGAATCGTATTCAAACCGGGAACCCGGCCCTGCATATACTCATCAATGAACAGTGCACCTGTTTTACTGGTTCCACTTGAATTCAGATCATAGTATGATGAAAGTATATCCATTTTATCCGTTTTTTGTGAAAGGATAGTCAACGGATCATTACCGGCAGATAAATCATTAGCTGTAACATAGATTTTTAATTCTTTTCTGTTGTTCAGGAAAATACGTCTGGTCTTAAAATCGCTTGCCGGAGAAACAATTAACCAATTATTTCCAGAACTCGATTTTATACTAAATTCTCCTGCATCATTCGTAACTACCGGCAATTGATAGGATCCTTCAATATTGATGGTAATATTTGAAAGAGGGATGTTTGTTCCTGAAACAATTACTCCTTTTACAAGAATTGAATCTTTAGCCAAGTCGTTCTGTGCCTGCGACGAAAATAAACTCAACAGAAGCAAGGTAACAATGAGCAGGGCTCTTTTCCAGGGTGCAATGGTGAATAGGTTATTAATCATTGTATCAAGTTTCATATTATTAGGTTGTAACCAGTCATAGTTGTTAATCGGCCGGAATGAATTCAATCGCATCAATTACAAGGCCATTCTCAGGCAATAAAGTACTTGGGCCTTTGTAAACGAACCTAATGTTTGGCTTACCATACTCAGTGATATTATTGACCCAGCAATCGAACCGGTTGTAGCGGCCAGTTGGAGCAAAAGATACGCCGGTAACACTCTTGATCAATCCTCTGGCTTTTATAAAGTCATAGTAATCAAAAGTCTTAACCAGCAAATTATTCACATAAATATCGTACAGACCACCATAATCCATGTAGGTATAAACAACCATCCGGTATTTTCGGGGGAACAGGTTTTTGATATCAAACTGCAATTCATAGGTTCCCTTGTACCCTTTGGTAAATTTCACTTTTAATATGGAGTCGTTTGAAGCTGTGGCAATAAAATCGTTCGCCACATCAAAAGACGAAGTACTTGTCACCTTTACATTCTTTCGCCAGGTGTACTTATTGGCACCGGTCGGACGTGCCAGCCATTCCCCTTCAAATTTTGCAGTTCCGGAGTATAGCGAGTCAGGAATAATGAAATTGGTATAATCGTATGAAATACCATTAGAGCAAAGTGTTCCATCGGTTGGAAGATAATCGGCAACAATGCTGTCGCCTTGTATATTCAACATATTGAACACCTGCTTTTTCTTTTTTATTAGAACCGGTGGAAACTCAGAAACTTCCAAAGTATTCAGAAAGGTGCCATGTTTAAGCAAGTGTGGTATTAGAATTTCATTCTGCCACTTAGCCGGAATATCATTGAAATCATGATAATTTCCACCCAATTTTCCAGCCATGGCAGTTAAACCCTTTTCGAAAGTAGCCTGTTTCGGAAAAACAAAAGTGGCAGTCCAAACACGAAATTCATCGTTTACGGCAAAGAATAAAGAGTCGATCCGATTGACTTTAACCGATACGGTATCATAAACTGTATTTCCATTCACATCAAAACCTATTGGACGGCTTTTATTTTTATCCAGAATTACAGAATCATTTTTATCGATGTAACTCTTCAGATAAGTATTATTCAGTGAAAAATATTCATACAAATTTGGCTTTGGAAGCGCAACATCTCCCATAATGAAAAATTTGCCATTCAGATACAGCGGACTTTCAAAACTTAATGGAACTCCATCGTAAGAGGCTTTTCCGTTAACATTTTCGAATGTTGAAAATTTTTCGTCCAGGGTTTGCAGTTTACGCTTGCCCTGAATATCAACCGGCTGAATAAAATGCTGGGAGATATGGTAACTTAGCATGGCTGCACCAATATCATGCGATTTTATCAGCTTGTCGATGGCATTGTTATCCGGAACAAAAAGAGTATAGGTATTGTCTGATTGAAAAAGTGTGTCGAATTTGTACTTAACCATCAGCTCAACAAAGCGTGACAATTCACTTCTGCTTTTAACAGCTTCCCAAACATTCGTATTAATGGTTTCAGGTTGCTTATTATAGTGTTCGTCCCAGTTTTCGGTTTTGCAACCGAGAATTGAAAGGATAAATGCGGTTAATAGTATGCCTATTTTAGATCTCATCGCTTGATTGTTTTTTAAATTGGTTCGAAACTGATATAATCCCATTTATATCTGCCGGGAATAAGAGATTTAACTTGAATGGTATGGAAATCATACTTTTTAAAGTCGACTGCACCAACCGATTTTGAAGGCCACCAGGGATAACTTGCACTTGCACCCTGTGTTAAATCAATAAGCCCACCCAGTTTATTTCCATCAATGTAAACCTCTACCAGGGCGTTTTGCGAACCGTATGAGTCAGCACCGAGCAATACATCGTACTTTCCTGCCACAATTTTAGGAATCTTATAGGTGATCGTAAAATCGCCGTCGATTTGTAAATAATCCTTATTCCATGAGGTTTCTGCCACATCATTCGACTTAATATAGTATAAATCAGCTCCTGACCAGGTGACATTTTCCAACCAGGTGTGATCTTCAATCAAATAAGTACCGCCTTTTATCCGGAATTCGTTTAATTTAGGTTCTTCCCAAAATTCGAAAGTAACTGTAGCTCTTGATGGAACCTGAGGCTTAAGAATCTGATCAATAAAATGAATGGCACCACTTTGAGTAACCACGTTACTGGCATCGTAATAGATTCCAACGAAATCAGTAGTATCTCCGTTAAAAACAAATTCTTCTTTTCCCCGGTTGATCATGATATCAATTTCTTTTCCATTTATTGCAAGTGGTAAATCAGCAAATGTGTTGTAGTTGGTAGCCTGGCCTACCATATCGTTCAAAAACCGGCTTTGGATCAGAATATGGTAACCTGCAAACAAATTCAAAGGGTTGTTGCTGTTCGTATAATCGGTTTGCCCCGGACTGATTGAAGCAACAAGGTCGTCGAACGAGTTAATGTTTCGTTTTTTATAAATCGAATCAGCTTCAACCAGCATGGTATAAGGTTTCAAAGGCTGGTCTTCCAATTTCATGTCAACATCCAGCGTTTTACTTATACCGGTTGCTTCGAGTGCAGCTACAAATATGGAATAACCCGGATTTCTTTTCAGCCAGGCATAACTGTTGAGTGTTATAGGCCGAAGCATTTCGCTGACTACATGGACATACCCGTTTGATGTTTCGATATTTGCCTTAACAACCGGTGCCTGATTGTTGATCTTGTAATAAGTGGTATCGGTTTGAATAATGAAATTCACATTCAGGTAATCTCCGGAAAGGGTTGGTTCAGTAAAAGCTCCAAAAGGAAAGTCATTTGAAATAACGCCCAGATTGACTACATGATACCTTGCAAGTGCCTTTACATAGGTTACGTCCTTAAGTAAATCGGCTAATGAACCAAATTGCCCGTCTTGCTTGATGAAATTATCAATAGCCTGATTGTTTGGGGCAAAACAGGTATAGTTATTTCCGTTCGGATTATACGCGCTAAGCGTAGTTTGGAGGCCACCAACCTGAATAATCTGAATAAAACTTGAAAAATCCTTTTCATTTGCAGTCAGGTAACTGTAAATGGAATATTTCTGAATGTCTTTAAATTCAGGAGTTAAACTTGACTTGGTACAAGAATATTGTGCCAGAATGACAAGCAACAAACTTGATATGATCAAAATTCTTTTCATGTGTTTAGTAGATATAATATGGATTTTGAACCAGGTTTTTATTGCGCTCCATTTCACTCTTGGCGATCGGAAGATACCAGCCCATCGGATTGGTAAGTTTAGCCGATAAGATACGTTTCTGGGTGGAAGGAACATTCTTAATGATCAACTCAACCAATTTATCCTTTCGTGCAAAATTATTACGTCGTCCCATCCGAAGTAGATCAAACCAGCGTTTTCCTTCAAAAGCCAGTTCAAGAGCCCGCTCGTCTAAAATGGCATCTTCGTAACTAATCGCAGAATTTCCGAGTACCACAGGAACCACATTGCCACGCAACCTGATTTGATTCAAAAGGTCTGATGCTTCGGAAAAACGTGACACCTGCGACAAAGCTTCCGCTTTCATTAAGTACACATCGGCTAACCGGTAAACAATCCAATTGCAACTATTCTGAACAGAGCCGTACCGTTCGGTTTTTCCGTCAGGCGACAATCCTATGAATTTCCAGATCAGGTAATCATCTTCAGCAAGTTTGGTAATGGAAGCATTTTCGCCCCGGGTTAATTCAACTGCGTATTTCCGGGCAAAAGCTTCAGCAGCACGCTGGCTTGGATCGTATTGATGACTATTTCGGTTTGTCATTCCATACAGGCTGTTTTTTTGGCTGTACTTGTCGTTAAACTGAAATTCGAAAATTCCTTCCAGCGAATTGCCCGGATAAAACATTTCGAACCAACGCGTTCCGGGCATCAGCACAAAATCCTTATTCGACATGATCCGGTCGCAGGCTTCAATACAGCCATTGTAATCAAATAACCAAAGGTTAATATCGGCAATCAAAGCATCGTAGGAAGCTTTTGTTGCGCGGCCTTTTACTTCGGCCAAAGTTTTATATCCATCGGAAGCGTATGCACGGTACTTGTTCAGGTGAACCAAAAGTTCTTTTAAAACAACATCACCATCGGTTTTGGGAATATAAAAGTCAACGCCATCATTTTCAGAAGGACTGAGAACTAATGGAACATCTTTAAATATCCTGACCAGGTAAAAATAACTCAGACCCCGAAGAAAATGCGCCTCAGCCAGATAGCCCTCCTTCTGAAAATCGGTAAATGTGTGATCTATTTTCTGAACTTCAGGTGCATTTTTAATCACATCGTTGCAGTAGTTAATCACTTTATAGAAACCAGACCAGTTGCATAATCCGTTATCGGGATAAATGTTACTTTCAATCAGGTTACGTTCATTTCCTCCCAGACTGTAATCGGCTTTAACCATATCACCACGGGCTTCGCCGTATGTAAACAGCGAACCGTTCATTGAAGCAAACGCCTGATAGGCACCCATTAAAACCGCATCCACATCTGATTTTGTTTTCCAGAACTCCTCTCGAACCAATCCACTGGGAGGAAGTAATTCCAGATAATTTGAGCAGGAAAACTGAATTCCCATTGCAAAAAATAAAAGGACAAACCGTATATTAACTATCTTCTTCATGTTCTTATGAATTAAAATCCTACAGCTAAACTAATTGTAATCATTTTTGGTGGCGGGGTATTGGCATAATCCCGTCCGATAGAAAAAGGGTCGGAAGCATTCTGTCCGACTTCCGGATCTTGCCCGGAATAATTGGTAAAGGTGAATAGTTTACGGGCGCTTACCGAAAAACTTGCACTTTGAAGATTCAGCTTCTTACACAGATCAGTACCTAACTGGTAATCGAGTTTTATACTGTTCAAACGAATAAAATCGCCTTTTTCTACATAACGGTCCGATCCCAGGTTATTGGCCGGATTATCCATAGAAGCCCTTGGCAACAAGCCTGCCTGATTCTGCCCCTGGACTCTCCAGCGACTTAATGTAGCTTTACTTTGGTTATCTCTTCCGCTCATTCCTTCAGCATAAAGGGCAGTCATATTAATGATGTCGTATCCTACACGATAATAAAAAGCATATGAAAAAGACCAGTTCTTATACCGCACTGAATTCCCAAAACCACCGGTTAACGTAGGATTGGAGTCGCCAATATATACGACATCGTTCAAATCGATTTTACCGTCATGATTAACATCTTCGTAGATGGCATCACCACCTCTGAAAATGTAAGTTCCTTTATAAGTCATCATAATCGGAATATTTTTGCTGTCAACCAAAGTATTCCCTTCAGCATCTTTTGCTACAGCATCCTTATCAGAAGCATAAACTCCTTTATACCTGAACCCGTAGAATGAACCCATTGGCTCACCTGGAACAATTTTTTGCGGATATTGGCCATTGCCGATCGAAACGTCTTTCTCAGTATTAAAGTTATCAGGAAGGCTCATGAACGTATTTACGTTTCTTGAAGTGTTAAAATCAATTGAAACCAGCCAGTCTTTTGTGCGGTATACCTTCCAGTTTGCCATAAACTCCCATCCGGTATTTCTCATCTCGCCCCCATTAAAGTAGGTCAATTTATCAAAACCTGAAGAAGTTGGAATCTTGTATCCCTCCCAGTTGTTCGATGGGAAAAGCATGTCAGTGGTAACTTTATTATAGATATCGCCATTCAGGAACAAACGATCTTTAAATAAATTCAATTCCATTCCGACATCGTATTGTTTAATGTTTTCCCATTTCAGCTTATCCAATTGAATTTTGTCAGGAGTAATAGTTGGATTGGTTATATAGCTTCCAGGGCTACCAGATACATAAGTTGCAAAACGGGCATAATCATCACCCGGTGGGCGGCCCGATGTTCCCCAGCTTGCACGCAATTTACTTTCGCCTAACCAACTTGACCAATCAGTAAGAAACGGTTCAGAAGAAAAACGCCATCCACCTGAAATACCATAGAAAACACCCCAGCGGTTACTCACACCAAAAGCAGAGTTGGCATCGGCCCGAACTACTGTTTGCAACATATACCGGTCTTTAAACTTGTAATTCAGGTTCATCAAAGCGCCTAAATCGCGGTGTTGGCCGGTACCCGAACCAATCCAGTTAATCTGCCCTCCAATGGATGGATCCTGGACATTGGTACTTGGTGTTTTGTTACTCTGAATTCGCATCCATTCACTTGCAGACTGATTGGTCATCCATGAAAAGGTACCTGACAGGTCATGTTCTTTATTCGTGAGTGGAACATTGTATGAAAGAAGCGATTCGGTTTTAATGGAAGAATACTGGCTGTTGCTCTCATCGGCAAAATTAATCAGCCAGCCCAACCAATCCATTCCGATGGCATTGTATGGCAGGAACCGGTTGTTTTTAGCTCCTGAATACTGGAATGAAACTGTTTCCTTAAATATCAGCCAGTCCTTAATGTTGTATCTTAATTTGAAAGTGTTTTCAAGTGAATTGTTGTTCGAGTCATCTTTTCCCAAATTGGCCACAGCAACCGGGTTGTAATAATCCTGACCGCCACCCTGATAACTGTTGATCGGGGTAAAATATTCGCCGGTTGGGATTCCTTTATAATCATATTCCCAGATACTCATGTTCGGGGATTTCATATAAGCCATTTGGCGCACATTACGATCGCCACCTGATGTATTCATCACATAATTCCCGTGAATCTGCTGGTTCAGGTAATTAAACTGAATCGTAAACATCAGCTTTTTAGAAAGGAAGTAATCGAGGTTTACGCGGGTCGAGAAATTTTTGGCACCGGTGTTTATGGTAGTACCACCTTCGTCAATATAGCTGAATGATGTGAAATACCTCGTTTTTTCGCCCCCACCCGAAATTTTAAAATAATGGTCGTGGGTAACTGAAGTTTGGGTCAGTGCTCCTAACCAATCGGTATTGGCTGAATAATTGTAAAATAGCGGATAATCTTTGTTGTAGGCAATTTCGTCAGGAACCTGAAAAATGCCTTTTGCATTATGCCATTCTTCCAGCTGAAGCGTAATGTATTCATCGCCGTTCAGCATAGGAATTGCCTTAGGCTGAAAGTTAATACTGCTTTTGTATTGATAGTCGAACTGAACTTTTCCCATTAAACCGCGGTTGGTTTCGATGAGCAAAACGCCATCCGCACCTTTCGATCCGTAAACAGATGTCGCACCGGCGTCTTTCAATACTTCGATGGATTTGATATCCTGCAATGCAATATTGATCAACCGGCTGATGTCCTGTGAGTCGGACGAGGCCAGATCAAATTCTTTTGGAACATTGTCCTGCGGGACTCCATCGATAACAATCAATGGTTTGTTATTTCCCATGGAGCTCAAACCGCGGATTACAATCTGGGAGCCTGAACCCGGATCGCCTGAGGCGCTGATGATATCCAGACCGGAAACTTTACCCTGAAGTGCATCGGCTGCTGAGGTAAGTCCTTCATTTTTCATTTCCATCAGGTCGATTTTCACACTCGATGAAGCTTTGTCCCGCTCATCGATATTGGTCAGTTTATTATCTGATTTGGCTTTTCCAATAATATTGACCTCGGTTAATTGGATATCCGACGAAACAAGTTCTATTACAATCGTCTTTGCGGGGTTTGGTTTGAACGCCTTGTTCGCATAACCAATAACACTCACTTTCATCGAGTTGAGTGGATTTTTCATTTGGTAAACAAAGTTGCCATCCACATCAGTATTGGTTCCGCTAACCACACGATTTTCCTTATCCGATTCAACGATGAGAGCACCAACAACAGGTGATTTATCATTCTGATCGATAACCTTTCCGCGAATGATTGTTTTGGTCTGAGCGAAAGCTCCTACAAAACTGCAAAGTGCAAGGATCAGAATCAGGAATTTCTTAATTTTTTTCATCAGTAGGTAATTTGTTTTTTAATTGTCTGACGAAACTCACGTGTTGTTGTTATTAGCTCGAATAGTGCCTGTGCTGACTACAACATGTTCGTTTCATGAGTTTAAAAACCTTAGGTTTAATTTGTTCAATGATTAGCTGGTCAATTATTTGGTATTTACCCGGTCGAATAATAACGGTTTCTTTATTTCGTGGATAACCCCATTGTTCATCGAATTGGGGAATGCCGTCTGTACCGAACCGGTGCTTAAACTTCGTCCGGTAAGTACATTTGTTCTTTCCGATTCGCTGACTACTACCGATGGACTTCCATCTTTGGCAGGAATTGTAATCCGATCGATTCCAGGTTCAATTTTCACTTGCGAAAAAATCGTTGTATAAGCAGTGGAGCTTTCGTCAATTCTTGTTGTTTCGTAATATCCTGAAGGCATATTTCCATCCGTAAAAATCAAAGCCCCCTGTACAAAATGGAACAGAACAAAGTCCTGAAGCTGTTTCATGGTAAAGGCATCCGTGTTCATTGTATTTAACAGCGAATCAGTTGGAGCAAATACGGTATAACTTTGATTATCGGCCATAAAACTGTATTTGGACAGTTTGTCCTGGCTATACCCTGCTTTTTTGACCAGGCTATGAAATTTAGGATATTTTGTGGATAAGGTCGAAAACATTCCACTAACCGAGAAATTAAACCAGTTGTTAATCTCGTAGGTGTTTCCGTTATCGGAATTGGTACTGATCTGGTGAGGAATAATGGTGACTTGCTTTGAACCCTGATAGCCATAGGTTGTTGGTGCAGTACCGGATACCTCATTGGTTGTGCGGTTAAAGATCAAATAATTTCCGGCAAGGTTCTTCACAAATTCCTTCCTGGCCAATCCTTTTGGCTGATCGACTCCGATGTGATTCATCAGCAACAGGCGTAAATCCTCAACAGTTAACGGGATCATCCGGATAGAAGGATACAAAGTAAAGGTCGTGAATGATTCCTTGATAGGATCATAAATGAAAGAAGAATCAACTGAAGTCAACTGGTCTGGCTCAACAAAAAATGAATAATTTGCCTCGGTTCTTTTCAGAGCCGACAATAAACCCGATTGTTCGATCGCATACATGATTTTGGAAAATCCTTTTCTCGTATATATCGGACCGGTAACGCTGCTGAATGCACGCGGAACAATGGGTTGATTTACTCCAATAAATGTACAGTTACTTGCATATTCTTTCTGAACGATCGTCGATTCGTCGATTTTGATCATATCTGATTCACCATTCAAAAAACCCTTTTGTAAATCAGTCGGATAAACCGGATTAATGGATAAGCTCGAATTTGCAATAATCCGTTTTATGTTTTCAGGAGCAGCCTCAAGACTTCCCCAATTATTTCCTCCGGAAAGATACGTGCTGACTAATTGACTGAGTGCTGCATTGGTTGGAGCAACAATTCCATGTTGGTAGCGGATGGTTACATCCGATGGAAGACCATAAACACCTCGGGGAGGTTTTGTTTTTTCACTGGTAATATCAAAAAGCAATTTCGGATAGATCAGGTTAAACAAAGAGTCAACGAGCAGACCCTGTGCGGCACCCGGCTGTTTGAATGTCTCAGGTTCGTTGTATTCAAACTCAGCGAACTGATTCACCAGATTATAATAAGAAGAATATGAATTTGCTTTAGTCTTGTCATTCAATATTTCAGCACCATTTTTCAACGGATCTATTACCCTGTCAATAATATACACAAATCCATTTTCTGCAAAAATCTCATCGCTGGTAATTTTGCCATTGGCATAATAGAGGTCTGTTACCCCTTCAAACTGCCGGTTAAAATAAAACCCGTAATCGTTGGTCGACAAGTTATAGATATCGAAATATTGTTTAAAGAAAATCGGTGAGAACTTGCGCGAATCGGTAAATACCCTTCTGTGCCATGTGGTTTTTAAGGTATCAATTATATTCTGGCGTTTAAGATTCGAATTTACTCTTTTGTACTTGCTCCATTCAACACCATATAAGCGATCTTTCTCGCGCAAAAGTGTTTGACGTTTGTACCCTTTAGGCAGATTATTTTTCAGATCAAGCGTATCGACCCAGCCATAAATATCCAAAGAAACCAGCTGTTGCTTGCTCCAGGGATTCTGAACAAGGTGATATTTGACCAGCTTCAGCACTTCTGCTTTTGGCAAATCATTGATGCTTTTATAAGTCGGATTGCTTTGGAAATAACTTACAAATGCATCGTTTGAAGGTGCAAAAACAGTGTAGCTTCCTGAAACATCAATAATTGTATCGTACCCGGTAATGTGAAGTAAATCGGCAAAAGTGGAAAGTTCCGGTTTAGTCAGTATTTGCGTGTAAAGTTTCCCTGCAAGCCATGTAGGACGGGCATAGTGCCCAGTTAATTCATCATCCCTCCGGCAACCGAAAAACAAAACCAATAGTAAAGCAAGTAAGGTTAGTTGTTTTTTCTTTGTCATTTTATAGTTCATAAATATTGAAGAAAACAAATAGAGACATAGGTTAATCGCAACAAATGTATCAAAAATCAAAACCTCTCGTGAGGCCGAAATTGCACGTTTGATCGAAAAGGTCAATAAAAGTTAAAATCGGTTAATTTATGATACTCCTGATTGATTTGTGCTATTGTTTTTTGAAGATTCGGGCATTCCTTTAACCCTGAATGTGGTCGGAGTCACACCAAACTGCTCCCTGAAACATTTTACGAAGTAGGACAAATTATTAAAGCCAAGGCCATAACCAATTTCTTTAATAGAAAGGTTGGTATTGGATAGCATCTCGCAGGCCTTTTGAAGTTTAAATACCCGGATAAACTCAACCGGAGAAAGACCTGTTAATGCTTTTAGTTTTCGGTACAGATGAGTGGTACTGATATTCAGATCCTCAGAAAGTTTTTTGACATTGAAATCAGATTCGGAAAGATTGTCCTCGAGCAATTGCCGAAGCTTGACAATGAATTCGTCATCTTTCGAAAGATTTGACTGTGAAATTTCGACCATGAAATTTTGAGTCATGTATTTCTCCCGGATCAAATCACGGTTTTTAATTAACCTTGAAATCTGAGCCTTGACAATAGACATATCAAACGGTTTGGTCACGTAGGCATCTGCTCCTTTTTCGTAACCGGAAACAATGTGGTCTGCAGCATTGTTAGCAGTTAAAAGTATAACCGGAATATGACAGGTTTTCGTGTTATCCTTAATTTTTTCACACAATTCGTAACCATCCATTTTTGGCATAACGACATCCGAAATAACAATATCCGGAATAATCCTTGAAATTAACTCATATCCTTCCTGTCCATCTCCCGCCTCATAACAATTATATATTCCCGATAAGGTATTGCTTAAAAACGATCGTAAATCAATATTATCTTCAACGATAACAAGGGTCAGTGCTTTTCCTTTATTTTCAAGCTCATGTACCTGTTCGCTGTTGTATCCGTCTTCGTGCCATAAAAATCCCGTATTACTTTGTACAGCAGTTGCTTCCACTATTTGATATTGTGCAAAAGGTAAAATCACATGAAACGCCACCCCAATTCCGGCAACCGACTCAACAGAAATGGTTCCGTTGTGCATCTCGATTAGCGATCTGGAGAAAGACAAACCAATTCCGGCGCCTTCAACATTTTCATTCACTTTGTAAAACCGTTCAAAAATTTTCTCTTTATCTTCATCCGAGATATCCTTTCCTTCATTAAAAACGGTTATCTGCACTCTTTCTTTTCTATCTTCACTTTTATCCCGGTGGATCAGCTTTAGAGAAACCTTAATGACATGATTTTCGTCGGTATGTTTGAAGGCATTTGAAAGGAGATTATAGAGAACTTCTTCGATTTTTTGACGGTCAATGTCAACTAAAATAACCTGATCAGGTACATCAATCTGCAGGTTCGACTTTCTCCGGCTTTCCAATCCTTTAAAATTTGAATAAACTTCCCTGACCAACGAGACAATATCGGCAGTTTGCAGACTTAGCTGCAATTTACCTTCATTCAACTTGCTGAAATCAATAATCTGATTGATTAAGGTCAGCAGGTAATTTGAATTCCGGAAAATTAGATTGAGATGTTCCTTCCATTTGGGTTCGATCGAAGTGTAATTTTGCTTCATATCCTCCACCGGCGCAATAACCAAACTAAGCGGAGTGCGCAATTCATGAGCAATATTGGTTAGAAAGCGCATTTTGTTTACGTTATTCTCAAAGGAAATATCATCGATTTTTTTCTTGAAGCTGATTTTCTGTTGCTGATCCAGCCAGAAAAAAAGATAACTTATCAGACTGCCCAACAGTACCATGAAAATGCCCCGGGCATACCAACTTTTATACCAGGGCGGCAAAATTTTGATTTCGAGCAATCTTTCTGATTCGGCCTCAATATTATCGGCACTTACTGCCGAGATATGCAAAGTATAAGTTCCCGCAGGTAATTTTGAAAAATAGATATTCTGATTGGATGCCGGAACCGTAATCCATCGGTCAATAAATCCATCCAGCTTATACCGGATTAAATTACCTTCAGGATATTGATAATGATGCACTCCAACTCCAATGCTGAAAGTATTATTCTGAAACTGAAGTTCCAATTCATCCATTTCATCCAGAGACCTCGACATTAAATTTCCTTTACTTATGGTATCTCCGATATTAACAATCTTGTTGAGAATCTTAAGGTTGGTTAATCCGATTTTGGGTGCAATTAGATTATGACTTATTTGATCGGGATAAAACCGTGTAAATCCATTATCTCCACCAAAAAACATTTCACCATCAGCCGATTGATAATATGAATTGACCTTAAAGCTTTCACCTTGTAATCCATCAGAAATGCCATAATAAGTTAAAGGTTTATTCGGATTGGCAGCATTGAACGTAACTAATCCTTTATTGGAACTGATCCATTTAATTCCGGACCGATCAGGAAGAATCCCCAGAACATCATCCCCAAGCAAACCGTTTGATGCAGTAAGATGTGTAAATTTAACCGAATCAGGGTCCATAATATTTACACCTCCACCCTGAGTTGCCAACCATATTTTTCCGTCTGTATTTTCATAAATGCAGTTGATTTCATTTGCATTCAGAAAATGTTTTTCAGGTTTTGTGGCAATGAATTGGGTAAAGCGAACATCCGGATTAGTCTTGCCCGATAAATCAAGCTGACT
>CAIPKZ010000486.1 GCA_903865775.1 uncultured Prolixibacteraceae bacterium | reverse complement strand
TCGGTTAATCTGAAAGAAGCATTCTACAAACTTGAAATGAGCAGGGTTGTGAGCCTGGTTAAGCATACCGCATCGGCCGGGGTTCCGCTCACCACGCATCTGAACCCTGATATTTTTAAGGCATTCTTTTTAGATATCGGACTGGCAAATCACCTTTGCAAAATGCAACTTATTGATCCTTTAAACATGCTTACCATCAACGAAGGTGCTTTGGCCGAACAATTTGCCTGTCAGCAATTACTGAACATGGCAACGCCTTTTGACGAACCTCAGTTGTACTATTGGGTTAGGGACGAGAAAAATGCCAATGCCGAAATTGATTTTATTTTCCAGCACAACAACCTCACCTATCCGCTTGAAGTTAAAGCAGGAAAAACAGGCACATTGAAATCGATGCATGTGTATCTGCTGGAGAAAAAGCTAAAAACCGGAATTCGATTAAACACCGATACACCTTCCCTTGGTGAGTTCACAACAAAAGTGCGATCAGGTACAACCCATGCTGAAATAACATTTAAACTGCTGTCGTTGCCCTTGTATATGAGCAGTCAGTTACCCCGTTTGCTCAGTAGTTTTTGAGTGCAATGCATTTTCTAAAAAAAAAGAATAACAAAAACAGGTAATTAAAATACTAAAACAAAATAAGAACCATCCGCACAATCCTTATCACTGTAGCATTTATAGCATTAGCAACTGTTACAAATGCTCAACCGCCAAAGGCTTTTTAGCACCACGAATGACGGCAGCACAAATAGCCGCCATTGCTTTAAAAGCCATTGGTTTCGACCATTTTAAAGCCGAAGTAGAGAATCTGAAGAAAGCAGTTTATGGGAACACAACGGTTCAAAAATAAAAAAAACTCAGCGAACTCTGCGGTAAAAAAAATGAAATGCAGAGAACGAAAAGAAACGCGGAGTATAACAAAATCAACCCGGCGGCACACTGCGGTAAAATAGTAAACCAAATAAATAAAACCGATATGAAAAAAACAATCTCAATTCTCAGCATGGTCGTATTGGCTCTGGCCTCACAGGCCCAGGGCATCTACAATTCCGATGCCCGCATCGTGAGCCAAAGCGGAACCTACTGGGTAGTTTCCGGAGGTAATATTGCACTAACCAGCGAAAGTGCCACCAACCTGGCATCAGTTGCCAACCTGAAAATTGAAAGCGGGGCCACACTCACGCTCACTTCGGCGAGTTTCCTGACTGTAGCCGGAGCTTTGCAAAACAGCGGTACTTTAGCCGGACCTTCCGGAAGTACGGTGACGCTTTCGGGCTCGTCGGCACAGGCCATTACCGGAGCGGGTGCAAGTACCTTTGGCAACCTCACACTCAACAATACCAACGGGCTTACCCTAACTGATGCGGGCATCACCGTAAACGGAGCACTCGATTTTACCAGCGGAATTCTGACCACCGGCACCAATACCGCTACCATCGGTTCAGCCGGAAGCATAACCAACGCCAGCACTGCAAAGTATGTCCACGGAAAGCTGGCTCAAACCTTCAACACGACAGGTTCTAAAGTATTCCCAATCGGCAAAGGCGGCAATTACAGGCCAGTAACTTTCAACTATACCGCTTTAACCGGAACCAGCGTGGTAACCGCCGAACAAACCGAATCCGCAATGTCAGGAACGATGCCTGCCAACACAGTGCTGCTCACTGCCGGCCGTTACTGGACCATCAGCCAGACCGGTGGAACAAACCTTCAGTATTTTGTTTCTCTGGATGCCACAGACTACACCGCCACGAACACGGTTAAATTGCTGAAAAAGGACGGCACGATTTTGTCTTATGCCACCACAACACCCAATTACACCAACACCGCAGTTTTAGCCAGCCTTGGCGATTTTGCACTGGGCGAATTAACCTGTTTGCTTTCAACCGGTCCGGCGCCCAAAGTGGCCGACCTGGTTGTAACAGCAACAGCAGGTGCCACAATTAAATGGTACACAGCCGAAACCGCTGGAGATCTGTTGGCAAGCAGCACTCCTCTGACCACTGCCACCGATTATTGGGCCAGTCAAACGGTGAATGGCGTTGAAAGTACCGGACGTTTTAAAGTAACAGCCACAATTAATCCTTGTTACATCACCATCACCACAGTTGAGGCAGGCAGTATTAATTCAACCACGGCCAGCAGCGGAGGAACCATCAGCAACAATTGCGGAGGCACCGTAACTGCCAGCGGAGTTTGCTGGAGCACCTCAACAGCACCGATCGCAACAGGAAACCATACCAGCGACGGAGCAACAAGCGGTTCGTTTACAAGCAGCATAACCGGCCTTACCCTGGGCGCTACTTATTATGTGCGGGCCTATGCAACCAACGACTCCGGAACAGCTTACGGGGATGAGGTTAGTTTTACTACCGCGACACCTGTATTGCCATCTGTTGGTCAAAGTTACCAGGGAGGTGTGCTGGCCTATGTTCTGGTTTCAGGCGACCCAGGCTATAGTGCCAGTGTTCAGCATGGCTTAATAGCAGCGCCAAGTGACCAGAGCACAGGCTCAAGTGCAGAATGGGGTTGTTCTGGAACAGCAATTTCAGGTGCAGTCGGCACAGCAATAGGCACAGGCAAACAAAACACCATAGACATCATGGCGGCGGAGACGGGATGTGCAACGGCTGGAATAGCAGCAAGACTGTGTGGCGATTTAGTACTTGGTGGTTTTAGCGACTGGTATTTGCCGAGCAGAGATGAATTGAGAAAACTTTGCCTGAACAAAACAGCAATTGGCGGTTTTGCTGCTGACACCTACTGGAGCTCCAGCCAGGGCGATGCCAACAGCGCGTGGTACAATTTCTTCCCCAATGATTACGAGGTCAGCAACATCAAGAGCGGTGCGCACTACGTTCGCGCTGTTCGTGCTTTTTAAAAATGAATGCCTGCGGCTGGTGCAGATCTAAAATCGACACCTGTTAACCAACCGAGTTCAATTGGAGATTACAAATCTCCGCTCTGCGGGGTGCGGATTGCAAATCCGCACAAGCGGGGGAATTGCGGATTGAAATGATGGAAATGTACCTTGAATAAGCCTGAAAAATAAATAAAAGATTAATTTTTCAGATGTACTTAAAACCCGTACATTTGTTGAAATTTAAAATGTGCATCATGATTGAACTTTCAGTAAATAAATTCAGAGCAAACCTTAAGGAATTTGTTGATAAAGCGATCGATGAACATCTGCCAATGAAGATAAACCGCCGTTCAGGAAAAGATTTCATTGTTATTAGTGCTGAAGATTGGGAGCGCGAACAGGAAACTCTTTACGTGCTCAGAAATAGTTCGCTAATGAATCAGGTTGCTGAATCAATGGGAACCTATGAAAAAGGCAGTGGATATAAACCTACTCAGGAACAACTCGATGCGATCAATCGTATTTGAAGGAAATACCTGGACTGTTTATGAAGACTTGAGGCTGAAAGATAAAGTTCTTCATAAAAATCTCTGCAGAATTTTGAAAGAAATGCAACGGGAGAATCCTGAAAAAGGCAGCGGAAAACCAGAACAGCTAAAATTCGAATTGACAGGTTTTTGGTCAAGAAAACTGTCTCAATATGACCGGCTGATTTATCAATTCGACGATGACTCGATTCATCCTTTTGCTATCGGCGGGCATTATGAACATTTCAAATGATTCAACAAGAAAAGCCCCGTTTTTCAACGAGGCTTTCTGTATTAATTTGATTTTCTATTTCTCAGATAATCGCTTCCATCGCTTCCATCGCTTCGCGAAGTTCTTCGCCAATCAATTCCACTTCGTGGTAACGGATTTGCTCGTTAATTTTCACCAATTCGATGTTATCCACATGGTTGTCAATTCCTTCGTTGAAGTTTTTGCCGATCACTTTGGTGTCGATTTTCTTCATGAAATCGGCCAAAAGCGGCTTGCAGGCATGATCAAATAAATAGCAACCGTATTCTGCGGTGTCAGAAATTACACGGTTCATTTCGAACAGTTTTTTGCGTGCAATGGTATTGGCAATCAGTGGAGTTTCGTGCAACGATTCGTAGTAAGCCGATTCAGCTTTGATCCCGGTTTCTGTCATGACTTCGAATGCCAGTTCAACACCGGCTTTCACGAAAGCAACCATTAAAGTACCATTGTCGAAATATTCCTGTTCGCTGATTTTCATGTCACCAGCCGGAGTTTTTTCGAAAGCAGTTTCGCCGGTTGCAGCACGCCATGCAAGCAGGTTTTTGTCGCCGGCTTTCCAGTCTTCCATCATCGTTGCCGAGAATGAACCTGACATGATGTTGTCCATGTGTTTTTCGTACAATGGGCGCATAATTACTTTCAGCTCGCCAGCTAATTTGAAAGCTTCAATTTTGGCCGGATTCGACAAACGATCCATCATATTGGTGATACCACCTAATTTCAAAGCTTCAGTAGTTACTTCCCAACCGTGCTGGATAAATTTGGAGGCATAACCCGCATCGATTCCTTTTTCAACCATTTTATTGAACATCAGAATTGATCCGGTTTGCAACACACCACAAAGAATGGTTTGCTCGCCCATCAGATCCGATTTCACTTCAGCAACAAATGATGAATGCAAAACGCCTGCTTTGTGGCCACCGGTTCCGGCGCAATAAGCTTTGGCAATTTCAAGACCTTCGCCATTCGGATCATTTTCGCGGTGAACGGCAATCAAAGTTGGAACACCAAATCCACGCAGGAACTCAGCGCGAACTTCAGAAGCAGGTGATTTTGGAGCAACCATAATTACCGTAAGATCAGGACGAATCTGAATGCCTTCTTCAACAATATTGAATCCGTGTGAATAGGAAAGGCAAGCACCTTTTTTCATTAACGGCATAGCAGCATTCACAACAGGTGTGTGATATTTATCGGGAGTGAGGTTCAGAACCAGATCAGCAGTCGGGATCAATTCGGCGAATGTTCCAACTTTGAACTTGTTTTCAGTCGCATTTACGTAGGAGATATGTTTCTCTGTAATTTCAATTTCGCGTAAAGCGTATGAAATATCCAAACCGCTGTCGCGCATGTTGAGCCCTTGTGCCAGGCCCTGAGCACCACAACCTAATACAACAATCTTTTTACCAATTAACTTGGTTACACCATCAGCGAATTCAGATTGATCCATGAAATCGCATTTGCCCAATTGTTCGAGTTGAACCCGAAGTGGAATCGAATTAAAATAATTTGCCATTTTCTATGATTTTAATGTGTTAATAAATTCTGTCGGATAATAAATTCTGATGATACAAAGCAAGATATAATTCGCTGAAAAGAAGAGCAAAAAATCAATTATTTTAGGTGTTTTTCATGGATTTATTATTTGCCACAACGAGTCAACGGAAAATATTCTTTAAATACCAGCAAGTTACCTGTGGTGTTGGAATGGTAATTTTGCTTGCTATTTTAAAGCTTTGGAGCGGTACTGAAGTGGCGTAATTCCGGTTTCGCGCTTGAATGACTTGGTAAAATACGACTGGTCTTCGAAGTTCAGCTGGTTGGCAATCTCCGAAACATTCAGATTGGTATGCACCAACAGTCGCTTGATCTCCAGCAACTGCTTGGCTTTGACGATTTGTGATGACGTTTTGCCGGTCAGTAATTTTACGGTTTGGGTCAGATGATTGGGAGTAATCCCGATCATTTTGGCATAATCGCTGAGCGAAAGGTTTTTCTGATTGTTTTCTTCGACCAAATGGAAAAACCGTTTGACCAGCATTTGCCCTTTTCCTTTGTTCAGAAGGTTTTCGCTGATCGGGTAACGGGCAGAACAAGTGGTCAGAATCAGGTCAAGAATGGAGCGCAGCATTTCAGGAATGGATTCGCTGGTATGGCTTATTTCGGCTATACCTTGCCTGAACAGGGTTTCCAGGAAACGAATGTCGCTTTCATTTTCCAATAACAAAGGCGGATTATCCTGATGGATGGTATAAAAGAACGGAAATTCAATCAGGCTGTTCTGATTGCTCCGGTTGAGCAGGTAAAAATCGGCAGTGAAGATAAATATGTAGCCTTCGATATCGTTCGAAAGCTCCAGTTTGTGCGCCTGTCCGGGCGACATAAAGAAGATGCAAGGCGGTTTGATTTCGTATTTGTTGGCATCAATCACATGATAACCGGAACCTTTCAGAAGGTAGAGTACCTCAAAAAAATCGTGCCGGTGTGGGTATTTTACGCTGAAATGCCGGTTGGCATCAAACACTTCAACCTGAAATTGCTGGCTTTTTCGTTCCGGAGAACTAAAATTGTCCAGACTGTAAACCGGGATTTGTTCGGCAGGATTCTTCATGGGATCAGTTTCAGATTAATTGCGAAGGTATGAACAATAGAGGAAAGAGGAAATTGAAAAAGCGAAGGTGCATTGAAAATATCAAAATTTTATTTTCTTAGAAATTTAGCCCAGTCCATTAAACCGTTTACGGTATTCAGATGGTGTAACTCCGGTGATTCTCCTGAATTGCTTGTTGAAATGACTCAGGTTATTAAAACCACTGTCCAAACAAACTTCCAGAATACCCAGATTGTTGTCCATCAGTAATTTACAGGCAAATTCAATTTTAATCTGATTCAGGTATTCAAAAACGGTCATCCCCATATTCATTTTAAAAAAACGGCAAAGTGAGCCCTCGGCCATATTCACCAGTGCAGCCAATTGTTTTAAATCAATCTCTTCACGGTAGTTTTTCATCAGGTATTCATGAATAGCAGCCAGGCGCTTATTCCCGGTTGAAAAACGTTTGCTGATATATTCCCTGCTTGCCAACTGGATATTGGTCTCACTTTTCCCAATGATATCCATCATCCTGAAAAAATACAACATTCGTTCAAAGCCTTTCAGATAAGGTAATTGAAGCATGATCTCGCTCACTTCATTGAGTGTTTGACCAACAATCTGGATTCCTCTCTCCGATAATAGTAACGCCTTTGCAACAAATTTAAATTCGGGGAGTGCCAGAATTTGTGATCCCAGGGTATCAGATGTAAACTGAAGGAAGACCATTTCGAGTGACCGGTTGGTGGGATTCCTCGTTTCCTTATCAGCTATCCATACGTGCGGGATATTTTGACCGATAAATACCAGGTCGCCCGGTTGAAATTCTTCAATCGAATCAGCAACAATCCGCTTTCCGGAACCTTCTGTGATGAAACTGATTTCCATATTATTATGGTAATGCCAATTACTTTTATCCAGATTGTCCTGAAAAATCCCGATGACAAACGATTCATCTGTATTGCTAATTTTTTTCTCTAAAAGCGCTGGCATAGTGGTATCTTTTGCACTAAAAACAATATTCATGTTAATATTGCATCGAAAGTAGTAAAAATAGGTGTTGCTATCGTTTCCGGCAGGCTTTATATTTGTCTTGACCTTTAAATACGAACCGATGTAACTATATAGAATTATGGAAAATATCCTTGAAAAACTGCTTGAGGCCGTGGAATTTGGCAAAGTGGACCAGAAATCTCCTTATCCTCCTCAATTAAAAGGACTGGATGGTTCGCACGAACTGACAAAGAGTGCCATTGCTTTAGGAATTAATCCACAAAGAATCCTTGAAGAAGCTTTGATCCCGGCTATGGCCAGAGTTGGGAAAAAATTCTCGGAAAATAAGATTTTTGTTCCTCAAATGCTCATGTCTGCGCGGGCCATGGGTGCTTCCATGTTTCAGCTGAAACCGTTTTTCAATTCAGGAGATATCAAGACAAAAGGCACTTTTATCATTGGTACCGTGAAGGGCGATTTGCACGATATCGGTAAAAACCTGGTAGCCATGATGATTGAAGGTGGAGGTTGGTCGATTGTTGATTTAGGTGTGGACGTCGGATCGGATCGTTTTGTTGAAGCTCTGAAGAACCATCCGGGTGCAGTTGTCGGACTTTCAGCCCTTTTAACCACGACTATGGTCAATATGGGTGAAATTGTTTCTACCATAAAAGAATTTGCGCCCGACACCAAGATTATGATCGGAGGTGCGCCGGTTAATACGGAGTTCTGTATGAAAATTGGGGCCGATTTTTATGCACCGGATCCTCAAAAGGCAGTTGAATACATGAATAAACTGGCCTCGTAAATCCGTTTTACTTTACACATTTTCTGAAATAATCCATTCAACAGGGTCTTGAAATCAAGACTTCAGGCTTCTGCTGTCTTAAGAAGAAAGAAATAAATTACACATAAAACACTTACATTCAAAGTAATACGAGTATAGTCATGACAAATATAAATGAATGGGCAAGACAACAAATCCGCAATAAAAAAAGGATTGCAATACCAATTATGACGCACCCTGGAATTGAAATGATTGGTAAAAAAGTGAAAGATGCAGTGCAAAACGGGGAAATCCATGCACAGGCCATAAAAAAATTGAATGAAGTTTTTCCGGTTGCTGCAACAACGGTTATCATGGATTTGACACTCGAAGCAGAAGCATTTGGATGCCAAATAGAGTTTCAGGATGATGATATGCCGCACATTTTGGGAAGACTTGTCTCCAATGCTGAGGATATCGAGAATCTGAAAGTTCCGGACCTTACAGCAGGCCGTATTTCTCAATACCTTATAGCAAACCGGTTGACGGTGGAAGGTACTCAAAACAAACCTGTTTTTGCAGGGGTCATTGGCCCATTCTCTTTAGCTGGACGGTTATTCGATATGTCCGAAATCATGGTGGCATGTTATTTGGAACCAGAAGCAATTAACTGTTTGCTTGAAAAATGCACTGCTTTTATTCTAAAATACTGTAAGGAATTAAAGAATATTGGCTGTTCGGGTGTGGTTATTGCAGAACCTGCTGCCGGCCTTTTGTCCAACGAAGATTGTCAGTGTTTTTCATCCGAATTCGTTAAACGAATTGTTGATGCGGTACAAGATGATACATTTTTAGTGATTCTTCACAATTGCGGAAACCAGGGACATTGTACGGATGCCATGTTAAATTCCGGAGCAAACGCTTATCATTTTGGTAATGCCATTGATATGGTTGAAACCCTGAAATATTGTCCGAAAGACAAGCTTATCATGGGAAATGTTGATCCGGTTGGAGTCATGAAAATGATGTCTCCTGAAAATGTTAAAGCATACATTTCAAACTTGCTCAGCGAAACCTCAGTGTTTCCGAATTTTGTTCTTTCTACCGGTTGTGACTTGCCACCTCATGTACCGAACGAAAATATTTCTGCATTTTTTGAAGCCTTGGACGAATTTAACCTCATTACACAAGGAAAACAAATAGTCACTAGCCTTGAAATGGCTTAGTTTATCAGTTGATATTTCAAATTGAAAACATGCTGTTCACTGGTCTTCGCTTTAGTCGGTTGAATTTCAAAAAGGAATATTTTTTCTGGCTCTATAACTGCCTCAGGGCTATTGTTAGATTCTAAACATAAAATACTATGAAATACAAAAGCTTAATTATTACCAATCCTGAAAACCTGATGTTCGGGATGGCTCCAAATCCGGTAAAGACCCGGCGTGGATTGGTAATCGGCGGTGGACAGGTCTATGCGGAACTAAATTTTACGCTTCCCATCATGAGTATCAATGAAAGTACCTTATCACAAGTTTATGCTCATTACCGGGAAATTGCCGAAGGGGCGCTGGAACGGGCTTTGCACCTGAATTCCAAAGGAGTCGTACTCGAATTCGAAACACTTCTGGAGATGACCAAAACTCCGGATATTGGCGTAGAGATTGTAAAAATCATGAATGAAGTCTGCGAGAATTACTATCAGAAACACGGACTTGCCTCAGAAATCCGTTTAACGCCCAATGACTTACGCGAATTTGAAAGACCAGCAAAACAGCGCAGTTCGGCATATCTGAATCCAATGATGGAGCTTTTTGAACGCGGAATGATTGCCGGAGGTGACCTTCTGTCGATAGAAAGTACCGGTGGTAAGGAGGTTTCGGACGATGCCCTGATGAATTGCGACATCAAAACCGTTGTGTTTGCACTCGCTGTTCTGGGCGTCAGAGACATGCAGTTTCTCTGGAAAAAGATTGTTGCAGTTGCCAATACAGGTGGAAAAATAGCCGCCGGAGATTCGGCCTGCGGATTTGCAAACACGGCGATGGTTCTGGCCGAGAAAAAATACATTCCAAAAGTATTTGCAGCTCTGGTGCGGGTTATTTCTGTAGTGCGTTCCATCGTGGCTATGGAGGAAGGAGCAGTTGGCCCGGATAAAGATTGTGGTTATGAGGGGCCGTTTCTGAAAGCAATTACCGGTATTCCCATTTCGATGGAAGGCAAGACTGCTTGCTGCGCACATCTGAGTCCGCTTGGAAATATCGCCTCAGCCTGTTGCGATTTGTGGAGCAACGAATCGGTTCAGAATATTAAATTGTTATCGGGAATGGCTCCGACAGCTTATATGGAACAGCTGGAATATGATGCCCGCTTAATGAATGAAGCTTTGTGCGCGGGAAAGCTACACCGCGATGTTTTACAACAATTACTGGTGTCATCCGATGTTTATACCGATCCGCAGGCTTTGATTCTTTCGCCTGAAAATGTGATCCGGATTTCTAAAGAATTGATCAAAGGCGATTCGTATGTAGCCAATGCAAAAAATGGAGCACTTGTGGCACTCGATATTATTGAGGAAGCTTTGGCTTCAGGCAAAATGAGGCTTTCTGAAATGGAAACCATTTACCTGCCAATTCTTCGTGAAGACCTGGAAAGTATCCCTGAAAATGAAAGTGATTTTGTGGAAATGATGTTGCCACTTATTGATCCGGGGAAATTTATTCCTGATGAATACGGATTGTGAAGCCTCTCCCCAGCCCTCTCCAAAGGAGAGGGAGAAAGAACGCGCTCGATTTTCTTTGTTTCTAAATTTTGATTTTTGTGCAAGAAATCCACCTCCTTCGGATGATTTAGATGAGACTTTATGAAAATAATTCCTGTTCATATTATCTCCGGACTGAAAAAGGGAGGACTCTGGTCAAATACACATTATCCGGTTGTAAATTTGAAGCCTGTCGATGAAATGATCAAAATGAAATTATCTTTATCGCTGAATAATCCGAGCCCGTTGGTTTCAAAATATTGATGCCGAATATGCAAAAACCAATACAGGTGTCCGTATATAAAGTGCCATTACTTTGTACTTGCGTCATTGCGAACGAAGTGAATCAATCCGTTGATCGGGAGATTGCTTTGTTCCTCGAAATGACGCGCTGATTAACAACTGATATTTTAAAATGAAAAAACACGCCATCCGGCTGCACCCGCTCGGAAAAGAAATCCAGGTAAACGATCAGACTCCGCTGATTGACGTGTTGCACGAATTCGGGATCGAATTTCCATGCGGTGGAAAAGGTACCTGTGGAAAGTGCAAGGTCAGGCTTTTGGATGGTGAAATTGGAACTACTGAAATTCACCGGCAAAGAAAAGAACAGCTTGGTCTTTCGGACGACTGGCGATTGGCGTGTTTCAGCCGTTGCACCGGGGATATCACACTCGAAATTGAGCAGTTCAATCACCTCATACTGGCCGACGAAAGTGAATTTGATTTCTCACCCCAGCCGGGTTTCGGAATTGCCGTTGATTTGGGCACGACCACGGTGGTTGCTCAGTTAGTCGATTTATCATTGGCCAAAGTGCTGGCCGTTGAAACCTTGCTGAATCCGCAGATCAGGTTTGGAGCTGACCTGATTTCGAGAATCCAGGCTTGTATGGATGGACATTCAACCGAAATGACTCAGAAAATTCGCTCTGCAATCGGTATCATGATTGAGTTGATGCTGAAAAAGCATCCGGTGGAATTGCAGAAAGTGGTGCTGGTTGGGAACTCCGTCATGCAGCTCATCTTTGGCAATTGCGACGTTTCACCACTTTCGATGTATCCGTTTCACAACGAAAACCTTGGATTAAAAACATTCCTTCCGAAAGATCTGGGATGGAATTTTCAGGTGAACGAATCGATTCAGTTTTTCCCTTCCATCGGGAGTTTTGTGGGAAGCGATATTTTGGCCGGAATAGCGGCAACCGGCTTGCACCGAAAAGAAAATTTCACAGCATTGATTGATTTGGGAACCAACGGCGAAATCGTCCTTGGGAATCAGAATCAGATAGTTTGTGCCTCAACTGCTGCCGGTCCGGCTTTTGAGGGTGCCAATATTTCGATGGGAATGCGGGCAGTAACCGGTGCCATTTCGTCGCTCAGTCTGGTTGATGGAAAAATTGAAGGCTGTGTGATTGGAAATTCGGCGGCCAAAGGAATTTGTGGCAGCGCTTTAATTGACGCGGTGGCAATTCTCCGGAAACTGGATTTGATCGGGATGTTTGGCGAAATAAATTCAGGGGAAGCTCAAATTCATCTGACTGAAAAAGTTTACCTGACGCAAAAAGACATCAACGAATTTCAACTGGCAAAAGCTGCCATCGCAGCCGGATTGACCATTCTTGCTGGTAAACTGGAGATTCCGGTTTCTGAAATTCAGGAAGTATATATTGCCGGTGGTTTTGGAAATTACATCAACATCCGGAATTTAGTTGCAACCGGAATGATTGAACTTCCGGAGGAGAAAATTCACAAAATGGGAAATACGGCTTTGATTGGCGCGAAGATGTTTTTGTTTTCAGGAGCAGAACTTACCGACGAAATTTTACTCAAAACCCGACATGTCAACCTGGAAGGCGATCCTAATTTTCAGGATATTTATGTCGATAAGATGCTTTTTCTTTGAAAATCTACAATTTG
>CAIPKZ010000485.1 GCA_903865775.1 uncultured Prolixibacteraceae bacterium | reverse complement strand
GGGTTGATAATCAGAATAGGAAGATTACCTGCTTTGCGGATAATCTTTTCTTCGGGAAGTCCAATGATGAAATCGATTAAAGAAATGTTGGTGCTGCCGGCGAAAACCATCACATCACCATTCCATTCCGGTGCATTTTTCAGGGTTTCATCGAAGATTCCCCAACTGTTGGTTTTCCCCGGTATCAATTGACAACTAACATTCAGACTGGCAAGGAACTTTCGGATAAAAATCAGGTTCTGGTTCAATTTACCAAGCTCTTCGGAATTCGTTTCTTTCGCATAAACTACATGGATTTTGGCCTTGTTAAACCGTCCGAGATACGAAGCCCACAAGGCATTTTCTTTCGATGCTTTCCGGTAATCCAGCGGAACCAATACATTCTTATATTGAAGGTATTCAGGTGAACTTCCATTCACAAAGAGGAATCCAATATTGCTCTCACGAAAAGCTTTCAGCCCGAATTTAATATCGGCCTGATGTAATACCACCAAAACGGCATCGTACTCGTCAGCTAATTTGAACATATTATCACGCAGTGAACCTTGGATCAACAAACTGGATACCTGCATATCAGGAAGATTGGACTTGAGGCTCTGTGAAGTTCGCATCATTTTCTCCTGAACCAGTTTCTTTTGTGTTTTATCTTTCCAGGTAGCGATCAAACAAAGTTCTTTTTTCAGAATATCAGCCATTCGTATCCCGTGAACAATGACTTCTTTCATTCGTTCCGAGAAATCACAAACTACAATGACTTTTTGAGCTGAACTATTCGACATTTTTTTGCTGGCTTGGACACTTTGTACAAACATAATGGATTTTTGTGAAAGGCCACACGGTAGAAAGACGGTTAAAAGTCAGTTCAGGCGGGAAATCCTTTTTGTAACTTTGTCTGGTCAATAAATACTGAAAATGATAACGAAACAATTAATTGCTCCTAAAAGTATTGTGGTTGTTGGTGCTTCAAACAATATTTCGAAACCAGGAGGCAAGCTTCTTAAAAACCTGATCGATAACAATTATAAAGGCGAATTGTGGGTAGTTAATCCAGGTTCAGAAATAGTTCAGGGCATTAAATCATTTGCTTCGGTTAACGATTTACCAGCTGTTGAAATGGCTGTTCTGGCGATTCCTGCAGCGGCCTGCGTTGAGGCAGTTGAAGTTTTGGCAACTCAAAAAGGGGTGAAAGGATTTATCATTATTTCCGCCGGGTTTAGCGAAGAAAGTGAAGAGGGCCGAATATTGGAACAACAGATTGTTAAAATAATAGAAGAGAATAACGGCAGTCTGATAGGTCCAAACTGCATTGGAATAATCACCTATGCGCACACCAGCGTTTTTACCACACCGATACCAAAGCTGGTTCAAATGAGTTGTGATCTCATTTCAAGTTCCGGTGCTACCGCTGTATTTATTATGGAATCAGGAATTCCCAAAGGGCTACATTTTGCAAGTGTATTTTCGGTTGGCAATTCAGCACAAAATGGGGTGGAAGAAGTTCTTGAATTCATGGATGACGTGTTTAATCCTGAAAGCAGCACCAGGGTGAAATTGCTGTATATCGAAAGTATAAAAGATCCGGATAAATTATTAAAACATGCTTCATCGCTCATCCGGAAAGGATGCAAAATCGCAGCCATTAAAGCCGGAAGCAGTCAGGCCGGAAGTAGGGCAGCAGCTTCGCATACCGGTGCAATGGCTAATTCAGATCTGGCTGTTGAAGCCTTGTTTCGTAAAGCCGGAATTGTGCGCTGTTATGGCCGTGAAGAATTGACCACCGTTGCCAATGTGTTTCATTGCAAACCAATGAGAGGGAAACGACTGGCAATAATTACCCATGCCGGCGGCCCTGCAGTCATGTTGACTGATGCTCTTGAAAACGGAGGACTGCGCATTCCGGTCATCAAAGATTCAGAAGCTAAACAAAGGTTGAAAAGTCGACTATTTCCCGGGTCTTGTGTTGAGAATCCAATCGATTTTCTGGCCACCGGAAATGCAGGACAGCTTGCAGCAATTATAGATGCCTGTGAACATGAATTTGATGATATTGACGGGATGGCTGTAATTTTCGGAAGTCCGGGTTTGTCTCCGGTCCGGGATGTATATCAGGTTCTCAACGAAAAAATGCAGACCTGTAAAAAACCTATTTTTCCGATTTTACCTTCGGTCATCAATGTGAAAGAAGATGTAGCCTATTTTATTTCTCAAGGTAATGTGTATTTCCCCGATGAGGTTTTACTGGGTAAAGCACTAACCAGCATTTTGAAAACTCCAAGACCTACCGAAGAAAAAATATTTCTCGATCACGTTGATGTTCCTGAAATTCGCCGGATCATTGATCGGGCAGTGGATGGATTCCAGTCTCCGGATACGATTCATCAATTATTTGCAGCTACGGGAATACCAATGGTGCGTGAAAATACGGTAACTACAGTCGAATCGGCTGTTGAATCGGCCCAAAAACTTGGTTTTCCATTGGTTATGAAAGTCATTGGGCCGATTCATAAAACTGAGGTACACGGTGTCGTGCTGAATGTTCGGGATATTGAAACAGTTCGTCGCGAATTCAAGCGGTTAATCAAAATCAAAGACACCACGGCTGTGTTGATAGCTGAGATGGCTTCAGGAATAGAGTTATTTTTAGGTGCCAAGTACGAAGACCCGTTTGGACATGTTATTTTATGCGGCATGGGTGGCATTTTTGTGGAAGTGCTGAAAGATGTTACTTCCGGCCTGGCGCCACTGACCATGTGTGAGGCTGCTTCGATGATAAAGAATCTTCGATCGTATCAGATTATCAAAGGTTACCGTGGAAAGAATGGTGTAAACGAGCGAAAGTTTGCCGAAATTATGGTCAGGCTTTCCACCTTGTTGCGGTTTGCTGTAGAGATAAAGGAATTGGACATTAATCCGATTTTAGGGGACGGCGATCATTTGGTTGTCGTTGATGCCCGGATCAGAATTGAGAAATAGAAATTTTCCAATAATAAGAAAGTCCTCAATAGTGCATGTTCTCAACTTCTCAGGTTCTAAACTTATTTTACTTAAAAAATATGGTTTAAGTTGATGTGAATTAGAAAAATAAGATGTAAATTACCAGAATTAATATTTTATTTACTTAAAAAATTTTAATCATGAAAAAGAAATTAACTTTTACCTTAATTTGCATTTTTATTATGCAGTTTATGAGTTGCAAGCATGAAGATGGAATAAATTTGGATTCCAAAATAAGTCTTAAAGCTCCTTCTGGAGTTATCATTGCTTGTAGTTTAGATGAATTGATTCAATTTGCATCTGCGACAATTGAACCATCATTAAAAACGAACATTAAGGATATGAAAATACTTGCAATTAATTACCTTCCTGTAAAAAGCGGTTTCGCAGCCATAATTGAATACACAATTAATGGAGTTGAAAGCAACTTTGCATATGTTGACTATCCAAAAGTTGCGTATAGTGCTACAACGTTAAAAAGTGCTAAAATGCCCGGAATTGTTCCAAATCGACAACAAGTATCAGTTTCATGCGCTGGAACTTGTGGTTGCAGAGTAGAAGGAATGATTAAGCCAGACGGCACAATAACTTTTGGCTGTAGTTGTACTGATTGTACTGCAACTATTTCCTATCCATAATTATAAAATCCAAAAAGATTTTATTTGATTGCTGAAATCATGGTTCGATTATCCAAGCTGTTGTGCTTTGCGTTTGAAATCAAGGAATTGGATATCAACTCACTTATTGGCGATGGAGATAAGTTATTCGTTGTTGATGCCCGGATCAGGATTGAGAAATAAACAGCAAAAAAAAGAAGGCTAATAAACATTGGTGAAACACCTTTATTTATTAGCCTTTATGTAGTTATAGAAATTGATAAGCTAATTTCTATATAAATAGCACATTAAAATCAGCGAATGTCTAATATTCAGATCTTCTGTTGCCGCCAGCACTTCCACCTTTGTTGAAGCCACCGCCTGAGCCGCCTTTGTTGAAGCCACCGCCTGAGCCGCCTGAGCTGCCACCACGGAAACCACCGCCGCCGCCGCCGCCAGAGTTGCCTCCACGGAAACCGCCACCGCCGCCACCTGAATTACCTCCACGGAAACCTCCGCCAGAGTTGCCACCACGGAAACCACCACCACCACCTGGGCGACTTCCTTCTTTTTTCTCTTCAGCTTTATTTACAACAATTGTCCGGCCTTCAATTTCAGCGTTATTCAGTTCTTCAATTGCTTTTTTAGCTTCTTCGTCATTAGTCATTTCAACAAAACCAAAGCCTTTAGATCTTCCAGTAGCCCGGTCTGTAATAATTTTTACGGATGTTACTTCTCCGTATTCTTCAAAAATTTCCTGTAATTCGCTTTCCTCAATTTTAAAGGGAAGGCTTCCAACAAAAATGTTCATAAATAACTGTTTAATTAATGGATAAATGTGCTTCAAAAGTAGTTATATTTTAATTCAAATTACGTTTAGGTAAATAAATTATTATCCGGACCAATTTTTTCTGAAAATATTTATTCATTCAAGTATATATATATACAAATGAAGGGGTTTTCACAATTAAATTCGGTTTAGGTTAGGCAGGAAGCAGCTTTCTGAAAACCAACTTCAGAATCATAAATACAACTTTATGTTTTTATTAAATCATTCTTAATATCCGATTTTTATCAATTCTCACCCCTTTTAAAAGGATACTTTC
Source organism: uncultured Prolixibacteraceae bacterium (assembly GCA_903865775.1). Classification (GTDB taxonomy): domain Bacteria; phylum Bacteroidota; class Bacteroidia; order Bacteroidales; family Prolixibacteraceae; genus Aquipluma. The sequence continues at coordinate 7,257 of CAIPKZ010000485.1, read as the reverse complement.
GTTACCGAATACGGACATTTTTTTGTTCTCCGGTTTAGTCATTTTAATAAAAAACCAAAAAGAGCCTTGCCTTCTGAAAAACAGGATGTTAGATCTCTGTGTCATGCATTTACCCAAAATTCAATGTATGATCAATTATCTTATTCGCAATGAAAAAAATCATCACCGTACTTTTACTTTTTTGCTCAATCGTAATTTATAGTCAGGAAACAAAGCCGAAAGAATCCCCATTTGAATTTTATGGTTTTATTCGTTTCGAAGCCTTTTCGGATAGCTATAAAGGTCTGAATGCCGCCAACGAACAGTTCTTTCTGTTTCCTTTGTTTGTTGGAGTCGATGCAAACGGAAAGCATATCAACCAGACCCCTACCTACAACTTTTCATCGATGGCTTCCCGACTGGGTGTCAGAATTATCGGTCCGGAGATTTTTAAAGCCAAAACATCGGCCAATGTTGAGGCTGATTTTGCCGGTGATCTGGCAAGTAATCCGGCAATGTTGCGGGTACGGCAGGCCAACGCAGTTTTCAACTGGCAAAGATCAATGTTATTGGTTGGACAAACCTGGCACCCGTTCTGGAGCGGAAAAGTCTTTCCGACCGTTGGCGGATTAAATACAGGGGCTCCCTTTCAGCCTTTCAACCGGAGTCCTCAGATTCGATATGATTACCGGCCCGATAACAAATTCATCTTATCGGCGGCTCTGGTTTCTGAATTTCAATATAAATCATACGGCTTCTCCAGAATTGATTCGGTTTGTCCAAAAGGTTTAGCCTTCTGTGATAAGAGTGAATCGTTTAGCCGCAATGCCAATATTCCTGAAATGGTTGTCAACATCGAGATGAACAACGGCCGATTTACCCTTGGAGCCGGAGCCAGCCTGAAATACATTAAACCAACCCTTTATACGGTTGCAATAGTCAACAAAAATGAAGTGAAAAAATACGTTACCGACGAATTAGTTCAGGCAGTTTCGTTTGTTGGCTATACTCAATATGCAAAAAAAATGTTTGTGATTCGGGCGAAAGCGGTCTTGGGACAGAACATGGCACACTTAAATATACCCGGCGGATATGGGGTTAAATCAGTTGATCGTACAACTGGTGCAATGACTTACACGCCATACAACTCCTTCACCACCTTTATCAATGCGGTATATGGTAAAAAATACCAGGTAGGCTTCTTTGGCGGATACATGAAAAACCTCGGTACCACTGATGCCTTGTATAACTTCGGAACTGTTACCGCACCGGCAACTGTTACTCCGGGATTAATGCCTCAGATCGCCTCGATTTACCGGATTGCACCTGCTTTGGCTGTCAATATTTCGAAAGTACGGCTGGTTGCAGAGTACGAAATAACTTCGGCAAGATATGGTCTTGGTTCGATCAGCACCAGCGATGGTCTCTATAAAAGCAGCGTCGATGCAACCAACCATCGGATTCAGCTCATGTTGGTGTATTTGTTCTAAAATATGCAAAGCTTTAGTGACTGTGAATTTATTTACCTACAAGATTTTTATGACAGTCAATTGTTGTTATTTATTGTCATTCATAGTCATTCTGTTGTCAATTATTGTTTCATGGCAACTTGCTGACTACCAAATGACTACTGAATGACTTTTATGATCCGGGTAAATTTAAGATAAGCCATAAGAATAAACCATGAATTCCTTAACTTAGCGAACCAATTAAACCAATACCATGATCTGGAACGAAAAGATAGAATGTGCGAACCGCGACGAAATGCGGACTATTCAAACCGAAAGACTGATAGAAACAGTCAAACGAATTTACCACAATGTGCCGAGCTATCGCCAAAAAATGCAGGAAGTAGGTTTGGTTCCCGACGATATCCGATCGATTGATGATCTCAGCAAACTGCCATTTACCCTGAAAACCGACCTGCGCGACAATTACCCGTTTGGAATGTTTACCGTTCCAATGAGCGAAATTGTCCGAATCCATGCCTCTTCAGGAACCACAGGAAAGCCAACGGTGGTTGGATATACCCGCAAAGATTTGAATAGCTGGTCGGAAGTAGTGACCCGCTCGCTTTGCATGGCTGGTGTTCATCGCGAAGATATTGTCCAGGTTGCTTATGGTTACGGACTTTTTACCGGAGGCCTGGGTCTGCACTACGGATGCGAAAATCTTGGCGCTTCGGTAATTCCGATTTCCGGAGGAAATACCGAAAAACAATTGCAGCTGATGGAAGATTTTGGCACCACGGTAATTGCCTGTACTCCTTCGTATTCGCTGTTTCTGGCCGAAGAAATGGAAGCTGCCGGTATTAAGAAGGAAAATCTGAAATTGCGTATTGGTATTTTCGGCGCTGAGCCCTGGACCGAAAATATGCGCAAAGAAATTGAGGCCAAGCTCGGCATCAAAGCCATCGATATCTACGGATTGAGCGAAATTATCGGCCCGGGAGTTTCGTGCGAATGCGAACAACAGGCTGGAATGCACATCAACGAAGACCATTTTGTGCCTGAAATTATTGATCCGGAAACGCTGCAACCGCTGCCTGCCGGCGAAATTGGCGAGTTGGTTTTCACTACCATCACCAAAGAAGGAATTCCGCTCATCCGATACCGTACCCGCGATCTGACCCGTCTGAATTACGAAAAATGTGCCTGTGGCCGAACGCTGGTTCGTATGGAAAAGTGCAAAGGCCGAAGCGACGACATGCTCATCATTCGCGGCGTGAACGTATTTCCATCGCAAATTGAAACCGTATTGCTCGAAATGAGCGAAACTGCCCCGCATTATTTGCTCATTGTTGAACGGGAAGGAAATCTGGATACACTCAAACTGATGGTCGAAGTTCAGGAACAGTTCTTTTCCGACGAAATCAGGCAGCTGGAAGCGTTGCGGAAAAAGATCACGCATAAACTTCAGAGTACATTGGGTATTTCGGTGGACGTAAAACTGGTTGAACCAAAAACCATCGAACGCACTGCCGGAAAAGCCAAACGAGTAATTGACAACCGTAAATTGTAGGAGGATATCATCATGATTATAAAACAACTCACCGTATTTCTTGAAAATAAAACCGGAAGGCTGAATGAAGTCTCGCAGCTTTTAGGCATTTCAGGCATTAATATTTCTGCCATGACTTTAGCTGACACCTCGGAATTTGGCATTTTGCGAATGATCGTTTCCGAGCCAGAAAAGGCACTTTCGATCCTGAAAGATGCTGAATTTTCGGCCCGGCTAACCGATGTGATTTGCCTGAACAGCCCCAATGAACCTGGAGCACTGGCCAGGGCGCTGGAAATTCTTTCCGGCGAAAGTGTATTTATTGAGTATTTATACGCCTATTCGATGGATAACAAATCGGCCAATATCGTGCTGAAACCTGATAACATTCAGAAATGCATTGAAGTCCTTCAGAAACATAAAATGGAGTTGGTGAGCGCCAGCGAGATGTATAAGATTTAACCTGATTATTCTGTATATTCGTGGAAAATATCAACTCGTGATGAAACCAAGAGAAGAAATCCTGAAAGCAATTAAACAGACTTTAAATGCGATTACTCCTGATGCGCGGATAATACTCTACGGATCTCAGGCCAGGGGAGATGCACGGCCTGATTCGGATTGGGATATTTTGGTCATTTTGGATAAACTGAAAATCGAACCTTCTGATTTTGATGCAATTTCATATCCAATCTACGAACTTGGATGGGAAGAAGGTGAACATTTTTCTGCAAAACTCTATACCAAATCGGAATGGCAGAAGCGAAGTTTCACCCCTTTTTTCAAAAATGTTGAGAAGGAAGGTATCCAATTATGAGTTTAACCGACGACGAACGGGATGCAATCGTATCCTTCAGGATGCAAAAAGCCAGGGACACTTTATCTGAAGCAGAAGGGATATCCACGCTAAAATATTGGAATGCTGTAGCCAACAGGTTGTACTATTCCTGTTTTTACATGACAAGTGCCCTTTTAATTCAATATAATATTTCAGCACAGACTCATAGTGGAGTTATTCATTTGTTCGGATTGCATTTTATCCGGACTGGTGTTATCTCGAAAGATTCCGGAAAACTGTATTCAAAGCTATTCGAACTCAGACAGACAGGCGATTACGACGATTTATTCAATCTGACAGAAGATGATGTCGCACCAATGATTCCATTGGCTCAAAGGTTTTTGGATGAACTAAATGGGAGAATCACAAATTAATCAGCGAATATCGTGCTGAAACCTGATAACATTCAGAAATGCATCGAAGTCCTTCAGAAACATAAAATGGAGTTGGTCAGCTCCAGCGAGATGTATAAGATTTAGGCAGAAAATGGATTCCATCCTTTTTTGAGGGATGGAATCCCTTTCTGACATATACATCCGCAAATGGGTTCCCAAATTCGTAACTTCGGCATATCCAAAACCAATTGTTGATCATGCTTTTGCGAGGAACCGGGCGATTGAAACGAATAGGATATTCCTTTGCTGATAATTAACACGATATCCTTTGCCGTTTGGCTTCAGCCAACGGACATTATTATTACGCTGCCCAAAACAGAACTCCGGTTCATTTGTTATTTCTCCATGCATGCCTGCGCGAAATGTTATTTGGAATTTTTGCGTAAATTGTGGGCGATTATCCATGTCAAAAAAAACAATGAAAAAAATAGCCATACAAGGAATAGCAGGTTCGTTTCACGAAGATGCTGCCAGAAAGTACTTTGAAGATGAAATAAAAGTTGTGGAATGCAAATCATTTACCAGCGTATGTAATTTAATTGATGCTGATGAAGTTAGCATTGCTGTTATGGCCATCGAAAATTCGATTGCAGGCAGTCTGTTGCAGAACTACGCGCTCATCCGCGAATATCATTTAAAAGTGATTGGTGAGATTTATATTCACATTCAGATGAATCTGATGGCCAATCCGGGTGTCACCAAAGCTGACATCAAGACCATTTATTCGCACCCGATTGCCATTAAACAATGTGCAGAATACCTCGAGAAAAACTTTCCGGATGTTCATCTGATCGAAAATCAGGACACTGCGGCTTCAGGAAAATTGGTTCACGACGAAAAATTAATGGAAGCTGCTGCGATTGGAAACCTCCGCACAGCCGAACTTTACGGGCTTGAAATTTTAGAAACCGGCCTCGAAACCAATTCAAAAAATTATACCCGCTTCCTGATTTTATCCAAACATGCCAGACCTAATGAATTAAGTAACAAGGCTTCATTGTGCTTCGAAGTTGGCCATTATTACGGCGCTTTAGCCAATGTCCTGAATACTTTTGCCGAAAATAAAATCAACCTTACCAAAATACAATCGGTGCCAATTATTGGAAAACCAAACGAATACACGTTCCATATTGATGTGGAATGGGATTCTGTTGAAAATTACGAGAAAGCCCTTCATGCTATCCTGAAAAATGTCTCAAGTCTTTCGGTTTTAGGCGAATATGTACGTGGCGAATTAGCAATTCACAATCAATAAAACAAAGTATATGAGTAAAATTGGATTATTTTTCGGTCCTTTAAAAGGTTCAGTCAACCGCGTTGCCGAGAAAATAAAAATCGCGTTGGGCGAACAGAATGTAGATATGATATCAGTGAATGATGCCGGAGTTGCTGATCTTGAAAAGTATGACCGGATCATTTTCGGAATATCAACCGTTGGCAAGGAAACCTGGGATTCGACCCATTCCAATTCCGACTGGAGTAAATTCTTCCCTAATATCACAAAGGTCGATTTTTCTGGTAAAACAGTTGCCATATTCGGACTGGGCGATCATGTGACCTATTCAAGTCATTTTGTGAATGCTATTGGTGTTCTGGCAAACGATCTCCTGAAAAAAAATGCCACAATCATCGGTCAGGTTGATCCTTCAGGTTACGAATTCGACGATTCGGAAGCCGTGATGGATGGAAAGTTTGTTGGTCTTCCGATTGACGAAGATTTTGAGTCGGAACTGACTGATGAACGTATTGCCAACTGGTTGAAAAGCATAAAACCGGCTTTTGGCCTTTGAAAATCCGAAACATGACAAAATACAGGTTCACATTTTAGCCTGAATTTCTGTCAATTCACAACCGGGAAGGGCAGCCTGCTTTCATATTACTATTCGTAAACCGTTTGTGTTTCCGATTTGCTAAACATGCTTTGCAATAGCCTGAATCCATTTGATTTATCGCAAATACTTTGCTTATTTTTACCAAAATTCTTATTTCTCAGATGGACAACACGCCGGTAAAACACGAAATCATACAGAAATATCTCGAACTGCTAAGAATCGGCGATCCCGGAAAAGCTTCGATCCGTGAAATTGTGGCTTTGATTAACCTGATTGAAGAGGAAAGCAAAGTCAAATTTATACGCATGGAAATGGGTGTTCCGGGACTGCCGGCGGCAAAGGTTGGAGTTGAAGCTGAAATCAAGGCACTTCAATCGGGAGTTGCTTCAGTTTATCCGATGATGGACGGCATCAAACCGCTCAAATTCGAAGCTTCCCGTTTCATCAAACAATTTATGGACATTGATATTGATCAGGCAAGCTGTATTCCTACTTCAGGAGCGATGCAGGGAACTTTTTCAGCCCTGCTTGTTGCCGGAAATGTGGATAAACAAAAAGACACCACACTTTTCCTTGATCCGGGATTTCCGGTACAAAAACAGCAGATGACCGTGATGGGCCATAAATATCAGTCGTTCGATGTTTTTGATTTCAGGGGAGAAAAACTTCGCGCCAAAATCGAATCATATCTGGCCGAAGGGAATATTAATTCGATGATTTATTCGAATCCGAATAATCCAAGCTGGATTTGTTTTACGGAAGAAGAATTGCAGATCATCGGCGAACTGGCGACCAAATACGATGTCATCGTGATGGAAGATCTGGCTTACTTTGGGATGGATTTCAGAAAAGATTTATACACGCCCGGTGTCCCGCCTTATCAGCCAACCGTAGCCAAATATACCGATCACTACATTATTTTTATTTCAGCATCTAAAATATTTTCGTATGCCGGTCAGAGAGGAGCCATCATGGCTATTTCGAATGCATTGTGGAACCGTCAGTATGAAAACCTGCAAACCCGTTTCGGAAGCAAACCGTTCGGATTTACTATTGTAATGCAGGTGTTGTATGCTCTTTCTTCAGGAATAACACATTCAACCCAACATGCTTTGACGGCAATGCTCAAAGCAGCAAGTGACGGCGAATTCAATTTTATTGAAGACGTAAAAGAATATGGCCGGAAAGCGAAAATCATGAAAGATTTATTTGT
>CAIPKZ010000484.1 GCA_903865775.1 uncultured Prolixibacteraceae bacterium | reverse complement strand
GTAACTGTTTATTTATTATTTTTGCCATGTTGGTGACTTTCATAATTAACCATTCATGTTCGCAAAACGACTTATTTATATAGGATTATCCCTGATGATAGGCCTGCTGGCGTTTTCCAATACTTCCTGTAAATCAAGAAAAGCGGGATGTGAAGCCAATGGTACTTACCAGTCAAAAAAGCATAAGAAGAACAAGAGTGCATATGGAACGCGCTACAGTTACAAGAGCAAACCTGTAAGAAAAGCGTATGTTATCAGAAATAAGTAATTTCCCAGTTACTTTTTCTTAACTTCCTCACCTTCTTTGAACCTTGTTACTGTTGATACCTTTCCCAGTTCATCATACTCTGTCCAGGCACCATCCTTGACACCGTTCACATATTTCCCTGACAGTTTTAACTTCCCATTGCGGTAATACTCTTTGCTTTCACCGGACAACTTGTTTTCGACGTAATTGCTGAGTGTCTGTATAGAATCGTTTTCGTAGAAGGTCTTTTGTAATCCATCAAAATTGCCGGCTTTATAGTTGTATTCGGCAATGCGTTGTCCATTTTTATTGTTCCATTTTGAACTGCCATTTTTCAGATCATCCAGGTAATATGATTCTTCCTGGATTTTTGCATTTTCATAGAACTGACGGTAAACACCATTTTTTTTACCGAGTAAATAGTCCGTTTCAGAAACAGGCATTTCGTTGTATTGGCTGTATAAGACACTCTGCCCATGAGTCAATCCATTTTTAAAATGTTCGACGAGAGATATTTTTCCTTTCCTGTCAAACTGGATTGAAATTCCTTCTTTCACTCCGTTGGTGTAATATTCAACCTTATAGATCACATTGGTAGGGTAATATCCAACCCAGTCTCTGACTTTTTTATTATCAGCATAAAACCCTTTGTAGGTAAGTTCACCCCGTTTTTCAATCCAGTAGCCATACATGCTGCCATTGGCATCTTTCCGATTTATGGTGTCAGGAACCTTATTATCATTTGCAGCATCCTGTGCATTCATATTGAGGGAAACTGACAGTAACAATGCGAAAATGATTATAATATTCTTTTTCATGAATGTTTTAATTTAGGGTACAAATTTAATCCAATTCGGCATATAAATCAAAGCTTTCGGCCCTGGTGATGTTGACGTTGTAAAATAATCCCGGGACCAGTTTTTTACCACCGCTGCTTATTAAAACCTCGTTATCCACTTCAGGGGAGTCATGTTCCGTGCGGGCAACATAATAATCGCCCTCCTTCCTGTCAATCAACACCTTCAAGGTCTGGCCAGTTTTCTGCTGGTTAATTGAAAGGGAGATGCCTTCCTGTACTTCCATCAGCTCCCCTACCCTTTCCATTTTGCGTTTTGCAGGAACAGAATCCTTTAATGTAAACGCAGAAGTATTCTCCTCGTGAGAGTATGAAAATACACCAAGCCTGTCGAATCTGTATTCTTCAATAAAACCCCTGAGTTCCCTGAACTCCTTCTCCGTTTCACCGGGATAACCGGTAATCAGGGTGGTTCTCAACGCAACGCCCGGGATGGTCTTGCGAATCTTCTCAACAAGTTTCCGGGTGGTTGTACCATCCATACCGCGATGCATCGATTTCAGGATGCGGTCGCTGATGTGCTGTAAAGGCATGTCAATGTAGTTGCAGATGTTGTGATGCGATCTGACAACATCAAGCAACTCCTCAGGAAATCCATCCGGG
>CAIPKZ010000483.1 GCA_903865775.1 uncultured Prolixibacteraceae bacterium | reverse complement strand
TCTTTGAAAATAAACCATTCGTACTTACCAGGATCTCCATTTTCCGAAGTATTGGTAAAAGTAACCGTTAACGGAGCTTCCGTTTTGTTGGGATCACTTTTCTTTTCCTGGCCTTCCAGCACATTTGTAAAAGAAGCTTTGGTAACAATTGACAGATACTGAACAGTAGCCTTTCCCAAACAAGTAAACCGATCGGTCACTTCAAAGGTATAATCCGTATTTTTTGTTGGCGGATTATAATTCTGGTAAGTAATCACATGGTTAAGCACAACAGCTCCTTCCATCCAAGACACTTTGATATCCTTCTTCAATTCTAAAAGCTGTCCGGTTGACAAATCGTTGTATGAAAACTGTGGCGTTTCGATTGTTCCTTTTAAAGTAAACGAATTACAGTCCGACTCCGGAATTTCGGCCGTCGCAATGATGTAATTATTAAAAGTCCAGGCGGTAAATGTTGTGTCTCCTGAAGTGGTCGTAATTTTCACGCGGTAACAACCGTCTTCAAGATTGGAAATAGTTGAGGTTGAATTGCCTGATAAATCACTCTGGAAGAAATCGAAAAATCCGGTTTGTGCATTGTATTTCTGCCACTCAAAACTTCCGGATTCAACGTTTGCTATACTTGCTGTGAGCGAAGCATTTTTTTCATCTTTTTGACCGCAAAAAACATGGATCTGATCCTGTGTTCCAGATGGATATTCAGTGGGTACCACTGCATCAGCATCCGAAGTAATCTGGGCAAATCCTTTATCCGGAGCCAACAGAATACAAGCTAAAAATAGTAGTCCACCTAGCAATTTTAATCGATTCATTCTTCAGTTTCTTTAACAGTTCACAATATTAACGCTAAAAATTGATTTATCTTTTGTGGCTCCTGAAATTTTCTGGTTTTCAAATCATAAACACAAAGGGCCCGAAGTTTTTGCACCAAGGACTCAAAGAAATAAAAGAATAACCTGAAAAATCGTCGTTTACTTTGTGATGTTCTCTGAGTCCTTCGTGTTTAAAAAAATGTATTGTTGAAAACTACTTACTTTGCAGACCTTAAAAACATGAAAACAGTTTTACTTTTGGGGACAATTTAGAAACGCAAAACAAGTGCAGGATTATTTAGAAGGATTAAATGAAGCTCAGAGACTTGCCGTTGAAAACATCAATGGGGCATCGTTAATTATTGCCGGGGCAGGTTCAGGAAAAACGCGGGTATTAACCATGCGTATTGCCCATTTACTGAAGAATGGGGTCAGGCCAGGTTCAATATTGGCCCTGACATTTACCAACAAGGCGGCTAAGGAAATGAAAAACCGTATTGCCACCATGGTTGGCCAAAACACTGCCAAATATTTGTGGATGGGGACTTTTCATTCGATTTTTGCGCGCATTTTAAGAATCGAATCAGAGCTATTGGGATATCCGTCCAACTTTACCATTTACGATTCAGCCGATTCGAAAAGTTTGATCAAAAGCATCATCAAGGATTTGAACCTCGATGATAAAACGTATAAACCTGGAGTTGTTTCGTCACGAATATCGGCTGCTAAAAACAACCTGGTTTCTTCGGAAGTTTATGCCACTTTGCCGGAAATAAAAGATTACGACCAAAGCATCAAAATGCCATTGATCAGCCTGATATACAAAGATTATTCCAAGCGATGCTTTCTGGCTGGTGCCATGGATTTCGACGATTTGCTCATGAAAACCAATACGCTTTTCCGGAACCATCCCGAAATACTGGCAAAATACCAAAGAATCTTTGATTACATTTTGGTAGATGAGTATCAGGATACGAATCATTCCCAGTACATGATTATCAAAAAACTGGCCGCCAACCACAACAACATCTGCGTAGTTGGCGACGATGCACAAAGTATCTATTCATTTCGCGGAGCCCGGATCGAGAATATCCTGAATTTCCAGAGCGATTATCCAAATCACAAGGTTTTCAAGCTCGAACAAAATTACCGGTCGACTCAAACCATTGTGGACGCAGCAAATAGTATCATCGCCAAAAACAAACGGCAGATTCGGAAAAATGTATTTTCAGAAAAAGAAAAAGGCGCACTGATTAAAGTAATGAGTGCTATTACCGACAACGAAGAAGGTTACCTGGTCGCCAATGAAATTACCGAAACCCGTATGCGCGTTCATTATCAATTTTCGGATTATGCCATTCTGTACCGTACCAATGCGCAGTCGCGTATCTTCGAGGAATCGCTCCGGAAACGGAATATTCCATATAAAATTTACGGTGGACTTTCATTTTACCAGCGAAAAGAAATCAAGGATTTGCTGAGTTACTTCCGGATGGTTATCAATCCAAAAGACAATGAAGCTTTTAAGCGTGTCATCAATTATCCGGCTCGCGGAATCGGACAAACCACACTGACCAAACTCGAACAGTTTGCAGCACAAAACAACCTCTGCATCTGGGAATTGGCCACCAACATTCCGCTTTTACTGAGCGAATTCAACAAAGGAACGGCAGCAAAAATCAATGGTTTTACACAACTTATTGAAGTTTTCAGGGAAAAACTCGAAACCTACAATGCATTCGAGTTGGCTACTGAAATCGCCACTGGTTCAGAAATCATGAAAGACCTTTATAAGGAACAAACTCCGGAAGGTGTAAGCCGGTTCGAAAATATTCAGGAATTGCTAAATGGTATTCAGGAATTTTCGATTTCGGCACGCGAAGAAGGAACGCCCAATAAGCTAAACAATTACATGGAAGACGTTGCCCTGCTTACTGATCAGGATAACGAAAAACCGGAAGATAACGACCGTGTAACGCTGATGACGATCCATTCGGCCAAAGGACTTGAATTCAAGAATGTGTTTATTGTCGGGGTTGAAGAAAACCTTTTCCCGTCGAACCAGATGGGACAAAAAACGCTGGAAGATTTTGAGGAAGAACGCCGGCTATTTTATGTGGCACTTACCCGTGCCGAAGAAAATGCCTACCTGAGCTATGCTCGTCAGCGATACAAGTGGGGCAAACTGGACTTCTGCGACAAAAGTCGTTTTATCGACGAAATTGATCCGCAATACCTGAATATGCCGGTTGAAAAAGATATTTCGTTTTATGGCGAAACCCAGGATTTGCCATTTGCTGCGCCAAAACCACGTGCACAAACATCATCAATTCCGGGATACAGGCAAACTTCGGCCAATCAGCCTGATTTACAGCACAAATTAATCAAACTGAGGGAAGCCAAGAAAGAAACTGATTCGTTTGAATACAGTAATCCGGAAGAAATTCAGGCCGGAATGCTGGTAGAACATCAGCGTTTTGGCCGCGGAAAGGTACTTCAAATGGAAGGAAAAATGCCAGACATTCAAGCCACTGTGTTTTTTCAGAATGCCGGAAAAAAACAACTTCTCCTGAAATTCGCTAAACTCCGGATAATAACGTAGGAAATAGTTGTTAGAAAAGAGTCATTAGGAAACTTTTCTCTTCCTTTTTTCCTGTTTTCTAATGACTAATGAACTTTTTCTGCTGACTAATGTCTAATGACTGAGAAATTTTTACTTATTTTGTATTCAATTCGTCTTCATCCTGATTATCTCTACAGATTTCCTTTATAAGATAACAGCCTGATTTTAAGAAAAACATTATTTACATCCATGGATTATAATTCTAATCGCAGTAAGTTGCCTCTGCCTGAGTATGGCAGAAACTTGCAAAATATGGTCAATCATATTATGACCATTGAAGACCGCACAGAACGAAACCGGGCAGCCAGAACTATTATAGATGTTATGGGTACAATGTATCCATATCTCCGCGATATCAACGATTTCAAACACAAGCTCTGGGATCATCTGGCCATCATGGCTAATTTCGAATTAGACATCGACTACCCGTATTCGCCTCCATCTCCTGAATTTTTCAATACCCCGCCGCTGAGGATTCCTTATGATAATAATAAAATCAAATATCGTCACTACGGAAAGACCATCGAATTTTTAATCGAAAAGGCTGCTGTTCACGAAGATGAAAAGGAACGTGACTTATTAATTAAACTGATTGCCAATCACATGAAGAAAAGCTATGTGATGTGGAACAAGGATTCGGTTACCGACGACAAAATCCTGATGGATATCGAAGAACTGTCGAAAGGCAAAATTAAATGTACCGATCTTGTGTTAACTGAAACCAAGGATATCCTTTTCCGGAATCAGAAAAAACAGAATCCCGGAAACATTCCAGGAAGGAAATTTCAGAAACCAGACGATCGCAAACAACAGCGACCATAATTAACTATGCGAATCTCTGCCCAAAAGCAGTATAAAAATGCCGCCAAGGCTCAAAGACTCGAAGTTCCGCCAAGTTTTGAAATCAATATATTCCTGGTTTAGCTTTGAGTCTTTGGGCCTTTGTGGCAAAAAAAAAGATTCAACGTCAGAATAATCAAGTACAAACCTTATTTTTTCGGGATGGCAACTTTTAAAATTGAAGGAGGAAAACAATTACATGGCGATTTGCATCCGCAGGGGGCAAAAAACGAAGCGCTTCAGGTAATTTGTGCCGTACTTTTAACTTCAGAAAAGGTTCAAATCAACAATATTCCTGAAATCAGTGATGTAATAAAACTGATTGAAATTCTGAATCAACTGGGTGTTAAAACAGAACGAATCAGTAAAGGGAATTATTCGTTTCAGGCCGATGAGATTCAGCTCGATTTCCTGAAAACTGACCTGTTTGCCCGTCAGGCCGCAAGCCTTCGGGGATCAATCATGATATTAGGTCCACTTCTGGCACGCTTTGGCATGGGTTACATTCCCCAGCCGGGTGGCGATAAAATCGGACGGCGACGACTGGACACTCATTTTACCGGTCTGCAAAAACTCGGAGCAACTTTCAATTACAATCCTGACGAACATTTTTTCAGTGTTGAAGCGACCAAGCTGAAAGGAACCTACATGCTTTTAGATGAAGCATCGGTTACCGGAACAGCCAACATTGTGATGGCAGCCACCATGGCCGAAGGAACAACCACCATTTATAATGCTGCCTGCGAACCATACGTTCAGCAACTCTGCCGGATGCTTGTTTCTATGGGAGCGATAATCGAAGGAATCGGCTCCAATTTGCTCACGATAAAAGGAGTTACTTCGCTGACAGGCTGTTCACACCGGATCCTGCCTGATATGATTGAAGTTGGCAGTTTCATTGGACTGGCCGCAATGACCAATTCAGAAATTACCATCCGGAATGCCGGAATTCAGCACCTGGGAATTATTCCGGAACAATTTAAACGACTGGGAATTACAATTGAGGAACGTGACGATGATTTATTCATTCCGGCACAGGAGCATTATGAGATTGAAACATTCATCGATGGTTCGATCATGAATATTGCCGATGCTCCATGGCCGGGCCTGACTCCCGATTTGCTCAGCATTTTCCTGGTAATTGCAACTCAGGCCAAAGGCAGTGTGTTGATTCACCAAAAAATGTTCGAAAGTCGTTTATTCTTTGTCGACAAACTGATTGATATGGGAGCCCAGATTATTCTCTGTGATCCGCACCGGGCAACAGTTATCGGCCTCGATCACAAATACCAGCTCCGGGCAACCAACATGAGTTCACCTGATATTCGCGCCGGAGTAGCGTTGCTTATCGCTGCGCTATCGGCCCAGGGAATCAGTAAAATCTCCAACATCGAGCAAATCGACCGTGGTTATGAGAATATTGACGAACGGCTAAATGCCATTGGTGCACGAATTGAGCGGATTGACTAATCCGGATTCAACTTTTCCATTAATTTATTTGCAGGAACAACAAGAATTTCTGATTCTTTTGGAGTCATGTTGATGAATTGTTATTTTTGCCCCAGAAAATAAAATACATACAAAATAAGAAATGCTATGAAAATGAAAATGACTTTGATATTATGTGCCCTTTTCACTCTTTCGACCTATGTTCATGCCTCAAATCCGAAGGATGACGCGAAAGAAGCACCAATTGGATTGAACATTGGTAATAAAGCTCCTGAAATAGTTGAGAAAACTGCCGCCGGAAAAGACCTCAAACTCTCGTCGTTGCAAGGAAAAATCGTTTTGATCGATTTCTGGGCATCCTGGTGCGGTCCGTGTCGTATGGAAAATCCGACCGTTGTAGCTGCCTACACTAAATACAAGGATACTAAATTCAAGAATGGTAAAGGATTCACTGTTTATAGTGTTTCACTTGATCGGGATAAAGCTTCGTGGGAAACGGCGATAAGTGCTGATAAACTCATCTGGGAAAACCATGTGAGCGACCTCCAATACTGGAACTCCAAATATGCCGGAATTTACGGTGTCCGAAGCATTCCTTCCAACTTTCTGATCGACGGAAAAGGTGTAATTATCGGTAAAAATTTGCGTGGCCCGGCACTTAATCAGGCAATCAGCGAACTACTTAAATAAACATTTTCCAAAATAAAAATAGGCAGTTCGTAAAAAAACGGACTGCCTATTTTTGTGCTTTAGGAGCACTTGCCTGTCAGTTGGCTAATATTAAAATGCCAATTTGTCAAACTGAACCCTATGGCAGTATATTTGCAACTCAAAAAAAATGAAAATATTTAAAAGCAAAGTGAAAATGACAGACGATAATATCAAAATTAACGAAATACCGGAAATTGAATCACCGGAATTAACAGTTTCACCGGATGAATCTGCTCAAAGCAAAAAAGAACCGAAAAAAGAAAAAAGCCATAAAAAAACAAAAACTGAAGAACAACTTGAAACAGTAGAATCTGAGTTGTTGGAGTTAAAAGACAAACACATACGCTTACAGGCAGAGTTCGATAATTACCGGAAACGGACTTTAAAAGAACGAATGGAACTTTTAAAAACGGCCAGTGAAAGTCTTTTGGTAAATATACTGCCGGTAATTGACGATTTCGACCGTGCCATGCAAACCTTGGATTTGGTAGAGGAAGAAAGTCATTTGAAAGATGGTGTAAACCTGATTTACACCAAGTTTCAGGAATTTTTAAAACAAAACGGAGTCAGGGAAATTGACGCAAAAGAGCAGAATTTTGACACCGATTTACACGAAGCCATTACCAAAATACCTGCTCCAACCGAAGAATTGAAAGGTAAAAACGTTGATGTGATTCAGAAAGGTTATTATCTGCACGACAAAGTAATACGATTTTCCAAAGTAGTTATAGGCGAATAAGCCGATATATATTTGAATAAGATGACAAAACGCGATTTTTACGAGATTCTTGGTGTTAGCAAAACAGCAAGTGCTGATGAAATAAAAAAGGCATACCGGCAAAAAGCTATTCAGTTTCATCCTGACAAAAATCCCGGCAATAAAGAAGCTGAGGAAAAATTCAAAGAAGCTGCGGAAGCCTACGAAATACTGAGCAGTCCCGAAAAACGTCAGAAATACGACCAGTTTGGCCATGCCGGAATGGGTGGCGGAGGAGGATTTGGCGGTCACGACATGTCGATGGACGATATCTTTTCAATGTTTGGAGATGTATTCGGAGGTGGTGGTTTTGGCGGATTTGGTGGTTTTGGCGGCGGCTCGCGCAGCCGTGGTCCACGTCAGCATCGGGGATCAGATCTCCGTGTAAAAGTAGTTCTCAATCTGCTTGAAGTATTAAACGGCGTTGAGAAAAAAATAAAGGTGAAAAAGTACGTTCCCTGCACGCATTGTCATGGTTCAGGTGCGCAGGGCGGATCATCGTTTTCAAATTGTTCGACCTGCAAGGGCTCCGGGCATGTTACCCGCATACAGAATACATTACTTGGCCAGATGCAAACCACTTCAGCCTGCCCAAGTTGTAGCGGCGAAGGACAAATCATCACCAATAAGTGCGTTCATTGCCAGGGAGAAGGAGTCGTTCGCGACGAAGAAGTTATCAGTATCCGTATTCCGGCAGGCGTTGGTGAAGGAATGCAGCTAAATGTGGCCGGAAAAGGAAATGCCGGAAGACGAAACGGTGTCAACGGGGATCTTTTTGTAGTCATTCATGAAGATGAGCATCCGGAACTGATTCGCGATGGCAATAACCTGGTTTATAACCTTTTTATTACTTTTCCTGAAATAACTTTGGGAGTGACGAAAGAAATTCCGACAGTAGATGCCAAAGTAAAGGTGAAAATTGAACCGGGAACCCAGCCCGAAAAAATTCTGCGCCTGCGTGGAAAGGGATTACCCGATGTGAATGGCTACGGAAAAGGCGATCTGTTAGTCCGTGTTCATGTTTGGATACCTAAAAAAGTAAACTCCGATGAACGAAAACTTCTCGAAAAGCTTCAGTCTTCGCCGAGTTTTTTGGATGGACCTGACCAATCGGACAAGAACCTGTTTGAGAAAATGAGAGATATTTTTGATTAGAAGACCATACCAATCAGTAATATAAATGCCGGAAGCTTGAAATATCAAACTTCCGGCATTTATATTTACTGGTAGATTTCCAAAGAATCCAGCGCAGCTTTATATTTCCGGGCATTTTCATTGTGACCGGAAAGATTTTTAGAAAAATTATGGTATCCTGAAAAATCCTGACGGGCGCACATATAGATGTACGGAGTTTTGGTGGCATGCAATACAGCCTCGATACTTGAGATTTCAGGAAAATTAATCGGTCCTGGTGGCAATCCCGGATATTTATAGGTATTGTATGGCGAATCAATTTCCAAATGACTTTTAAGCACCCGTTTGATACGAAAGTTACCAAGGGCAAACTTCACGGTTGGATCGGCTTGCAAAGGCATTCCACGTTTAATACGGTTAATGTACAATCCAGCCACAGTAGGCTTTTCATCCTTTTTATTAGTTTCTTCCTGAACGATTGAAGCCACGGTCATCACTTCTTCAGGCGTTAATCCTAAAGCTAAAGCCTCATTTTTCCTTCCTTCATTCCAGAAGTGTTTGTATTCCATCGACATGCGTTCCAAAAACTGATCTGCTGTAGTAGTCCAGTAAAACTCATAGGTATTTGGGATAAACATGCAATGGAAATTACTTTCAGTAAATCCAAACTTTTCGTGAATCAAAGGATCTGAAAATTTACGCAGAAGTTCAACCGAATCGGGCTCAATGTATTTCGAAACTGCACCAGCCAACTCATTGATGAAACGCAGATTATTGAAGGTAACCTGAACAGGAATCTGATTTCCAGACCTCAACATATTTAATATCTCATTCGTATTCAATCCTTTATCGAGCAAATACTTACCTGGCTTTATCGCCTGAGGATATTTTTTCCGCTGTGCAACCCAATCGAAAGCCTTGTAATTCATGATAATGTCATGTTTTTTCAAACTGTCGATAACCTGTTCGTAGGTAGCATTCAGTGGAATCTTGATGCTTCCGGGACTCAGAATGTTTGGTTCAAAAATATAACTGTAAATTTGATAACCGCGAAATCCAGCGACTGAAAGTGCAATTACAAAAATGATCACGATCCATTTATTCACACGGGGAAATAGCATAAGCGTACTTTTCTTGGTAATATCCATCAACTTCGGATTTTTTTGCATAAAAATAATCATTTCAATCAAAGAACCTAAACCCAGACCAAATGCCTGATGCAATGTTTGTATTCTTTTCCTTAATTTCAAGAAGAAAGAGATACTACCGTCCGCAGTTTGTTCGAATTTGCGTATTTTTGCTGCCCAATACACACATCAAAACCGTTTAATATGCACCGGGTTAATTTAGCTGAAAACATTTATTATGTGGGATTTAATGATCGTAAAACCCACCTTTTTGAAAATATCTGGCCAATCCCCAAAGGGATTTCATACAATTCGTATCTCATTGTTGATGAAAAGATAGCGTTGATTGATACCGTCGAACGTTCGTATATCGACGATTATCTCGAACAGATTGCAATTTTAACAGAAGGTCGTCCGGTGGATTACCTCGTTATCAACCACATGGAACCCGATCATTCCGGCGCTTTAAGAGCAGTTATTTCACGCTATCCAAACATTACGCTGGTAGGGAACAAAAAGACTTTCGAAATCGCTTCCAACTTTTATCAGGTTGACCATAAAGTCCTTGAAGTATATGACGATTCGGAACTTTCACTCGGAAAACATAAATTGCAGTTTACAACCATTCCGATGGTTCATTGGCCTGAAACAATGACGACCTACGAAACAACCAGCGGAGTTATCTTCACAGGCGATGCCATGGGAAGCTACGGAACCCTCGATGGTGGAATTTTTGACGACGAACTGGACTATACGCAATATGAGGAAGAAATCGTCAGGTATTTCTCGAACATTGTAGGAAAATATTGCCCGCATACGCAGCGTGCGTTGAAGAAAATAGCCAAGTACGATATTAAAATGATAGCTGCCACCCATGGCATGATCTGGAGGTCACACATCGACTTTATTCTGGATAAATACAACAAATTAAGTACCTATCAAACTGAACCCGGAGCGGTAGTCGTTTATGGTTCGATGTACGGTAATACCGCAAAGATGGCCGAAATTATTGCCCGCCAACTGGCTGTCAGGGGTATCAAAAATATCCGTGTTTACGATTCTTCTAAAACACATCCATCCTTTATTATCAGCGATATTTTTAAATACAAAGCGCTCATTTTAGGCAGTGCAGCATACAACAATGCTATGTTTCCAACCATGGAAACGCTTTTGACCACTATCAAGCACATGGGAATTAAGAATCACCTGCTTGGGATTTTTGGCTCATTTAGCTGGAATGGTGGCGGAGTAAAAAACCTTCAGAAATTTGCTGAAGAAATACAGTGGGAAGTTATAGGAGATCCGTTGGAAGAAAAAGGAGCAATGAAAGCTGATCATTTCTATCGCTATGTCGATCTGGCCAATGCCATTGCCGACAAACTGCTGAATGAATAGTAAAATATCGATTTTCAAAAAGTCCGGGCTCCACTTTGAGTGGGACCCGGACTTTTTATATGATTTTCATTCCTGAAATTTTGTGAATAACTATTTCTGCTTTTTCCCTGAATTCCCATTCAGGAAAATATCTTTGCAGGCTAAAATTTTAAATTTATGCAAACCTGGTTCGAGTGTAAAGTAAAATATGTAAAAGTTGACGATGACGGCCGTGAACGCAAAGTAAATGAAGTATATCTGGTTGATGCCGTAACATTTACCGATGCTGAAACACGCATCATTCAGCAAGTTCAAACGATGGTTCGTGGTGAATTTGTAGTCGACAACATCAAAAAATCGAACATCATCGAAATTTTTCCACACGAAGTGGGCGAATGGTGGTATAAAGCAAAAATCGGGATTGTTACCATCGACGAAAAAGCCGGAAAAGAAAAGAAAATCAACAACTATTTTCTTGTAGCCGCCGACGACATCAAAGAGGCACTTCAGCGCCTGGAAGAAGGACTTTCGTATGTTTTGGTTCCATACCAGACCACCTCTATTGCTGTATGCAACATTATCGACGTTTTTCCATATTTCGAAGACAAGGTGAATAAAGCCATTCCATCTAATCTGAAACCATTGGCACAGGTTACCCAAAAGCCGGTTTTTGAAGATGAAGACCTGGATGAAGTATATTCTTCAGATGAGGAAGATTTTGAGGAAGAAGAAACTGACGACAAGGAATAGAAAAGGTAATTACAAAAAAATCATTGTTAGCTGTTCGTTTATTGACTGAATGAACAACTAACAATGATCAGATAAAATGAATAGTATCGTTCTAACAGTTCAAATTCACAGGATTTGAACCCTGACTTTACCTATACCGGCTTCAGGGAAGATTTTTTCAGTTTTATCATTACTTTATAGAAATTGAACTTATCACGCATACCGGGATCAAATTCATAATAAGCATTCGCAATGCGGCAAATGTCTTTTACTTCTGAGTAAATTGCATTTATTTCCCGTTTCAGATCGGCACTTAACTGGTCTTTTCCATAAGAAATATCAAAACAATTTTTTAGCTCAGCCAGTTTTTCCTTGTACGATAGCAACCGATCCAGCAGAATGTGATCCATTCCGCGGGCAAGAACGATTTGCTGTAATTCAGGAGTCATGTTCCGGCGAAAAGTTGCCATCATTTTATACAAACTAAAATGATCACCGTTTTTTGCATCACTGTAGTAGTCAACATAACCCAAACTGTCAAAAGTCTGGTTTATGAAAGTTTTGTCGTGATGAAAATCAACCTTCATTTCGGCGCGAAATACACTGATGTCTTTTAAAGATGCGATCATTAAGTCGTAGAACTGACCATTTTTTTCCAGATGGCCGACAAGTGTTTCGTGCGTAAAATACTGGTTAATAATGCCTTCAATTCTTTCCTTTAGGTTCCCGGCATATTCCGGCGACCAATTGCGTCTGATTGAAGAAAGTTCGTAGATGTTCTCGCTGAATGATTGAGCGATCTTTCTGCAAGTCAAAATCGTTGCAGTTCCGGTTAAGCAAGTTGATATGACATTCATAGAAGAAAGTTTTAAAAATGAATATCAAAAAATACGATTTTTTATTTTGAAAAACCATGTCTAAAGTCTTTATTATCAAGAAATGTTGAATAATATTTTATTCATATTCTCCGCTGGAAGAATGAACGGATTAAAAAAATATCAGGCCCCACACATTTGTTTTCCTGAACCCATTTCATTGGACAAAAAAGAAATCCTGACCGGGTTTTATGCCGATCAGGATTTAACTATTTTATGATTTGAATGATGTCCGTTTAGCTGTTTTTTGCTATTCGTTTACGATCATGTTCTTTCAAATTAATTTTACGCATTCGAATTGAAAGTGGAGTCACCTCAACCAATTCGTCGCTTTTGATGTATTCCAAAGCTTCTTCCAAGCTGAACCGGATTGGTGTAATCAACCGCATTTTCTCATCAGTACCGGAGGCACGCATGTTGGTTAACTTTTTTGGCTTGGTCACATTGACGGTCAAATCATCTGCACGGGTATTTTCGCCAATTACTTGTCCTTCATAAATTTCCTGAGCCGGATCAATAAAGAAAGAGCCGCGATCTGAAAGTTTACTTATTGAATATGCAAATGCAGTACCGGTTTCCAAAGCAACCAATGATCCGTTATTCCGGATATCAATAGATCCTTTGTAAGGCTGATATTCGATAAAACGATGGTTCATCACCGCCTCGCCCGCAGTTGCAGTGAGCATATTGGTCCGCATACCAATAATTCCACGCGATGGAATAATGAATTCGAGGTGGATACGATCGCCCTTACGTTCCATCGTTTGCATCTCGCCTTTGCGCTGCGATGCCATTTCAACCACTTTTCCTGAATATTCTTCAGGTACATCAACGTGCATTTCTTCGATTGGCTCACATTTTTCACCATCGATTTCCTTATATAAAACCTGTGGCTGACCCACCTGAATTTCGTATCCTTCGCGACGCATGGTCTCGATCAATATGGACAAATGAAGTACACCGCGACCATAAACAGTATATGAATCTGCAGAATCAGTAGGAAGAACGCGTAATGCAAGGTTTTTTTCCAATTCCTTTTCCAAACGATCCTTCAAATGGCGCGAAGTCACATATTTACCTTCTTTTCCGTAAAATGGCGAATTATTGATAGTGAACAACATACTCATTGTAGGCTCATCAACTGCAATAGGCTCCAAAGGTTCTGGATTTTCATAATCGCACACCGAATCGCCGATATCGAAACCTTCAATTCCAACCATGGCGCAAATATCTCCTGAAATCATACTTTCAACTTTCACCCGTCCCAGACCGGTAAAGGTGTGAAGTTCTTTAATCCGGGTTCTTTTTACTGAACCATCGCGTTTCACCAACGAAACGTTCATGCCTTCCTTGATTTCACCACGATGAATACGGCCAATTGCAATACGGCCCACATACGATGAATAGTCAAGTGAAGTAATCAAAACCTGAGGGGTACCAGGATTTGCAACCGGACCAGGAATATACTTGATAATAGCATCCAGTAAAGCTACAATGTTGTCAGATGGAACTTTCCAGTCATCCGACATCCAGCCTTGTTTAGCCGAACCGTAAACGGTCGGGAAATCCAACTGTTCTTCCGTGGCATTCAGGTTGTACATCAGGTCGAAAACCTGCTCATGAACTTCTTCAGGGCGACAGTTTGGCTTGTCGACTTTATTGACAACAACAATAGGTTTCAAGCCTAAAGCCAAGGCTTTCGACAGTACAAAACGCGTCTGAGGCATGGTGCCTTCGAAAGCATCTACCAATAACAAAACACCGTCAGCCATGTTCAACACCCGTTCAACTTCACCACCAAAATCAGCATGACCAGGTGTATCAATGATGTTGATTTTAACATCCTTATATATTACAGATACATTCTTTGCAAGAATTGTAATTCCTCTTTCGCGCTCCAAATCGTTGCTGTCGAGAATCAACTCTTGTTTCTTCTCGTGTTCTTTAAAGATGTTACAAAAGTAAATCATCTTATCGACCAATGTGGTTTTCCCGTGGTCGACGTGGGCAATAATAGCAATGTTTCTAATTTTCTGCATAGTTTCCAAAAATGAAGGCGCAAAGATAGCCGATTAATCCAATCAAAATTGATTTTACGGTATGGCTGAGGTTAAGTTTGTGTAAATACTACTATTTTAACAATTTAGGTGCATTATAATGCAAAAAGGAGAACTCTTTTTTAAGAATTCTCCTTTTCTATCTTACCAAAAACACGAATTTATCTTCCTGAATTCTCAGATTCGGAATAAAATTTGTCGAACTTACCTAACTACTTTGGCTGAATATTCCTTATTTGATTAATCACACGATCTTCTGTAGAATCCTTTTTGATACTTGTTACATCGCCAGCACAATTGGTAAAATAAACATAGTGACCCATATCATGAAAACGGTAAACTTTGCATCCTTCATGTTCAAACAGGTAATCAACCGCATAAGTTCCATTATTTGAAGGCAGTTGTGTTGAAATTGGCTGATTAATACCGCATGAATTCAACAATAAAACGAACAATACTAATCCCGAAAATTTTGTCAACGATTTCATATTTAAGTTTGAGTTAAAGGTTATTGACTGCACTCCTAACCTGAATATTTTCATAGACTTCAGGAAGGCCGATTATTTGTGCCTTCTCTTCAATTCGCGTGCCAAATCTTCGATGCGGTACCCTTTGTGCGACAGCAAAACGATAAGGTGATACAACAGATCGGCGCCTTCGTACAGAAAGTTCTCATCGTCGTCGGCCATTGCTCCAATGATGGTTTCAACGGCCTCCTCTCCCACTTTCTGGGCAATCGTGCGTGTTCCTTTCTGAAAAAGGGAAGTGGTATACGAACCTTCCGGCATTTCTTGTTTACGTTGATCAATAAAATCCTGAAGATATTCCAGAAACTGAAGATCGTTTTCTTCATTTTCCTCACCCCAGCAGGTGTCATCGCCGGTGTGGCAAACTGGTCCAACCGGATTTACTTTAATCAAAAGTGTATCGTTATCGCAATCGGGTGCAATCGAAACCACATTCAGAAAATTGCCCGATTCTTCGCCTTTAGTCCACAACCTATTTTTGGTGCGGCTGAAAAAGGTTACCTGCCCGGTTTCTTCGGTTTTGGCAACAGCCTCTTCGTTCATAAATCCCAACATCAAAACAACATTGGTAGTATTATCCTGAATAACAGCCGGAATAAGGCCATTCAGTTTGGTGAAATCTAATTCTGTATTTTCCATTATCATGTTCTATTCGTTTTTTTAGTGTAAGCTTCAGGCTGCGAGCTATAAGCTAGAGGCTCTAAATCTGTAATTTTTGAGAGAAAGCGCTTATCATCTGCTGTTCATACCTGATTTCTGATAAAAGTTCATTCATACTATCGGATGTTATCAATCCAAGCTCCATCAATAGAATTACTTGAGTTTCTAATTCAAAACAACTACCCAATGCAATTTCAAGAAACCGAAAACAATCTTGTTCACTTCGACGACTGCTTCCTTCAGCAATATTTGATGGTATAGATACCGCTGCCCGATTGATTTGACTTATTAAATTGAATTTCTCGGTAGTGGGTAATTGCGCTGTAAGCTTATAACAAAGCTTAACGATCACTATTCCCTTTTGCCATATTTGTAACTTCTTAAAATCTTTCATCTCAGATTTTTATTGTGTGAAGCCTTTAGCGTGAAGCTTGTAGCTTATCTGATCGTAATTCCTTTATTGCGAAGATACCTCTTCAAATCTGGTATTGCAATTTCTTTGTAGTGAAAAATGCTGGCAGCCAGTCCGGCATCAGCTTTCCCTTCGGTAAAAACATCCACAAAATGTTCCATATTCCCGGCTCCTCCCGAAGCGATGATTGGAATCCGAAGCATGTCAGCCATTTTCGCAAGTTCCTTGTTGGCAAAACCGGTTTTGGTTCCGTCGTGGTTCATTGATGTAAATAGGATTTCACCAGCACCGCGACTTTCGCCTTCCTTGGCCCAAGAAAACAATTCTTTTTCAGTTGGAATGCGACCGCCATTCACGGTAACCGTCCAATAATCATTTTCCCCACGTGCATCGATGGCCAAAACCACAAACTGACTACCGAAATTCAACGCCAGATCGTCTATCAGTTTTGGATTACGAACAGCTGATGAGTTGATGCTTATTTTGTCGGCACCGGCACTTAGCAAAGCATCGGCATCTTTCAGTTCGCTGATTCCTCCACCAACAGTAAACGGGATATTGATTTCGCGGGCAATACGCTTGACGAGCTCCACAAAGGTTTTGCGGCCTTCGTGCGTAGCCGTAATGTCGAGGAAAACCAGTTCGTCGGCTCCCTGTTCGGCATAAAGCGCACCTAGTTCAACCGGGTCGCCCACGCTTTTAATATTTATAAAGTTGATGCCCTTCACGGTCTGACCGTCTTTGATATCAAGGCATGGTATGATTCGTTTTGCAAGCATGATCGTTTGTTTAACCACAAAGGACACTAAGTTTTTTCACGAAGGGCACAAAGAAATATTCTTGGTGTTCTTTGTGATCCATCCTTTGTGTTCTTCGTGGTTCATTTTGTCAATATAAATTTAGTAATCTCATTCAAACTAATCCGGTTCTCATAAATCGCTTTCCCCGTAATAACTCCGGGAATGCCCATTTCATCCAATTCGTAAATATCTTTCATCGAAGCAATTCCACCGCTGGCAATGAGTTCCAGATTTGGAAATTTGTTCCTGATTTCTTTGTACAAATCGATGCTTGGTCCGGTTAACATGCCATCACGGGCAATGTCAGTTGAAATAACTTGCCGGATGCCTTTGCTGGTATAGCTTTCAATGAAATCAAGAATGGATAATTCTGAAACTTCCTGCCAGCCGCTCACAGCAATCATTTTATCTTTTGCATCGGCGCCAAGAATGATTTTCTCTGCACCGTAGGTTTCAATCCAATGCAGGAAAGTTTCGCGATCTTTTACTGCAATACTTCCACCGGTAACCATTTTTGCACCACATTCGAATGCAATTCGAAGATCTTCGTCCGATTTTAATCCACCGCCAAAGTCGATTACCAAGTTGGTTTTCGAAGCAATCAACTCAAGCACTTTATAGTTGACAATGTGTTTGGCTTTGGCACCATCCAGATCGACCAAATGCAGTCGGGTGATTCCGGCATCTTCAAACATTTTGGCTACTTCCAGAGGATTCTCGTTGTAAATCGTTTTCTGGTTGTAATCGCCTTGCGATAGGCGAACGCATTTCGCGTCAATTAAGTCTATTGCGGGTATTATTGTGATCATATTTGATTAACGATTAATGATTATGGATTGAAGATTAACGATTTATTTTGGAGGCAGATTACCATGTTTTCGCTTACTCGTTTCAATACTTTTAACAAAAATTGAGATGAGCTCATTGCACTCTGTTTTCAACTGATTTAAAAATTGCTGATCAGCATGAAGTTTTGCACCATCAATGATCCGAAGATTTATAAAAGTTTCGCGCATTTCCTTTAGACAGATTCCGAGTTTATGAACAAAATCTTTGGGGGATTCAGCACTTTGAGCTTCGCCATAGTTTAACGCAGTAGATGAACTTGACCGAACAATCTGCCCGGAAAGATTATTGCCGGCAATGCTTGGTTTAATCCCTTCAGACAAGCGAATAATATCGATTGCAAAAACAATAAGTCGATCTTCTAATTCACGTGGTGTCATAGTTTAAATCTAAAATCGTTGATCGTTAATCTCTAATTGTTAATCAATTTTACAACTTCAAAAAGTTCTCAAGTATCTTGGCGCCAACCGTTCCACTTTTTTCAGGATGAAACTGGGTAGCGTAAAAGTTATCGTGGTGCAAAGCCGCGCTAAACGGATTGATGTAATTGCAAACGGCAGCAGTGTGTTCGCCAACAGCAGCATAATACGAATGCACAAAATAGACAAACTGATT
>CAIPKZ010000482.1 GCA_903865775.1 uncultured Prolixibacteraceae bacterium | reverse complement strand
TCGGATAAACTCAATACAATCATTCTGGGCGATCTTTCGTTCTTTTACGATTCGAATGCCTTGTGGAACAAATACATTGGAGCCAATTTGCGAATCATTGTGATTCACAACGGCGGAGGAAATATTTTCAGTATGATCAAAGGTCCATCCGATTCACCGGCTTTTGAAGAACATTTTTTCACTGGAAATACACACAAAGCGGAAGTATTGGCCAAGGCATTCGGGTTGGATTATTTCAAGGCTGAAAATGAAGCTGAACTGACGCAGGCATTGGATGAGTTCTATTCGCAGGAACAACAACAGGCCGCTTTACTGGAGGTTTTTACGGATGCTGAAGTGAATACACGGGTGTTTAGGGAATTGTTTTCCCTTGTGAAACTCAAATAGAGGAAATTGATATTCAACCCTTGTCAGGGTTGTGTTGCTATTTGGTTCACTTTCCGTGGGTTAACACCCACGGTTATTCAAATTAAATCCCTTCGGGATTTGGAAAAACCACGAATGTGGTTTAATCTGAATAACCCCGCACGAAGTGCGGGGTTGATGTAACAAATGAGTAAAGAACCCCGAAGTGGGTTCAACTGTATATTCGTTAACTGACAAACAAATACCATAAAATACCATGAGCACAACAAGAAACTGGCAGACCATTCGTGAATACGAAGATATTTTCTTCGATTACTTCGATGGAATTGGAAAAATAACGATCAACCGCGAACGGTACCGCAATGCATTCCGTCCAACGACAGTGAACGAGATATCGGATGCCTTAAAAATATGCCGTGAAGATCAGCGCATTAATGTAGTGGTTTTGACTGGTGCAGGCGACAAAGCATTCTGTGCCGGTGGCGACCAAACAGTGAAAGGTAAAGGTGGTTACATCGACAAGGATGGAATTCCGCGCCTCAATATTCTGGAAGTTCAGAAGCAAATCCGTTCGATGCCGAAACCGGTTGTTGCCATGGTAAACGGCTTTGCCATTGGTGGCGGACATGTTTTGCATGTGGTCTGCGACATCAGCATTGCCAGCGAAAACGCTATTTTCGGACAGACTGGCCCCAAAGTCGGAAGTTTCGATGCCGGACTGGGTTCATCCTATCTGGCCAGTATTGTTGGTCAGAAAAAGGCGCGCGAAATCTGGTTCATGTGTCGCCAGTATTCAGCAGCCGAAGCACTGGAAATGGGTTTGGTAAACAAGGTCGTTCCGTTCGATCAATTGGAAGATGAGGTGGTGGCCTGGGCTCAGCAAATGCAGGAGCACAGTCCGCTGGCACTTCGAATGCTGAAACTTGGATTGAACGCCGAATTGGATGGACAAATCGGAATTCAGGAATTCGCGGGAAATGCTACTTTGCTGTATTACCTCACCGAAGAAGCCCAGGAAGGCAAACACGCATTCCTCGAAAAACGCAAGCCGGACTTCAAAAAATACCCTAAATTTCCTTGATATCAATGCATTAGGCGTATTACAAATATGTAACTTACAAAAATGTAACTTACATATTTGTAAGTTGTATTTTAATGATTACATTTGATTCAAAAAACAAAATGGAAACTCCTTTTGT
>CAIPKZ010000481.1 GCA_903865775.1 uncultured Prolixibacteraceae bacterium | reverse complement strand
GGTACATTTTCAAAAACCGGGTGGCCACATTCGAAAATAAACCATCCATGTCGCCCGTCCAAACCCAGATTTTACCCTGAAGTTTTGGTCCGAGTGTGGTCCAGTTTTTCTCCAGTACTTTTTTCAGATCGTATTTTTCCCACTGCGCAGCCACCGCATGATCGATTTTTCCGGTTACCGGATCGAACATCAACGATGGCAGACCATCTTTTCCTTTTGGCCCGAATACCGCGTTATACGCACCAAACTGACCTCCCGAAATCAGGTAATTACCGGTCTTTCCCAGAACGTTTTCTTCCTCGATGCACTCTTTCATGGTCCATTTCATGTCTCCGAAAATGGTCCGTGATTCGGGTTGTAGGTATCCGTAGCGGCTGTAAAAAATTGATTCGTCGTGATAAATGTCCATCAGGCCGTAATGCTCAAATTCAACAGGATCGGGACTATACGACCAGGTTCCGTTAAAAAAGTCAGGATAGAAAATCTGCAGTCCAAGCGCCACCCATCCTCCGGTAGAGGCTCCGGCCAGATAACGCATTCCGGAGTCTATCTGATAATGAACCTGCTTTTCGATTTCAGGAATTAATTCTTCTGTCAGAGCTTTCCCGCAAGGACCATTATTTTCTGAATCAACCTGGTAGGAGTCGCCATATGGTCCCTGAGAATCAAGAAAAACAAAAATAATCTGGGGTGCATTTCCGGAGAACCACCAATCCATAAACGATTTATTGGCTACCATTCCATTCACTCCGTCATATCGCCCATTCAAACCCGGAGCACGATAACAGATGGGGAACGATTTTTCAGGATGATCGAAAAAACTGGAAGGAAGCAATACCGAAGCTTTCAGAAAACGTGGCCGACCAAAAAACGCAGTCAGGCATTTACTCTGAATGACCACCGGTTTTACAAATTTGTGCTTCACAATTTCAAAAGGCGGGATAACTTTCTGTAGTTTTAGATTAAGACTTGCATTGGCAGAATATCGCATGGAATCCACCTGACTAATCAGATTACCGGGCACATTTTCCTGTCCGTCGTCCGGATTCTGCTTGTAAAGTACCTGATAATAAAACTGATCGGGTGAATTCAAAAATTCACTGAATGTTCCTGCTGTGATTACTTCCTGATTCCGGGTATCCAGTAAAAAATCAGTGGAAAAATCCCAATTTCGGGGCGTCACACCAACCACAATATCAAAACCGTTCCGTGGTTCTTTGTGCTTTTGACGGGTCAGGTAAAGAATGATTCGTCCCCCTTTGATAAAGGACGATTTCATTTCGGGAGATACCGAAACTTTTACTTTTAAAGCCGGTGTTTCCTGGGCCAGAGCAAGATTCGAAACTGAACAGAAGGCCAGGAAAAGAAGGGCAATCGTTAATTTTTTCACAAGAAATCTATTTACATACAGGTTCAAATATAGTTAAATATTGATGCTGATTAACGATACAATCTGCCTTTGAGACCTCAAATTTCATCGTTATATAAAAATGACGAACATCGGATAAGCTGCCAAATACCATAGAAAGAATCCAAAAAGAGCCAAAAAAATATTTTTCAGACTTTTATCTCTGATATTATTTTTTAGTCATCTTTGCAAAAACTAAATAAAGAAATGATCCATATGAAGAAGCTATTTTTTATCGCTGTTATTTCTATGTTTGGCTTAAGTCAGGCATATTCACAAACTGCTGCTCCGGCTGCTCCAGCGGCACCATCTGTAACTATTACAGCTCCTGCTGCACCGGTTGTAAACCCAAATGCACCAAAAGCCAACTGGGATAAAACAGTCAGCGATTTTGGCGAAATTGAGCAGGGAATTCCGAAAGAAGCGCAATTCACACTTACAAATGATGGAAAAGAGCCATTGTTAATTCAAACGGCCAAGGCAGGTTGCGGTTGCACCAACCTGAAATATTCTCAGGAACCGGTATTGCCCGGCAAATCGACTATTGTTGCTGCCACTTATAACGCCGCAGCCATGGGCCAATTTACCAAGAGTGTTACGGTTACTACCAATGCTGATCCAAATCCGGTGATGCTCATGATTAAAGGCACAGTGATTGCCAAGAAATAAAGGAAATTTTACCGAAATATGTAAGAGCGACTGGAAAGTGATTTCCAGTCGCTCTTTTTTTGTTTATATAACTTCCATCTCAAATACTGATATGGTTCAGGTTTCAATTCAGAGACAAAAACCAGCTTTCGGGTGATGAGTTTCGGCAGTCTGTGGATTCTGATTTCAGGGCACATAACCGAACTCTACTTTTGCTTTCATAAATATTTAAACAGCAATACCATGAAAGCAAAAATCAGAATTAAAAGTATTACTTCAATATTGGCGGGCTTTTTTATTCTTCTGAACATGAGTTTGGCAGGATGTTCGAAAGATGATATTTCAGAAACAACAACTACCGGTGACTTAACAATTGTTCCGCGTTCTGCAGCCTCGAAAAACAGTTATCCCATTGTTGGAACAAGTCAGACAAGAAGTTGGGATGGTACCGGCAACATTATCACCCCTATTTTGGGAGAAGCCTTTTTCGGTCAGGATGCTCAGTTTACTCATACAGCGCCTGTTTATACCAAAAGCAGTG
>CAIPKZ010000480.1 GCA_903865775.1 uncultured Prolixibacteraceae bacterium | reverse complement strand
CCTTCGGAGCTGAAACACGTCCTTTATTGGCTGCTCGTTCGCCTGCAATAACCTTTAAAAGGGTTGATTTGCCTGCTCCATTCTTTCCCATCAATGCGATGCGGTCTTTTTCGTTAATCACAAAAGAGATGTCCGAGAAAAGTGCCGATCCGCCAAATTCAACCGTAATACCGTCAACTGAAATCATTTTCCTGTTTTTTTTGAAGGCGCAAAGATAAATGTTTTACTGAAAGTAACCCTGAGCCCTTTTTATACCGGCTAAAATCCTCAATTTTTTAACGTTACCTAACGAAAGGTGTATTCATTTTCTGATCAGTTTTGAAATCAGTTTAAATTGTCTTCTAATTTGCTCTTAAAATAATCTTTTCCGCCTTCTAAATGTTATGGTTTCATACACACGTTTTCATATAAATTTTCATTAACTTTTAAGGATCAAATCAAAGAAACCAAAAATCATGGGCAACATACCAAAAATCATCCTTTGGGCAGTTTTTCTGGGTTGTTTTTTTCCAGCCAAAGCCCAATTACTTACCATTAAAGATGCGGTCGATCAGGCGATAAAGAATAATGCGCAGATAAACCAGATGCGCTCAAAACTCAATCAGAAAAAGGAAGAATGGCGAACCCAAACAGGCGTTTCTGCTCCCGAAATCAGTTATATGAAAGAAGGCATCAACAACAAAGCTGCCGACCCTTTTCAGGAACAACGCTTCGAAATCTCCCAATCGGTTGACTTTCCGCTGACCACATCGTATCGGATGAAAGCTCTAAGGGAGGAAGAAAAAGCATTGGAATTCAGCATTCAGGAAGAAGAACGAAAAGTCAAAACCGGCGTAAAATCGCGTTACATTGAAGTCATTTACGCCTTGCATCTTCATAAACTTCGCGAACAACAAGTGAAGCTTGCCACTGAATTGTACAATGCCGTTTATTCCCAGTTCGAAACCGGAATGGGCAATGGCATGGACCTGACGAAAGCTGAATTGCAGGTAGCGGAATCAAACAACGATATCGACAATGCCCGCAGTCAACTTCATCAAGCCCGGTATTCCCTTTTTTTTCTGATGGGATTGCCTCCTGAAAATCAAAAATATTCCATCGAATTTATGGACACGCTGCAAAGCAAGGATGTGGAAATATCGCAAATTACAGCATTGTCAGTGTTGACAGAGCAGCCATTGTACCAATCTTCGGTAAAAGAGCTGGAAGCTTCGGGTTATTTCCTGAAAGAGGCGAAAAGCAACATTTTGCCTGATATCCGTTTCAATCTATACAAACAGGATTACGGAACAGGGTATAATTTCAATGGGTTTGAGCTTGGATTGAGTTTTCCGATCTGGTATCCGCTGGAACAAAAAGGCAAAATCAGGATGAATCTGGCTCATCAGGAAGAAATTCAGTGGAAGCAAAAGGAGATCAGATCTGGGGTTAAAGAACAAATCGAACATGCCTGGCACAGTTATGAGGTAAGCCGTTCGACCATCAAACGCTACGATGAAACAATCCGCAGCAAAGCTGAAAAATTGCAGTCATTAACCCTGAGTGCATACCGACTGGGCGAAGTGGATCTGCTCAACCTGATCAGTGCTCAGCAAATCTATCTCAACAGTCAGCAGCGTTATTTAGCGGCGCTACGAGATTTTTATATCCAGCTGGTTGAGCTCGAGCGATTTCTCAATCTGGAGCTTGTTTATTAATTCAAAGTTTTTTGAAAAATGACATTGACAAAAGTTATAAAGCTACACAATCAGGAAAACGTCCTGAAGGGACACCAGATAATAGCCCAGGGCAAACGACGTAGGAGTGTCGCCCTGGGTTGGGAAACGATTAAAAGAATCGTCCGCGCGATAACGGTTGAAAATGAGAAATTCATCTTTCGGACGGAAGGGTTGATTTCATATTCCCGGATATTTATGCCGTACAGTCCCGTCCGAATGAGATTATTTGTTTTGTATATCGAATTCTCCCCGCCTGCGGCTGGCAGGGCGGACGGTTTTCGTTTCGTTCCTTCTACCCAGGGTGTCGTTTCGGATCGTTCCTCCCGAAACTATGCCCTGGGCTATGTTATTTTGCCCTTTCAGGGCGAAGAACAATTGCAATTTTATAAATTAGGGGCATAGGGGGAAAAACAAAAAACACACATCAAAATATTATTGAACCAAAAACATTATACTCATGAAACGATTCTACTATCAAATTTTCACAATAAGTCTTTTGGCTTTACTCACGTTGAGTTCTTCTTGTGGAAATAAAACCGAAACGGCCCAAAAGGAATCAGTAGAAACAGATTCACCACCATCTGTTTCAGGAATTAAACCCGAGAATTTGGTCAAACTTACTGGGAAAGAATTAGCCGAATTGAAAATTCAAACGATTCCGGTGACCAGCAGCCTGCAAAAATACAGCATTACGGTTCCGGGAGTGGTATTTCCGGCGCCCAATCACATCAGTATCATCAGTACCCCAATCGACGGGCGAATCAGCAAGATTTCGGTTCAGGAAGGGCAGCAAGTCCGGATGGGACAGGAGATTTTCAGCATCGAAAGTCTCGAATTTGGCAACATGGTTTCCGAATATCTGCAAGCTGTTTCCGAAGAGACTTTTCAGACCTCGCGTCTGCAACGAATGGAGCAGTTGGTTGAACAAACGATCAGCTCGAAAAGTGAACTCGATCGGGCCAAATCCGATTTTCAGCGCGCCAAAACATCTGTCATTGCTGCGGTTTCAAAGCTCAAAGCAATTGGAGTTCCTGATAAAGAGATCAATGATTTTAAAACTGCCGAAAGTATTGATCCAACCCTGAAGATTCATTCGCCCATCAGCGGTGTCCTCGATCAGCGTTCGGTCGAACTGGGACAATCAGTTAATGCCCTGCAAATGCTGGCCCGTGTGCTCGATATCAGCCATGTGTTGGTTCGTGGCTATGTTTCTCCTGAAGATGCACAGTTCATCAGTTCAGGTGATTCAGTAAAAATTTCGCGAAGGCAGTATGACAAGTTCGAAATGAAAGCGGTTGTTACCTCAATCAATCCCGGATTGGATGAAAATAACCGTTCGGTGGTAATCAATATTCTATTGGCAACGAACGAAAGCTGGCCGAAACCTGGTGAGAACCTGCATCTTTCCATCGTAACCCTGTCGCGCACCGAAGTGGTGACTATTCCGATGGGAGCTTTGACTTATGAAGGAAACGACCCGATTGTTTTTGTCAAGATCAGCGAAACCACATTCGAAAAACGGAAAGTGGATGTGCAGGAATTCCGCGATAAATTTGCTGTCATACGCAAAGGGCTCGATAAAAACGAACAGTTGGCAGTGACCCAGATTTTTAGTTTGAAAGCGCTTTCCCGCTTTGATAAGATTGCCGAAGAATAAAATTTTGGCGATGAATTGAATTGAATTTTTAGTCTTGAAAGGATGGTATATATCTGGTTTCCCAAAATGCAATATTTTAAAACCTAATTTTATTAAGGCTACCTCAGTAGAACACAATTTGAACCCAATACCAAACCTTATTACCTTATTATGAAAGTCGAATATAACAACCTATACACACATTTATCAAGTTTTATCAGAAGACTATTATTCCAAAATAAGGTAATAAGGTTTTTTGTGTTGTGCTTGAGGATTTTCTACTGAGGTAGCCTTCAGAAATAAGGTTTAAAGACAAGGCGATTAGTACTTTTTAGTTTGTGTAATATCAAAAGAATAAAACCATTATCATGCTCAATCAAATAATTTCGTTCAGTGTCCGGCAAAAGTTTGTTGCACTCTCACTGGTTTTACTCATGGCCGTCGCGGGTTATTTTGCGCTTATTCAACTACCGATCAACTCGCTGCCCGATGTGACTCCTGTTCAGGTGCTGGTCATTACCAAAGCAGGACGATTCTCGCCTTTCGACGTGGAAAAGTTGGTCAGTTATCCGATTGAAACTGCCATGAACGGCTTGCCCGATGTGAAACAGGTGCGGTCCACTTCTCAGTTTGCGCTGTCGGCGGTGACCATCGAATTTGAAGAAGGAACAGACATTTATTTTGCCCGGCAAATGGTCAGTCAGCGGCTGCAGTCTATTTCGTCAGATCTACCGCCTGATGTTTCGGCGCCGCAACTGGGGCCAATCTCCACGGCGCTGGGCGAAATCTACCAGTATGCCGTTCGTGGTGAAAACAAATCGCTCACCGAACTGCGCGAAATTCAGGACTGGTTGATTGCCCCGCAGTTAAAAGTAGTGAAAGGCGTGACTGAAATCAATTCATTCGGTGGTTTCGTGAAGCAATACGAAGTGGTCATTTCTCCGGAAAAAATACGGACTTTCGGGATTGGGATTCTTGAAATTATTGATGCCATTGGCAATAATAACAGCGTTTCAGGTGGAAATTTTCTGGAGCACAACCGCGAGCAATACATCATTCGGGGCTACGGACAAATCAACAAGGCCGACGATATCCGTAATATTATCATCCGGAATATCAACAACAAACCGGTTTTCATCAAAGATATTGCTGATGTGGTGGTGGGTACTCAAATCCGGCAGGGTGGTGTGACTCAGGACGGGAAAGGTGAAATCGTGAGCGGCATCGTGATGATGCTTCGGGGTGGAAACGGTCGTCAGGTAATTTCTGAAATCGAAGATAAAATTGAAGTGATCAACAAGTCGCTTCCTGAAGGCGTTCAAATTGAAAAATTTTACGACCAGAGCGACCTGATCGACCGCACAACATCCACTATTTCGACCAACCTGCTCGAGGGAGGTTTTCTGGTTATTGTGGTTTTGCTTCTCTTGCTGGGCGAGATTTCAGGAGCTTTGATTGTAGCAGCGGTTATTCCGTTTTCGATGCTTTTTGCATTTATCGGAATGCGCGAATTTGGTTTGGCTGCCAACCTCATGAGTTTGGGTGCAATTGACTTCGGGATGGTGGTCGATGGTTCGGTGGTGATGATCGAAAATATCGTTCACCGTCTGCAAAAAAATAAAGGTGAGAACGTGGATGATGTGGTAATTTCTGCCTCCAAACAGGTTGTTCGTCCCATTTTCTTCGGAGTGTTGATTATCCTGATGGTGTATGTTCCAATTATGACATTCAGTGGAATGGAGGGAATTTTATACCGGCCGATGGCGATTACGGTAGCCGCGGCGGTTCTGGGATCATTGCTTTTGGCCCTGGTTTTTGTACCGGCCATTTCTTCCATAATTTTTCGGAAAGGCGTAAAAATGCGCCGTAATTTCCTGATTGACTGGATCAAGCCACGATACAACAATGGTCTGGAACAGCACATCGACCGGCGTTGGTTTGTAACCATTTCGGCAGCCATTGTTTTTGGATTGTCCATGATAGTGATGAGCCGGCTCGGAACTGAATTCCTTCCTGAATTGGACGAAGGATCGATTCTGGTTGAGCAAGTGAGAATGCCATCGGTAACACTCAAAGAATCGATGGACAATGCCAACTGGCTGGCTGGGAAACTGGTCGCAAATATTCCTGAAATCAAAACGGTGGTTCCCAAAACGGGCCGTTCCGATTTGGCGAACGACTGGATGGGCGTTCACCAGACTGATGTTTGGATTGTGTTGAAACCAACCGATGAATGGCGCGACAACGTTACCAAAGAAGATATCATCGCACAAATCGAACCTTTCCTGAAAACCGAACCGGGTCTGGCCTATAATTTTACGCAGCCCATTGCCATGCGTGTGGATGAATTGACCAGTGGTGTAAAATCGGATCTGGCGGTAAAAATTTATGGTGAAGATCTGGATCAACTGAATCAAATTGGACAAAACATTTCCGGAATCGTTTCAGGAATGAAAGGAACTGCCAACTTTTTCGTTGAACAACCCATCGGTCAACCCTATCTGACCATTCAGATTGATCGTGAGGCTTTGGCATCATTCGGACTGAATGTAAACGATGTGCAGTCGGTGATTGAGGCAGGCATTGGCGGACAGGTCGCTGGACAATTGTACGAAGGTCAACGTCGGTTTGACATTCAAATTCGCTATCCTGAAGAATTTCGATCTGAATTGCAGAAGATTCAGGAGATACCTGTACCCCTTCCCAATGGCGACTTTATTCCCATCAAAAGGGTGAGCCACATTGTTGCGCAGGAAGGGCCACGCGAAATTCAGCGCGAAAATGGCTGGCGGCGGCTGATTGTCGGCATCAACATTAAAAACATCGACATGGGAACTTATGTGGCTCAACTTCAGGAAGCAATTGGCCAAAAAGGGAATGTTCCACCGGGTTATTTTCTGGAATATGGCGGAACTTTCGAGAATCAAAAACGCGCCATGAACCATTTGTTACTGGTAGTTCCGTTATCGCTGTTTATCATCGTTGGACTGCTGTACCTAAACTTCGGAAAGATGCGATATGCCATTATCATTTTAATGAACCTGCCATTTGCCCTTTCAGGAGGTATTTTTCTGCTTTGGATTCGCGGAATGTATCTTTCGGTTTCGGCAAGCATCGGTTTTGTGGCTTTGTTTGGGGTTGCCGTTCTCAATGGGATTGTGCTGCTCGATCACATTAACGAACTCCGGAAAGAAGGAATGCCTTTGCGAAAAACCATCATCGATGGGGCAACCGACCGACTACGTCCAGTATTAATGACCGCGTTGGTGGCCAGTTTGGGTTTCATCCCGATGGCATTCAATTCCGGTCCCGGTTCCGAAGTTCAGCGACCATTGGCTACAGTTGTAATCGGTGGATTAATTACTTCCACCTTCCTGACATTACTTGTGCTCCCGATTATTTACTACTGGGTGGAAGAAAAAAGGGAAAAGAAAATTGCAAAGAATGAAGTGGTGATTGAGGGGGAATAGTTTTTTGCCTGTTTTGAACTTTATTAAAAGCAATTTATACTGAAATTTGATGTTTTAAAGTTCCGTTAAATCGTAAACGGGCAGACAAAAAATTGCAAATAACTTCTGCCAAGATGCTGAACATACCATTCAGCGAATTGTTAGAAAAGAAATATGTGGTACATTAGTACATAATATTGTATTAATTTTAAATTTCCGTATTAAAAGTCAAATGTAAACTGCTGTAATATGAATTCTATTCTGAATTATTCCAAGGGATTGTACTTAGCACGATTCACTTGCAATCGTGCTATTATAAGTGTTTTCATTGGAGCATTGATTTTTACTGGTATTCAAATCCCGGTTCAGGCACAAAATAGCATGTTCGAAAGATCCTCCTGGTGGTTTGGCCCGGCAGGAGGTGCAAATTTCAATTTGTACCATGGATCCACTCAGGCAGTGAATTCCGGCTTAAGCATCTCAGCAAATTTCCAAAACACAAAAGAAATGGAGCCCTTTGCTTTCCCTGTATTGGAGTTTCATCGTCCCGACACCAGATTAGGCTTTATTCTAAATGTTGGATACGATAACAGAAGTGGTTCGTTCAATCCGACATTTACGACTAAACTTTCATACCTTACCGTGGAACCCAGCATTCGGATTAATTTTTTCCGTTCTCCTTTCTATCTGTTTTCAGGTCCGCGGATTGCATTCAACGTGGATCAACGTTTTAACTACCAACCAGACCTGAATTCGGCAGTTACTGGAGGCACTTTCGATAACATGAATAAATATGTGATTTCGATGCAGGCCGGATTTGGCTATGATTTACCGCTAACAGCAAAAAGCAAAAAGAATCAGCTTATTCTTGCTCCCTTTGTATCATTCCATCCTTACTTTGGACAAAATCCCCGCACAATTGAATCATGGAATCTGACCACCATAAGAGCAGGTATTGCACTTAAATTTGGAAGCAGCCACAAAAAGATCGTACCTGAACAGGTTGAAGTACCAGTGGTAATTGCTGTCGAACCTGAAGCCCGGTTTATGGTGAATGATTCCCTAAATATTCCGGCTGAACCAGTCAGCAATGAAGTATTTCCACTTCAGAATTATATCTATTACAATTTAAAAACCGATGAAAAGCTGAGTCCTGAAGAGAATCAGCGGAAGGAAGCCAAAGAAGATCAGAAGATCATATCCTCGCTATCGAATCTTTCTGACAGTTCTTTCAGACGGTTGATTGTACACGACAATTTTTTGAGCAGACTTGGTGACCAGATGGCTAAAAATCGGTCGAATACAATCACTTTGATTGGAGCTTCAAAGGATGGAGTGAAAGATGGGCAGAAAATGGCTGAGTCAATAAAAACATTCCTGACAGCTATTTATGGAATTGATGCTTCTAATATTGTTGTCAAAACCCGAAGAAAAGTGAATATCCATTCCGAACTCCATCCTCGTAAAAAGGAAATTGCTTTGCTTCAAGAGAGAGTGCGAAAAGTTCTGATCAAGAGTAAATCAAGTAATTTACAGCAGGAATTCAGAGGAGCTGATGGTGCTCCCATCAAACCATTGAAGATGATTTCTGTGGCGGAAGCTGATGAATATAGCTACGTAACTTTTAAAACTGAAGGTGCAAAAGAACCTTTCTCATCCTGGTTTCTGAAAATTACAGACGATCAGGGGAAAGTGTTCAGCCTTGGTCCTTACCACAAGGATTTGGTCAGTATTTCCGGAAAGTCAATTTTAGGCAATCGGACTTCGGGCAAATATGAAATTAGTATGATTGGTATCATGAGCAGTGGAGTAACTGTAAAAAAGGATACCATAGCATACCTGGTGCACAGACCACTGACTGCTTCTGAGGATAAAGCAAAAAGGTATAAAATTCTATATGAATACAATAATTCAAAAGCCATTGGCCTATATACCCGTTACTTAACCGAAGTTGTTACACCGAATATTCCGAATGCCGGAAAAGTGGTCATCAATGGTCATTCGGAAAATGTTGGAGGCAGAGAATATAGTCCGGAATTGTTTTTATCACAGGCCAATGATACCCGGAAAATCCTTGAAAATGCATTGGCAAAAGCGGGTAGAACAGATGTTCAGATTGAAGTTTACGGATTTGATAAGGACCAAATTATCGCACCGTTCAAAAAGGCCAGTCAGCTGGATAATCTTTCAAACAGAACTGTAATCATAGATATCATTTCTAAAAAGTAGGGACTTTTTCAAAATGAAGGAACTATCCCGCAGCAGAACTTCGGTGAAATAATTTGCTGTGAGTCAGAATGATTGAGTTGACTGGCCCGAAAACTGAAGCTATTCAAACTCCAATCCTCCGAAAAATTCGGGAGCATGAAAGTTCGGTTTTTCAGTTTTGATTTTGGTCCACGAAACGAAATGCGGTACACTCAGTTCATCGCCGCATTTGTAAAAGTTACCACGCATTTTCTTTCCTGAAACAGGTTTGATGTCGTGTTTGAAATATACTTCCCATGGAATTGCAATGGTGATTTTCCATTCGGTCGTCTCTTTTCTTTCGTGAAAAGGAGAATTCCCCAGCGATGAAATTCTCCGGATGGTGGCAATCTGATCCCCGGTGGCACGAACAGCAGGTACTCCACTCCCTTTATAACCGAGCAAAGCCGTCCCGATACAGGTCATT
Organism: uncultured Prolixibacteraceae bacterium; assembly: GCA_903865775.1. GTDB lineage: Bacteria > Bacteroidota > Bacteroidia > Bacteroidales > Prolixibacteraceae > Aquipluma. The sequence goes on along the minus strand of CAIPKZ010000480.1, from coordinate 13,019 downwards.
TCGAGGTTATAATATTCGTCATTACCTTCTGGTGAAAGGAAAAGCTCCACACAACTATCGGTCCAGACGCGGCCATTACTTTCGGTAATATCCGCTTTTACCGATTGCTCCACGACATGGTACTGCAGAAAAAGTTCATCTTCATTGAATGCGATCTGCACTGTAACTTCCGGATGATAAGGATATTCAACCCAGTTCACTATATCCAACCGAAGAGGAGGAATTTCCAGATTGAGAATTTCTGAGACCAGTTCGAGCGGTGGTTTCGAAAAACCTTCGAGTATTTGATGAATTTTCATGGTTTTGTTAGTTGTATCTGTAATCTGATCCTGATGATTTTGAGTTGCCTTTTGAAAACTGATGGATTCCGGAAGCTGATTAAGCCAGCTTATCAGCAACAGTGCGCACAATCCTGCACATTTCATGGTATTGATCCTCCATACTGCTTAGTAATTTATTTTGGGCTAATGTTCGCTGATAATTGTGCTCCGGACTTTTAATCCGGTAATAGTTGTCACCATCAATGTAATCCATCAGAAACCGCAAAACCTGCTCGTAGGTAATGTATTTGGCAGAGAATGCAAGAAATTCCAGTTCCTTTTCGTTCAGGAAACCAATGGTTTGCGACAAATAACCTTTGGTGAAACCTTCAAAAATGGTCAGATCACACGAAACTGCATCCAGGTTTTCGTCGTCTTCCTGTCCGGTATTGGTATATGAACGCATGGCATCGCCAAAATCGTTCAGGCAGGTGCTGTTCAGAACGGTATCGAGATCGATCACACACAAAACATCTCCTTTTAAGTCGAAAAGAATGTTGGTTATTTTCGTGTCGTTGTGGGTGACGCGGGTTGGGATATCACCATTTTCAACCAGCTTCCAGAAATTGAGCATTTCTTCGCGCCGGCTTTCAACCCAGCTGATTTCTTCGGCAAGTTTCGCTTTTCTGCCAACCGGATCTTTTGCCAGCACTGCGTCCCACTGATTAAACCTGAAACGAATGTTATGGAAACCGGGTAAAATATCAGTCAATGGTTCGTTCAAATCAGAAACCATGTTTTGAAACATCCCGATACCTTTTCCTCCCTGAAATGCCAGTTCCGGAGTTATTTCCGAATTCATGGCAATCGTGTCGCTGATAAAAACACAAACGGCCCAATATTCGCCCTCTTCATCCTGAAAATAGAGTTTACCGTCAATGGCCGGAACAATGGTCATGGCTTCACGCATCGGATCGCCGTTCCGGACACTTACCTTTTGCTTGATGTGAAGGCAAACTTTCTGAATGTTCTCCATCATGGCCGGAACATTGGTGAAAATTCGCTTGTTCTTTCGCTGCAGCAGATAATCAGGAACAGACTTTTTATTCGTATAAATAACGTAGGTATCATTTATAAATCCTTCGCCCAATGCTTCAACCCGGTCAATGGTTCCTGCAAGTTTAAATTTGGATGCGATATTCTCTAAATTCATGTGTGTTTTGGTTGTGAGTTCGAACTCTCAAAGATATATTCCTTTTTATACATCTGGCGTTGAAGTCCTCGTATTTTTATTAATTTTGGATGGCCTAATACCAAGATATTTTAAACAAATAACTAAACCATATATGCTGAATAAGTTTGGAGACTTCCTGCGTAAACGATTATTACTCGTTTTATTCTGCTCTTTTGCAATTGGAATCGTGGTAAGCATCTCATTTAACCGTGCTGTTGAATATACCTCAACCGATGAGTTTTGTGCTTCATGCCATGTTCACCCGCATGTTTTCCCTTCCTGGAAATTATCGACCCATTTCAATAATAAAGGCGGAATTCAGGTTCATTGTGTCGAATGCCATTTGCCGCCCAAAGGTGAAGGTTACTTAATTCAGAAAATCAAATTTGGCATTAAAGATGTTTATGGTGTCCTAACCAAGGATTCAGCCGAATTTAACTGGGAGATGAAGTCTGAACTGGAACATGCCGTGAAGTATATTCCGAACGTATCGTGCAAGCATTGCCACCAGAACCTGTTTCCTAAAAATTTAGTGGACGCGGGTATAGCTGCCCATCTTTACTACGAAAATAACGAGAAGAAACTGGATTTGCAGTGCATCAATTGCCACCTCGACGTCGGTCATAATAACCCGAATTACAAGCACGGCAAGATGACCGGCATACCTGGGCAAACTGATGGCAGCGCCGAAAGTTTGAACCCCGTTTTTGAACAGGCAACTACCGTAACAACTTTTGCCAACTACACCGAGCAGATTCCAGGCACATCGGTATCGTTCGAGATGATAGCTATCAAAGGCGGCACCTTTGGCATGGGTAGCCCCGAAAAAGAACCTTTCCACCAGCCCGACGAATCGCCGGTGCGCCAGGTTACGGTCAGCCCGTTTTTCATGGCCGAAGTGGAAACAACCTGGGAAGAGTACTGGGCATTTTACGGCAATACAATGAGCGAAGGGCGCACTCCGCCCGAACAGATTTATGCCAACAACAGCAACCCGAACGTGGATGCCATTTCCGGCCCGACCCCACCATATGGGAGACCCGATCAGAACTGGGGGTTTGGCAATCGCCCGGCGATCACCATGACCCATTATGCAGCGGAAACCTTCTGTCAGTGGCTTTCCAAAAAAACCGGCAAAAAATACCGCCTGCCTACAGAAGCCGAATGGGAATACGCGGCACGCGGTGGCACGGAAACACCGTATTTCTTTGACGGCAAACCGGATCAGTTTTCGAACAAAGGATTATGGCGTAAATTTTCGGACGCCGATACCGACCCGATTTCGCAATACATCATTTATGAAAACAATAGCAAAGGCAAAACGCATTTGCCCGAAGAGGTCAAGCCTAATCCGTTCGGCCTGAAAAATATGCTGGGCAACGTAATGGAATTTTGTGCTGACCGCTATGCACCCGACGCTTATGCTAAAAACAGCGGAAAAGTGGCTGACCCACTCGTAACTGAAGGTGAGGAATGGGTTGTGCGCGGAGGCAATTATGGTTTGGATGCAGCCGAGGTGCGCGCGGCAGCCCGCGACCACAGCCAGCACGACGCATGGCTGAAAACCGACCCGCAGCAACCCAAAAGTATCTGGTGGTACTCCGATGTTAAAGGCATCGGTTTCAGGGTTGTTTGTGAGCCTGATAATTCAATAAAAATTCAATAGATAACTGACTATCCACATTTAAAATTTATCCATTATGAAAAAAGGTGTTGACAGACGTTCATTCTTGAAAAGCTCGGCTTTAGCCGGGGCATTGGGCGCAATTGGTACAGGAAGTGTTGCAGCCTTGGCATCATGCAGCAGTACTCCAAAAATACAGCCGTTGAAAGAGCCAGGCTCTTATTACATGCCCAACCTGGTTGATATGGCTACAGACGGCAAACCGCTGAGAGCCGGGATAATAGGCTGCGGCGGGCGAGGCTCTGGCGCAGCGTTTAATTTCCTCAACGCGGCCGGAAATGTTACCATTGTGGCTTTGGGCGATACTTACGCCGACCGTTTGGAAGAGTTAGCTGATAAGTTGAAAAAGGAGAAAAATATCGACATTGCAGCTGACAAAAAATTTGTGGGGCTCGACGCTTATCAAAAAGTTATTGACAGCGATGTGGATGTGATTATTACTGCTACTCCGCCCAATTTCCGCGCCGAAATTTTCAAGTACGCGGTGGAAAAAAACAAACATTGCTTCCTCGAAAAACCGATTTGCGTTGATGCTGTAAGTTATCGCACCATTGTGGCTACAGCCAAGCAGGCCCAGACAAAAGGCCTTTGCGTGGTAACCGGTACGCAACGCCACCATAAACGCGATTATGTAGCCTCGTACGAACAAATCATGAACGGGGCTATTGGCGAAATTACAGGCGGAACGATTTACTGGTGTGGCGGTATGCTCTGGTTCAGGGACCGCGACCCGAAATGGTCTGACCTGGAATGGATGATCCGCGACTGGGTAAACTGGGGATGGCTTTCGGGCGATCATATTGTTGAGCAGCACGTTCACAACCTGGATGTATTCACTTGGTTTTCAGGATTAAAACCAAAATCAGCGCTTGGATTCGGTTCGCGCCAGCGCCGCGTTACCGGTAACCAGTTCGACAATTTCAGCATCGATTTTGAAATGGAAAACGGTATTCACGTTCACAGCACCTGTCGCCAGATCAACGGAACAGATGGCGGCGTATGGGAATTTATTCAGGGCACCAAAGGTTCGTGGACTTCAGAGGGGCACATTATCAAAGACCTGAAAGGCAACGAAACTTGGAAATTCGACTACGAAGCCGAAAAAACCAAATTCAAGCAAACCGACCCATATACCTTGGAACACGTGAACTGGATTAACCATATCCGCTCCGGAAAACCGATTGAACAGGCATCCGAAACGGCTGTTTCCAATATGGCTGCCATTATGGGGCGCGAATCGGCTTACACCGGAAAGAAAATCAGCTGGGATGAAATGACTGCTTCGCCGCTCGATCTTATGCCGAAAGATATTGACATGACAAAAAATATGGCTGTTGTCAAAGAAGGGTACGGTGCAGGGAAAGAATTTAAACTGCCCGAATTTATTCACATTGCAGGAACGCCGCAGGGAACCCAAACACGATAAGCTATGACAATCAATAGACGATCATTTTTGGGAACCGCCGTTTCCGGTGCTGCTTTGGCTGCATCCGGAGGACTTTTCTCATCTTTCCGGAGTGAATCTCATTCCGGAAGAAGGCACACCAAACTGAAAATTTCGTGTCAGGAAGGCGTTGCACCAGGAAAAGATCTGATCGAAAAGCTCGACTTCATGGAATCTTTGGGGATTGTTGGTCTTGAAGTTTGGGGCGGAGGACTTGAAAAGAGGGTAACCGAAATACAGAAAGCCTTGCAGAACAGGAATATCACAATGAGTGCAATTTGTGCGGGATTCGAAGGTTGGTTGATTTCTGATGATCCTGCCATTCAGAAAAAATGCATGGATTCGATGAAAATTATCATCGGTGCAGCTGGTGAATTGGGATCAACAGGGGTGATTTTTGTACCTTCTTTTAACCACCAGAAGTCGCTGCCTGATAAAGAAGCACGCGAATTGCTGATTGGTCAGATGAAGGAACTTGGAGACTATGCACTTCAGAACAAAACCCGGATTTTGCTTGAGCCTTTGAATCGCGAAGAGTGTTATTTCTGCCGACAGGTAGCCGATGGCGCTTCAATTGTGCGTGATGTAAAAAGCGAAGGTGCGGCTGTAATGGGCGACTTCTGGCACATGACCTGGGAAGAAACCAACGACCGTGCTGCATTTTTGTCGGCAGGAGATTACCTTCACCACGTGCATATTGCCAGCCGGAAACGTCGGAAAATGCCGGGAGAAGATGGCGAAGCCGATAATTACACCAACGGTTTCCGAGGCCTGAAAGAAATCAATTACCAGGACTTTGTGAGCTTTGAATGTGGTTCGGTTGGCGATTCCAAAATCACCTTGCCTGCCGCTGTGAAACTCATGAACGAACAATGGAAGAAAGCCTGATGAGAGATTGAATAGTGTTAATCTCAGAATATTTCATAAAACCCCGGATTCTATCGAGTCCGGGGTTTTTGTTTTAAAGAGGATTCCAGTAATGGTTCATTTATATACATACCTCCATATGTTATTGTACAACATGTATTTACATGGTAAATAATCATCTCTGCGTGCACACGTTTTCGACTATTTATTCGTATTTTTCGAAAAGCTAAATATTTACCATACAATATTTATTATGACCGAACTAAAAACCGAAATGACCAGCTGCAATTGTGGTGAAATTCAGGAAGAGGAGCTTTACGAACGGTTAAAGATCATCGTAAAATCACAAAGAACCATCCCTGGAGCACTTATTCCTGTTCTGCAAACTACTCAAAACCTGTTTGGGTATCTTCCTGAAAAAGCCTTACGAATAATCAGTAAAGAACTGAAAAAGCCCTATAGCGAAGTTGCCGGGGTGGTTGGTTTTTACTCCTATTTCTCAACTACACCAAAAGGGAAATATACCGTTCGGGTTTGTCTGGGAACAGCATGCTATGTCCGCGGAGGACAAGATGTACTGAAAGCCTTGCAAAAAGAGCTTAACATTGGTATTGGAGGTACAACTCCAGACAAAAAATTCTCGCTGGAAGTAGGGCGCTGCTTTGGTGCCTGCGGCCTTGCGCCTGTGGTTATGGTAGGAGACCAAACCTTCCAAAGGGTTAAACCAACCGGTGTAGGCGAGATTTTGAACAGTTTTGAATAACCAATCCAAAAATCCTATATGCATAAGCTAAATTCTCCTGAAAAGTTTGACAAATTTTTTCAGGAAATATCGGATAAACAGTCCGAACAATACAAGCATTTTGAAGAGATCATTCAGGTTTGTACCGGAGGTGGGTGTATTGCCTGTGGCTCACTGAACGTAAGATCCCAGCTGGCTGAACAATTGGAAGAACGCGGCCTTTCATCCAAATTCATGGTGAAAGCTACAGGTTGCCTTGGACCCTGCTCCAAAGGGCCGGTTATTCTGATGAAAAAATCAAATATCTTTTATGAAAATGTTCAATTAGCTGATATTGATTTGATCATTGACGAACACCTGATTGGTGGCAATCCGGTGGAGAAACTACTGCACCACCGCGACGAAGATGGAAAAGCCATACCGAAAGCTATGGATATTAAGTTTTTCAATCGTCAACGGAAAATCGTTCTCAAACGCTGCGGAACCATTGATCCTGTGAGCATCAACGACTATATCGCTTCGGGCGGTTATATTTCCCTAAGAAAAACGCTTACCCAGCTCTCTCCCGATCAGGTGATCGACGAGATGAAAGCTTCAGGATTACGCGGACGAGGCGGTGCTGGTTTTCCAACCTTTATGAAATGGAATCTTGCAAAAAAAGAAATTGCCGATCAAAAATATATACTGTGTAATGCCGACGAAGGCGATCCCGGAGCTTTTATGGATCGAAGCATTCTGGAAGGCGATCCGCACAGCGTGGTTGAAGGAATGATTATCGGAGCGTACACCATTGGAGCATCCAAAGGATTTGTTTATGTGCGTGCGGAATATCCGCTGGCAGTCGAACGGTTGGGCAAAGCCATGGATGATGCCCGTGAAATGGGTCTGCTTGGAAAAAATATATTGGGAACCAATTTCAGTTTCGACCTGGACATTCGCATGGGATCAGGTGCTTTTGTCTGCGGCGAAGAAACCGCCTTGATGGCTTCCATCGAAGGGAAACGCGGCGAACCACGACCTCGCCCACCCTTTCCTACCACTGCCGGTTTGTGGGGAAAACCAACAGTCCTCAATAACGTGGAAACATTTGCCAATGTGACTTCCATCATTGAAAATGGTGGCGAATGGTTTGCCCAATTCGGAACTGGAAAAAGCAAAGGCACGAAGATATTTGCACTGGCCGGTGCCATCAAAAACTCCGGACTTTTCGAAGTTCCGGTTGGCACCAACTTGGGCGATTTGATTTATGATATCGGTGGTGGAACCAGTAGCGGCAAACCGTTTAAAGCTGCACAAATTGGCGGTCCATCCGGAGGTTGTATCCCAAAGCAACACCTTGACGTTGCTCTTGACTATGAATCCCTAAATGAGTTGGGAGCCATTATGGGTTCAGGAGGGTTGGTTGTGATGGACGAAGGCTCCTGCATGGTTGATGTGGCCAAATTTTTCATTCAGTTTGTGACCGAAGAATCTTGTGGAAAATGTACTCCTTGCCGTGTGGGAACTAAACGCATGTATGAGATACTCGACAAGATCACCACCGGACGCGGAGTTCCTGAGGATATTGAGAAACTGGAACGACTTGGACACTGGATCAAACAGACTTCATTGTGTGGATTGGGGCAATCGGCTCCAAACCCGGTGCTTTCAACTCTGAGATACTTCAGGCATGAATACGAAATGCACATCATGGAACACAAGTGCGAAGCAGGAGTTTGTGCCAAGCTGGTGCGTGCTCCTTGTCAGAGCGCTTGTCCTGCAGGAGTTGATGTTCCCGGATTCATTTCGCTTACAGGTGAAAAACGTTATGCCGAAGCACTGAAACTTCACCGCGAACGCAATCCGTTTGCTGCTGTTTGTGCCCGGGTTTGTTTTCATACCTGTGAAGACAAGTGCCGAAGGGCCAGCCTCGATTCGTCGGTATCCATTCGCGGTGTAAAACGCTTTATGGTCGATCAGGAAATCACGATTCAACTTCCTGAAATGCGCGAAAATGCAATCAATAGTAAAAAGAAAATAGCGATTATCGGAGCCGGTCCGGCCGGTCTTTCCTGTGCCTACTTCCTTGCCCGGTTGGGTTATAAACCCAAAGTATTCGAAGCAGAACAGCGCCCGGGTGGAATGCTGGTGCAAACCATTCCATCTTACCGGCTTCCACGGGAAATTCTTGCCCGCGAAATCCGTATGATTGAAAATATGGGTGTTGATATTCAGACAGGAGTAAGTCTTGGCACCGATTTCACGATTTCATCATTAAAAGCGGAAGGTTACCAAGCAGTATTTATTGGGGTTGGTAATCCTGAAGGAATCAAGCCGAAGATACCGGGTATTGACAGCGAAGGTGTTGTTGATGCATTGAAATTCTTACAGACATATAACCTGCGTGGTTCAGTTCCGGTTGGAAAGAAAATCATCGTGGTAGGTGGCGGAAATGCAGCCATTGATGCAGCGCGCACTGCAGTTCGGCTAGGTGCCGAAAAAGTAAGTGTCGTTTACCGAAGAACACAGGATGAAATGCCTGCATGGGCCGAAGAGATTGATGCAGCGGTTCAGGAAAAAATTGAACTGTTTACACTTACCAATCCGAAAGAAATATTGACTGAGAATGGAAAAGTTTCGGGAGTACATTGTGTACGCATGAAATTAGGAACATTTGATTCAAGTGGCCGCCGGAAACCTGTAGAAAGCGATGAATCGTTCATCATGGAAGCTGATCAAATCATTGTGGCTACCGGACAAACGCTCGACGTCGAGAAAATAACCAATGGCATCGAACTTGATTTAGCTGGAAAGTCTCAGATTAAATGTGACAAACAAACTGGTCAAACCTCTGAATCATGGATTTTCACCGGAGGCGATGCAGCGACTGGTCCATCATCAGTTATCGAAGCAGTGGCAGGTGGCGAAAGGGCCGCAGTAGGAATTGACCTCTTTCTTTCCGGAGATAAGCATGATTTCTGGCGCAAGGAAAAACACAACGACAGCTTTTTCGATCCTGAAGCCGATCCGGCAAAATACCCGCGAACTCACATGGTGATGCTCAGTGCCAACCGGCGCATGCACAATTTCGACGAAGTGGAATTAGTTTGGCCCGAAGGCGAAGCCATCCGGCAGGCAAGAAGATGTTTGAGGTGCGATTACGGAAGTAAATAAAAAGCCCCTCCCAACCTCCCCGAAGGGGAGGAGAAAAAAAGCAATCAAATTTCAGGTAAACAAATCATGGCCTAAGAATCAAAAAGTCCCCCTCCGGGGGATTTAGGGGGCTCTTAAAATTTTAAAAATGACAACAGTATATATCAACAAACAAGCGGTAGAAATCAGTGAAGGCAGCACCATTTTTGATGCGGCGGCAAAGGCCGGGATCAGGATTCCAACACTTTGTCATGTAGAAAATCAATTCCCAAAAGGGGCGTGCAGGGTGTGCATGGTCGATGTCGAAGGTGCCCGGAATATGGTAGCATCCTGCACCACACCTGCTCTTGAAGGAATGAAAATCACGACCAACTCAAAAAATGTTCGTGAAGCACGAAAATTTGTCGTTGAACTGCTGATTTCCGAACATTGTGGTGAATGCAAAACCTGTGTGCGGAATGAGGATTGTGAATTGCAGCAGTTGGCCACCGAAATGGGCATCATGGAAATTGCTTTTCCCGGAGAGACTCTGAAAACATTTATCGACGACAGTACTCCAGCCTTGGTGCGCGATTCGGGTAAATGCATCAAATGCCGCCGTTGTATGACCGTTTGCAACGAAATACAGGGTGTTGGCTCCCTTTTTGCCCAGGGACGCGGATTTGAATCGAAAATTGGTCCGGCTTTCGATCGGCACCTCGATGGAGTTGTATGTGTGCAGTGCGGGCAATGTGCCGCCATTTGTCCGGTTGGTGCAATAACCGAAAAAGAACATATCGACTATGTTTGGGAAGCGATCGAAGATCCCACCAAATTTGTGGTCGTGCAAACAGCTCCTGCTATCCGGGCAGCTTTGGGCGAGTGTTTCGGATACGAACCCGGAACCCGGGTAACCGGCAAAATGGTTTCTGCGCTTCGGCTGCTTGGCTTCGACCGGGTATTCGACACCAATTTCACTGCCGACCTTACCATTATGGAAGAAGGAACTGAACTGCTTACCCGACTTAAAAAAGCTCTGGTCGACAAAAAACAGGTTGCCCTTCCGCAATTTACTTCCTGCTCACCAGGGTGGATTAAATATGCTGAATATTTCTATCCTGAAATTCTTGACAATATTTCAAGCTGCAAATCGCCACAGCAAATGTTTGGCGCGGTAGCTAAAACCTACTATGCAAAAAAAGCAGGGGTTGATCCGAAAGATATTATCGTAGTTTCAGTGATGCCATGTACCGCCAAAAAATTTGAATGCCAGCGTCCGGAAATGAACGACAGCGGATTCCAGGATGTTGACTATGTATTGACTACTCGCGAATTGGCACGCATGATCAAGCAATCGGGCATTGAATTCAGAAATTTGGAAGATGGAGTTATGGACTCGCCCATGGGCAGTGGTTCAGGAGCAGCCGATATTTTTGCCAATACCGGTGGTGTGATGGAAGCCGCGCTGCGTACGGCATACCAGATTGTAACCGGCCGCGAATTACCTGTTGCAAACTTGCATCTTCAACCTGTTGCTGGTTTGGAAGGAGTAAAAAAAGCATCGCTGAAAATTGAAGGATGTCTGCCTGCCTGGAGTTTCCTCGAAGGGGTGGAGTTAAAAGTTGGGGTGGCTCATGGATTGGGAAATGCGAAGAAAATTATTGAAGCCATGCGCGCCGGCGAGGAGTTTCATTTTATTGAAATCATGACTTGTCCGGGAGGATGTATCGGCGGTGGCGGACAACCCCGTTTTACCACTAACGAGATCCGAAACAAACGAATCGGTGCTATTTATGCTGAAGATGAAGGAAAGCAATTGCGTAAGTCGCATGAAAATCCCGAAGTCCTTCAGATTTATGAAGAGTTTCTGAAACAGCCACTCAGCCATTTGTCACACGAATTGCTGCATACCAAGTATTTCGACCGGAATTAAGAACACAAAATGTGCTTTTCGGAATAAGCCGTTTTGGAAAAATAATGAGTTGCAACTTGTAAGTTCCTATACCGATCAAGGTACTCTTCAATGCCAAGTGGGGATTGAAAAGATAGGAGACAGGACACAGTTGTATCAAAAGTTCTTGATCCCGTCTTCCTGAACTTGTTTCAGGATCTTAACGCGCTGGATGTCATACCCCGAAATAAATTCGGGGTGTCGAGATCGGGAGTGTTTCGACTTTTGATAAAGCCCCGTCCTGTTTGGCTCCCCTGATGGATGGAAGTTGCAACTTTATGTTCTTCAGATTTTGAGAGTAATTTTATACTTTTAAAGCAACAAAAAAGAAATAATACTTCCTTTCACCTGATAGGAAGTCTTTAAATCTTCCAAATGACGAGCTTTCAATAACGATTTTTTTCGATCATTTTTCGAGACGTTTTACCACCATGAAAATGTAAATCCACTGAAAAAAGACACAATCAGGAACTGCAAGAAATTTTAGCTCCTTGATTATAAGGTCCAAGCCAATTTTATGAAGGAATAGAATGACCAAAATTAACAGTATAGTCGCATGTCTTGGAGCCCGTTAGACAGCAAAATTTGCCAGTTACGATAAAGTATCCTGAAATGCATTGCAAAATGGTTCCTCATTTTGAGTGAAATGAAATTCCAGACTTCAGAAAGGATAATTTATGGTTTTTGTAAAATGGGCGTTTGGCCAACAATTATTTCGTCACATTCAGAAAAAGCCTTGCCATTGTTGGCGAAGGGTAAAAATAATTATAACTCTGGTGATTTCTGTTGAATGAATAAATTGGTTTGCATTCATATTTTAATAAAAAATCAAGTACATTTGAAAATTATTTAAAATAACAATAAAATTCAATCAAGCTTTAAAAATTATGCAGTCAGTCTTTGAAAAAATAAGGATCTTCAATGTTTGGGACGGAAAATTCGATAACACCGGATATGAACGGAGCGAGTACCTGAATACAATTGCAAAGTACATTGGCAACAAATTGATCAAGGTATTGGTTGGGCAACGCCGTGTCGGGAAAAGCTATGTTCTGCGACAGATCATTAATTATTTAATTTCGGTAAAAAGTGTTAACCCTCAAAATATTTTTTACCTCAACAAAGAGTATACTGCTTTCGACGAAATTAAATCATCCACTGATCTGGATTCACTGTTTATTTACTATCGCCAGCGATTCAATTTAAGTGGTAAAATCTATATTTTTCTGGATGAAGTTCAAAATATAGTGAATTGGGAAACTTTTGCGAATTCCTATTCTCAGGATTTTACTGGTGAATATGAAGTGTTTATAACGGGTTCAAATTCAAACTTGCTCTCAGGAGAACTTGCAACGATGCTCTCAGGGCGATATATCGAATTTGAAATTTTCCCATTTAGTTTCTTCGAATTTACAGGAATTAAAAACTGGGCAGTCAGCAAGGAGAATTTTCTGAAATACATGCAGAGTGGCGGATTGCCTGAAATGTTTAATTTTGAGCAGGAAGAATTACATCATCATTACACCGAAAGTCTTAGAAATACAATTGTTTTACGAGATATTGTAGGACGCCATAACATCAAGGATCTGTCATTGCTTGAAGATGTTTTTAAATTCTTGTCGGTTAACATCGGTAATCTAACTTCATTTAGCAGTATCGTTAACTATTTCAAGAGTAAACAAAAGAAAACTAACTATGAGACCATTTCGTCCTATGTCGGGTTTCT
>CAIPKZ010000479.1 GCA_903865775.1 uncultured Prolixibacteraceae bacterium | reverse complement strand
TGCCAAATACGAAATTCCTGAAATTGATCTGGTTATTGTGGATTTGTACCCGTTTGAAGAAACAGTCGCTTCAGGAGCATCCGATGAAGATATCATCGAAAAAATAGATATAGGCGGCATTTCGCTTATTCGTGCGGCCGCAAAAAACTTTAACGATGTAATCATTGTGTCTTCCCGCAATCAGTATCAGACTTTGCTCGATTTACTGATTGAAAAGGAAGGTGCTGCTTCGATAGAGAACCGCAAAGAATTTGCCCGTTTGGCATTTGCTACCTCATCGCATTACGACAGTGCCATTTTTAATTATTTTAATGGTGAAAAGTCGGAAGAAGCCCGCATCAGCGTCAACGACGGACAGGTTTTGCGGTATGGCGAAAACCCTCATCAGTCGGCCAGCTTTTTCAAATTCAACAACAGCAACTCGGAGATCACCCTTTCGAATGCCAAAGTTCTTCAGGGAAAGGCGCTTTCATACAACAATATGCTCGATGCTGACGCAGCTTGGAAATCGGCCAGCGACGCATTCTATTCGGTCACCCATATCGAAAATAAAGTAGCTGTTTCAGTCGTCAAACACCTCAATCCATGTGGTCTGGCGGTTACCGGTAACATCATGAAATCGCTCGAACTGGCATGGGCTGGTGATCCGGTGAGTGCATTCGGAGGAATCATCTGTTTTACCGGAAAGGTGGATCAGGCGATCGCCGAATGGTTCGACAAGCGCTTCGTCGAAATTATTATTGCTACCGGTTATACTCCGGAAGCTTTGGTTGTTCTGGGTAAAAAGAAAAACCTTCGGGTGTTGGAAACACCAGTTAAACCTGAGATTGCCGGTGAAAAGCTGTACCGCTCCATCAGCGGAGGTCTGCTTATTCAGGATGAAGATGAAGGTTTGGAAACAGAATTTACGAATGTCACAAAAATACAGTTCGACGGCAATAAAATGAACTTGTCGAAGTTTGGTATTACTGCATGCAAGCATTTGAAAAGCAATGCAATTGCACTGGTAACACAAAATCAGGACGGATCGTTCTGGCTGACAGGTGCCGGAATGGGTCAACCCAACCGGCTCGACAGTTTGCGCCAACTGACCATCCCCCGCTTTAATCTGAAAGAAGGAATCCGCATTGAAGATTCGGTCCTGATTTCGGATGCATTTTTCCCGTTCCGCGACAGCGTTGAAGCTGCCAACGAATTCGGAATCAAATACATTGTAGAACCTGGAGGAAGCATCCGCGACGAAGAAGTGATCGCAGCCTGCGACGAATATGGTATTGCAATGATTTTCACAGGAGTCAGGCATTTCAAGCATTAAAAAAAGAAAATAGTCAGTAGTCATTGGGAAAATTTGCCAATGACTTGTTACCAATGACTTTTTTCGAATGACCATTGACTCTTTTTTAATAGTTCAAACAAAGAAAAAACAAATATACAAATGGGATTATTTTCATTTTTAACCCAGGAAATTGCAATCGACCTTGGAACAGCGAATACGATTATTATCCACAACGATAAAATTGTAGTTGACGAACCTTCGATTGTTTGCATCGACCTGAAAACCGAAAAACTCGTTGCCATTGGCGAAAAGGCCCGGCAAATGCAGGGTAAAACACACTCGAACCTGAAAACCATCCGCCCCCTTCGTGATGGTGTTATCGCCGACTTTAACGCGGCTGAGCAAATGATCAGGGGAATGATTAAAATGATGAATCCCAAATCCAGGTTTTTTGCGCCTTCGCTCCGAATGGTGATTTGCATCCCTTCCGGATCGACCGAGGTAGAAATCCGTGCGGTACGCGACTCGGCAGAACATGCCGGAGGCCGCGATGTGTATATGATTTATGAACCGATGGCTGCAGCAATCGGCATCGGACTTGATGTAGAAGCTCCTGAAGGAAACATGGTTGTTGACATCGGCGGTGGTACAACCGAGATTGCGGTAATTTCGCTGGGCGGACTGGTTACCAACAAATCGATCCGTATTGCAGGCGATGACCTGACTTCGGATATCATGGAATATATGCGTCATCAGCATAACATTAAAATCGGCGAGCGAACTGCCGAAGAAATTAAAATCAATGTCGGATCGGCTTTATCGCAGCTTGAGAATCCACCGGCAGACTATGTCATTCAAGGACCGAACCAAATGACGGCACTTCCGATTGAAGTACCTGTTTCGTATCAGGAAATTTCGCACTGCCTTGAAAAATCGATTGCCAAAATCGAAACAGCGATCCTGAGTGCACTTGAGCAAACTCCTCCGGAATTATATTCTGATATTGTTGCCCGTGGTATCTGGCTTGCCGGTGGCGGAGCATTACTTCGTGGATTGGCCAAACGATTTTCCGACAAAATCAATATTCAGTTCCATGTTGCTGAAGATCCTTTGCGTGCAGTTGCCCGTGGAACAGGCATTGCCCTTAAGAATGTAAATAAATTCTCTTTCCTGATCAGATAAAACTGAGGCAGAAGGAGTTAAAGCTTCCGGCAAATGAGAAGTTTATTTCGTTTCTTAGCACGAAATTATTTTTTAATGATGTTTCTGGCACTCGAAGTCATTTCTGTGGTTTTGATGGTCAGTTTCAATAATTACCAGCGGGTAACTTTCCTGAATTCAAGCAACAGCATGTTTGGCGAAGTGTACGAACGCTTTAGTACGATGGACGATTATTTCAGTCTGGGCCGCACCAATGCACGCCTTTCAGCCGAAAATGCTTCCTTGCGCAAGCAGTTGTATGCCCGGATAGCAAATCAGGAAAAATACCCGATCAACCGGCCTGATACGGTTGAGGCGCCCGCGTATATTTTCACTTCAGCCAAGGTCATCAGCAATTCTGCCAACAAGCAATTCAACTACATTACCCTGAACAAAGGTTCGCGGCAAGGAATTAAGCCTGATATGGGAATCATTAATGACCAGGGAGTTGTTGGTGTGATCACCAATGTTTCACCCAATTTTTCAACTGGTTTATCGATACTGAACAAGCGGTTAGGAATACCGGCTAAAATATCCAAGATCAATTATTTCGGGAATTTGGTTTGGGATGGCGAACATTACAACACGGCTGATCTGAAGGAGATTCCGTTTCACATTATAGTGAATGTGGGTGATACCATTGTAACCAGCGGATATTCGAATGTTTTTCCGGAAGGAATCATGATTGGTACGATTACAAAATTTGACGTTGAAAGCGGAACCAATTTCTATAACATCAAAGTGGAGTTGTCGACTAATTTTAAAACCCTGAAGTACGTTGAAGTGGTTCAGAATACCAAACGAGCTGAATTGATTAAACTGGAATCAAACAATACTGGTGAATGATAAAAGACCTTGGAAAATATGTGATTATGTTTGTAGTACTTGTTTTGGTTCAGGTACTTATTCTGAATAACATTCAGGTGAGCGGGCTGATCAATCCGTATATTTACATTCTGTTCATCCTTCTTCTGCCTTTCACAATTCCGGGATACCTTCTGCTTGGACTTTCATTTTTACTTGGAATTACGGTTGACATCTTCAACAATACTCCCGGAATACACGCCGGAGCAACGGTTTTACTTGGTTTTCTGAGGCCTGCCATCGCACAGTTAGTTTCATCCCGCGAGATTCTCGAAAAAGGAAACATGCCCAACCTGACCCATTTAGGTTTTGCCAGCTTCCTGAAATATACCGTCATTGCCGTTCTGATCCATCACCTGTTCCTCTTTTATGCTGAATCTTTTTCCTTCGGCGGTTTTTTTGAAACATTCATCCGGTACATCATCAGCAGTATCTTCTCAATTTTAATTATCTTGGGCAGTCAATTCATTGTTTTTAAAAGTTAGCAAAGGGTGGATACTTTTTCAAAACGTAAGTTTATTATTGCCGGCATCATGCTTGGGATTGGAGCAATATTCATTCTCAGGCTTTTTTCGATTCAGATTACAAACAAGACCTACAAGCAGTTTGCCACCCGGAATGTACTTCGGAAAATCATCACCTTCCCCGCCCGTGGATTGATTTACGACCGGAACCAGAAACTGATGGTTTACAACAAGGCAGCCTACGATTTAATGATTATTCCAAGGGAAGCAAAAGCATTTGATACCCTGGAATTATGCCGGATTGTGCAATTGGACCGACTTGATTTACGCGATGCAATCCGGAAAGCCAAACAATATTCGCGATACAAACCATCGATCGTTGCCGGACAGATTTCTCCCGAAATTTATGCGCCGCTTCAGGAGAAACTGTATAAATATCCCGGATTTTTTGTTCAGTCGCGTACCCTTCGCGAATACCCCAGCAAAAGTGCTGCTCAGGCTCTGGGTTTCGTTGGCGAGGTCAATCAACACATCATCGAAACAGACAATTACTACCGTTCGGGAGATTATATTGGAGTCAGCGGGCTTGAAAAAACCTACGAAAAAGAACTTCGCGGAATTAAAGGTGCGAACAACTACATGGTCGATGTTCACAATCGCATCAAAGGTAAGTACAACGACGGGGGAGCGGACACCACAGCCATTCTGGGACAAAATCTGCTGACTGGTTTCGACAAGGATCTTCAGGCTTATGCAGAACTGCTGATGACAAACAAAAAAGGAGCGATTGTAGCCATTGAGCCTGCTACCGGCGAAATTTTGTTGATGGTTAGTGCTCCGACCTATGATCCAAACTTATTGGTTGGACGTCAGAGGAGCCTGAATTATGGCATATTGGATCGCGATTCGGTTAACCGCCCCATGTGGAACCGCGCAATTATAGGTACTTATTCGCCCGGATCGACTTTCAAACTGGCCAATTCGCTGATTGCACTTCAGGAACATGCCGTATCGACCTCAGACCGGTTCTCGTGCGCAGGGAAATCCAATTCTCCGATTAAATGTACTCACAGTCATGTGAGCCCTTTGGCTATGCGCGAAGGCATCCGTGAATCGTGCAATTCCTATTTCTGGCATGTTTACCGTTCGATTATCAACCATGCATCAAATCCGGAAGAAGGATATCAGACCTGGAGAAACCATTTGATGACCTTTGGATTTGGCCAGCGGATTGGAACAGAACTATCTTCGGAAGTGAAAGGGAATGTTCCGGAACCAGCTTATTACGACAAAATTTATGGTTCCGGCGGATGGAATTCAATGACCATCCGGTCGATTGCAATCGGACAGGGCGAAATTCTGGCTACTCCGCTTCAGATGGCAAACATGGTTGCCGTTGTTGCCAACCGGGGTTATTACATTACACCTCACCTGGTAAAAGCCATTCAGGATACCAGCCGGGTTTACCGCGAATTGAAATTCGAAAAAAAACTTACGGATATCAATCCGGAATATTACCCGACAATTATTGATGGAATGCAGGCTGTAATTGAGGAAACCAGGTTGCAGTATACCGTTAAACAGGATAACATTATTGTATGCGGAAAAACAGGTACCGTCCAAAATCCGCATGGTGCCGACCATTCAGCCTTTGTCGGTTTTGCTCCACGGGATAATCCTAAAATTGCGATTGTGGTTTTCATTGAAAATGCCGGTTTCGGTGCAACGTATGCAGCGCCAATTGCGGGTTTGCTGATGGAAAAATTCCTGAACGATTCGATTTCCCCAAAAAAGAAAGAGCTCGAGCAAAAGCTGATCGAAACGAATTTATTGAATGTTATTGAAGTAAAAAAGAAACTTTAAAGTGCAAAAGAAAGACAACGTTTGGGCGAACCTTGACTGGATTACAGTATCCATTTATCTGGCCATGATGTTTATCGGCTGGATAAATATTTATGCCGCGGTCTACAACGAAGAACACAAAAGCATTTTTGACTTTAGCCAGCAATACGGAAAACAGCTGATCTGGATTTTTGCAGCTATTTTCATTGCGATGCTGATGATTAATGTCGATTCAAAGTTCTTTGTCACTTTTGCTTTTCCCATTTATATTCTTCTACTGTTGCTTTTGATGCTTGTGCCTTTAATCGGAACGGTGATAAACGGCGCAAAATCGTGGATTGCCATCGGGAATTTTCTGCTGCAACCTTCCGAGTTCATGAAAATGGGGGTTTCGCTGGCCATGGCGCGGTACATTAGTTCGCACGACTTTAAGATGCATAGCTGGAAATCGTTGGCGGTCATTGCCGGCATTCTTTTTCTGCCGGTTGCAATGATATTTCTTCAGAACGATACCGGTTCTGCCATCGTATTTGGTGTTTTTCTTTTGGTGCTTTTCCGTGAAGGCCTGAACGGAATTGTCTTATTCTTTTCGTTCCTGATTGCTATAGTTTTCGTTCTGACGATCATTTTCGATCCGCTGGTCACTATTCTTATACTCACCGTTGCATCTTTTCTGATTAATTACCTGATACGGAAAAATGTAAAACGAAATTTAGTCGGAATAAGTGTTTTTACAGGTATTTTCGGAATAGAATGGTTTGCTAACTATTTCTTCCAGGGATCGGTTAGCCCGGTGTTTTTTCTGCTGGTTGCAGCGGTATTGTCATCGACAGTATTTCTGATCTGGTCGCTCTCGCTTCATAAACGGAGTTTGGCTTTGCTGATCGGAATTTACCTCGGATTGGTTCTTTTTGCGGTGTCGGTCGATTATGTATTCGACAACATCATGCAGGAACATCAGCGAAGCCGTATCAATGAATTGCTTGGTATTCAGTCGGATGTGCATGGATCAGGTTATCATGTGAATCAATCGAAAATAGCCATCGGTTCCGGAGAATTTTTCGGCAAAGGCTTTCTTCAGGGAACCCAGACCAAATATGATTTTGTCCCGGAGCAAAGTACCGACTTTATTTTTTGTACCGTTGGCGAAGAATGGGGTTTTGTTGGCACCACCATAGTTATCGGACTCTTTATGGGATTGCTGATGCGCCTGATTTTTCTGGCTGAGCGCAACAGGTCGCGATTTAGCCGCGTTTACGGATACTGCGTGGCGTCGATCCTCTTTTTCCATTTTGCAATAAACATTGGTATGACCATTGGTTTGGCACCCGTTATTGGGATACCTCTGCCTTTTTTTAGCTACGGAGGTTCTTCACTCTGGTCGTTTACCTTACTTCTATTTGTATTCCTCAGACTCGATGCCAGCCGGTTTGAACAGCTGAGTTTCTAAAGGAGGATTGAAACTGAATAGGTTATTCAACCCTTTCCGGGTTGGCTTTTCTGTTTGGTTTCGGTATCCTCCAGTTTTACTGGAGGTGATGAACATTTAACTCCTTCGGAGTTAGAAGATTGAAATCAAGACATTTCTATTTCCAAGCAAATCCCGTAGGATTTATATTCATTAATCCCATGAAATTGATTACTATAGGACGATAAGAAGGTGAATCCCTGGATTAATTGGAAGATAATACTCCATTGGAACAGTAGTCTGAAAACAAATACACTTTCTGGCTGCCTCAAAAACCCGTAGGGTTTAATGTTCATCACCCCCAATGAAATTGGGGGCTGTAGGGCGATTA
>CAIPKZ010000478.1 GCA_903865775.1 uncultured Prolixibacteraceae bacterium | reverse complement strand
CCAAGGCAGATCTCCCTCCACCGTCTCCACAAGCACGTTTCCCTGGGGAAAGAGCTTGGAACGGTTCTTCAAGTCCCTTCTCAAAACCTTTGCCCACGACTGGTCGTGCTCCACACAGATCCACTCCTGGGAAAATCTGGAGAAGATAACCAGTCAGTTTGTCCTGTCATCCTCAATTGACGGTAAGGTTTATACTAAAATATCCGATTTGGAATTTCAAGGAGTAAATAAAGTAAATACACTTACTTTCCCCGCTACCAGAGCAAAATACTTTCAGCTCGAATGCAAAAAAGGAAATTATGATGTGGGAGAGGTTGAAATCCTTGGCGGCAATGAAATCCCGGCTTATTCACCCCAGATTCCGTTTTTGCTCGAAAAAACTGCTTCACTAACTCCTGCTAATGAAAGTGCTTTTGATATCCCTATAAAAAACAATGAAAAAGGAATAGCTGAAAATTCTGTTATCGATCTTACCAGGTATATGTCGCACGATGGAATTCTGAATTGGAAAGCACCCAAAGGTCGTTGGCAAATCATCCGGTTTGGTTATACCACCACCGGAGTTACCAATTCACCAGCAACTTCCGAAGGAATTGGTTTGGAAGTTGACAAAATGGATACTACCGCACTAAATACTCATTTCAACAGCTTTGCCGGCAAATTGCTACAATCGGCAGGCCAGTACAAAGGCAACACATTCAAATTTTTACTGATCGACAGTTGGGAATGTGAGTTTCAGAACTGGACTAAAAAATTTCCTGAAGAGTTTAAAAATCTCAGGGGCTATAGCATCATTCCGTGGATACCTGTCTTATGTGGTGAATTTGTTGGGAATCCAAAGCTTTCAGATGCTTTTCTTCATGACTTTCGCAAAACTATTTCCGACCTGATCAGTCAAAACTATTACAAACAGTTTAGTGAGTTATGCCATCGGAACCAATTGGAAATGCATGCCGAAGTTATTTATGGGAATCGTGCGATGTATCCGCCTTTAGATGTATTAAAATCTAATAAGTATGTTGATTTACCAATGATCGAATTTTGGGCAAATCCAAATTCAAAAGGAACTCCTGAGTATAAACCTGAAATCAGACCAACAGCTTACTTTCCGACTTATGCTGCCCTGGCCGTCAAAAAACAGGTTATCGGATCAGAAGCTTATACTGGCTATGCCGATTATTCCGATTCACCAGCCAACTTAAAACCTTTTGGCGACGCTGCCTATTGTTCGGGAATTAATCAGATGATCCTGCATAGTTATGTACATCAGCCATTAGATAATAAACCCGGTGCCACCTTAGGTGGTTTTGGTGCCAGTTTTAACCGGAATAATCCGTGGTGGGAATTTGCACAGGGCTGGATGACTTATCAGGCTCGGGTTCAGTACGTACTGCAAAAGGGTGAGCCTGTTGTCGATGTTCTGTTTTATGTTGGCGATCAATTTCCACAGTTTTACAGTTTTAACAAAAGTATTGCCAACGATTTACCATTCGGATTTCAGGCCAATGCCTGTAATTTCGATATGCTGACTAAAGCTAAAGTCATTGATGGCAAACTTTCTTTGGGAGGCCAGCAGACCTTCCCCATTCTTACGTTGCCTGAGCTAACGATAATGAATTTTGTTACTTTAAAGCGGATTTCCGAATTGGTGAAAGAAGGAGTTGTCGTTTTAGGTCCAAAACCTCTGGAAATGATATCGGTTTCGGATATCAACACACACACCGTAGAATTTAATCATCTGGCCAATTCGCTTTGGGGGAATTCAGGCGAAAATCAATATGGAAAAGGAAAAGTGATTTCAGGAAAATCAATTGGCGAAGTATTAAAACAGTTTAATGTAGTTCCTGATTTTACGAATAATAGCAACGATCCGAAAGAGATTATGTTTATCCATAAAAAACTGGGAGAAACAGATGTTTATTTTGTTTTCAACCAGCAAGCCAAAAGCATTAACTGCGAATTGATGTTCCGGATGGCAGGAAAGACTCCCGAAATCTGGAATCCTGAAAATGGTTCGGTAACAAAACCTTCAATTTATTCCATTGAAAAGAATCAAACCCGGTTACCGGTTAGTTTTAAACCACATGAATCTAAAATATTTGTATTTAAGAATGGAATTCCCGATCAATTCATTACAAAAGTTTCGTTGGTTGGGAAACAAATCTTTCCACTGCAACAATTGTCTGATACCACTTTAGCTATTCCGCAGGCCACATTCAGTAAAAGCAAATTTGGCTTTTCAACCAGTCTGAGCGGAAAATATGAATTCACAATCAATGACAACCGAATTGTCAGGGTGGATTTAGTTCAGACTAAAATCGCACCAATTGATAATTTTAAAGCTACGATTGAATTCTTCCCAATATCGGATGAAGTGATTCAGCCGGTTGAGATCACAAAACAAAAATCACTAACCGAATTTGACGATCCTGCCATCAGGTACTTTGCCGGAAAAGCCAAATACACGATCACATTTAAGGCTCCAAACAGTTTTCTCTCAGAAACCGATTCGGTTGTTTTAGACCTTGGCAACATAGACGCTACTGCTGAAGTCCGTTTAAACGGAAAATTGCTGGCGTATGCCTGGATGCCCAATACCGAACTGGTTGTTTCAGGTCTGTTGAAAGATGTAAATAAATTGGAAATAACTGTTGCCAATGTATGCCGAAATAGGTTCATAGGCGATTGGAATCAGTTTGGGAAAATAAAAAGCATTTGGAGTACATCAAATGCGCTTAAAAAAGATTTGCCTTTAAAACCTTCAGGATTAATGGGTCCACTGAAACTGGTGAAATACAATACAAGCTGGTTATGACAAATCGATGAAAAGTATTACCAAACAATAGATTAGAATGACAAATATATTTTCAATAGTAGCGATTTTGGTTGGGATAATGCCAATGCTAAGTTTTAGTCAAAGTCGAGAAATAAAATGAAATGGGATTATCACATTTGAAAATCTCAGGATCAATGGCAAGATCATTACGAATGCTGAAGAAATGAATTTAACTAATAATCAATACGTTAGTAATCCGCATTTTAAATAACAATCAATAAAATAAACCACCATGAAACACAACTTATTCATCATAGGAATATTGGTTTTAACTTTGTTTTCGTGCAATAAAACCACCATAACTGACAGTAAAACTATTTCTCCGGAAGTTCTTAAAGACAAGATTGCAGGAGGATGGGCAGGTAAAATGATCGGCGTAACTTACGGCGCTCCAACCGAGTTTAAAGCGCTAAGTAAAACGTTTGAGGATTCGATAAAATGGACAACCAAAGACATTAAAGGCAGTATGTGGCAGGACGATATTTACGTTCAGCTAACCTTTTTAATGGCGATGGATGAATATGGAATTGATGCCCCGGCAAAAAAGTTTCAGGAATTACTTGCCAAGGCCGGTTATGGATTGTGGCATGCCAATATGCAGGCCCGTAAAAACTATTTCGACAGTATTTTCCCTCCGCAATCCGGAAGCCCCGAATACAGTATGCATGCCGATGACATTGACTTTCAGATTGAATCTGATTATCTCGGCTTTATGTGCCCCGGAATGCCGCAGACAGCCACCAAAATGGCAGATAAAATTGGTCACATCATGAATTACGGGGATGGAGTTTATGGAGGTATTTTTGTTGCAGCGCTCTATTGCGAGGCTTTTTTTGAATCAGACATTCCAACATTAATCGATAAAGCGATTCAATCCATTCCTGAAAAAAGTGCTTATCGTGCCATTATTCAGGATGTGATTCAATATCACAAGCAATATCCAGCCGATTGGAGAGCTGCATGGAATGTGCTGGAAGAAAAATGGGGTAATATAGACATTTGCGGCGCTGGCCAACCTTTTAATATAGATGCTACACTCAATGGCGCGTACATTGCAATGGGATTATTGTATGGAAACGGCGATCCGATGCAAACAATGGAGATTTCAACAAGGTGCGGACAAGATTCAGATTGTAATCCTTCCAATGCAATGGCAGTGCTAGGTGTCATATATGGATTCAGGGGATTGCCCAAAGAGATGCAGGATGGTGTTACTGCTGTTGGCGACTCATTGTTTATCCATACAACCTATTCTTTTAATTCAGCCGTGAACAGCACCTATAAATATGCGCTTCAACTGATTCAAAAAGAAGGAGGAAAAGTTTCTGAGAAAGAGATCTCAATTAAAATCCAGCAACCAGAACCTTTGTCTCTAGAAGTTTCTTATCCGAATACTCAATTCAAAAACATGAT
>CAIPKZ010000477.1 GCA_903865775.1 uncultured Prolixibacteraceae bacterium | reverse complement strand
CGTTTCAGGCTTTTGCGGTAAATAACAATGTGGCTATTCGCTCCCTGATTACCCGCGTGATCTCCTGGGGTACGCTTGATTTCCGTTTGATAAACCTATACGGTTGTTCAGCTCTTACTTTTTTACCGGAGCAAGCCGGTAAACTTACAGCTGTTACCTCCTTTGCAAATTTCTGCAACGGATGTGTATCGCTTATCCGGATTCCTTATGGGATCTTTCATGGAAACAGCATCGCTCTTACATATCAAAATGCCTTTTATAATTGTACAGCTATTAAGGTGCTATATGCTGATATGTTCAGGGATGCTGTAAATGCAACTACTTTCAATACTACCTTTTATGGTTGTTCTGCCCTATTGGATATACCTACCGGATTATTTACCTACAACAGCAAAGTTACTTCCTGTGCCAACACATTTCAAGCTTGTACTAAAATAGCCTCCATACCGGCATCCCTCTTTCAATCATTTATTTATAACTGCTCTTTTAGTAATTGCTTTTACAGTTGTACTTCCATAACGGCCATTCCTGCCGGATTGTTTACCGGCGTTAAAGTAATAACTGCTTACAGCACCTTTATGTATTGTTCTGGCATCACTTCCCTGCCCGATAATTTATTTAAAGATAATATTACCTGTACCGATTTTACCTATACTTTTTATCAGTGCTTAAAAATACCTTATGTTCCTGAAAATACGTTTTCCGGTTGCACCGCCAACACTTCATTTTATTATACGTTTGGCTATTGTAACGCCTTAACAGAAGTTAAAGCCAATGCTTTTTTAAATTGCACAGCTGTTACCCAAATGCCGGGCATTTTTGCGGGTTGCATACTTCTATCTGCTCTGTGTGCCAATATTTTTGACAGCTGCATCAATAATACAATTTTTTCATTGGCTTTCGTCAGTTGTACATCTTTAACAGCTATAAATGCAGATTTATTTAAGTATAATACCAAAGTCACTGATTTTAGTTCATGTTTCAACTCCACACGCCTGGTTAATATACCACCTACTCTCTTTGTTCAAAATACGCTGGCACTCACCTTTGCCAGCACGTTCAATGCTATCCCTTCCCTGGTGGCCATACCTTCCAACCTGTTCGATACCTGTACGTTTGCAACCACGTTTGCCGGTACTTTTGCCAGTTGTTCTAATATTGCCTTAACAGCAATCCCTACTGATCTATTCCGGTATAATATAAGGGTTACAACGTTTTCCAGTGTTTTTTCAAACTGCCAGAAAATTACAGCCATCCCAACCGATCTGTTCCGCTATAATGTGCTGGTTACTGATTTTCAAGCCTCATTTGCATATAACTATGCGCTTACAGCCATCCCAACAGATCTGTTCCGCTATAATACCCTTGCAACCTATTTTCAGAGCTGTTTTGTATATACGGCCCTTACATCCATCCCTGCCAATACCTTCTACTATAATTTTGCTGCCGGATATTTTACACAAACTTTTGCAAGCATTTCAACCCTTACCTCTATCCCATCCGGCCTTTTCAGTCAAAATGCATCGGTAGTAAATTTTGCCAATGTTTTTTCCAACTGTTTATTTATTACAACCTTCGATACAGCCATTTTTGACAACTGTCCATTGGTAACAACCTTTGCCAACGCTTTTAACGGCTGCATCCGTCTAACCGGCACCGCCCCGGCACTTTGGAGCCGCACCCCAGTCCCTATTGGTACATATTGTTTTTATAATGATACACAATTAAGCAACTACGCATCCATCCCTGCAGGGTGGAAATAATGGTTTTGAAATGTCCTTTAAAATAAAGTAACCTCATAGTAACATTGCATCATAAACCACAGTACATGCAAAATTATAATCTCCCCGCTGTAAATTTTGACAATACGTTTGAAGGCGTTGAGTTTATCTTGCCTTCCAATGCTATATATGATCTTACACATGCTGTTGTCAAATTACAGGTAAGGCAAAACCCAAGCACCCAGTTAATACATGAATTTAGTACTCCAACCCATTTGCTTATTACCTTACCATATACCATCACTTTCCTGCCTCAACTAATAAGCATCCCTGCCGGAACGTACAAATGGGATTTAAAAATATTTTTTCAAAACGGTCGCGAAAAAACCTATATCGGCGGCACCTGGACCATTAACCCGGTAATAACCCGATAACATGGAAATTGTAAATGTACTTGTAACCGAAACTGTTGAATCCGTAGATATTACGGTAATTGAATCATTCGAAGAAATAACGGTTACAGTCAGCGAAGCCGTTGCCGGCCTGTCAGCTTATCAGATAGCGGTACAGCATGGTTATGGAGGATCAGAGGAAGATTGGCTATTAAGTCTTAACGGTGATGCAACTGTAAACCCTGTCGTTTTTGGCGATGGTATACGCAGAACAGGCGAACATGCCGGTAAATGGAAGGAATTATCGCTTGATGATGATTACTTATACATATGCGTATACGCTG
>CAIPKZ010000476.1 GCA_903865775.1 uncultured Prolixibacteraceae bacterium | reverse complement strand
TTCCCTATCTTTGAACCCCGGAATGAACGAAAGAAGACAAAATACGATTGATCGAATGAACGAACTTGGAGCAAAAGGCCAGGCTTTCGCTTTTGTCATTGATTTTGATTTCGAAAAGCCAGTGATATTTGAATCGGACGACACCTCTTCAATACTCTGGAGAACACCACGAATGTCCAACTTTGAGCCAATCCAAGCCACAAGTAAAGAAATTGACTGGAAAATTTATCCTTCGGTATTTGCAGCATACAGCAAAGCATTTGACAAGGTGCAAAAGCATATTCACAACGGCGATACCTATTTGCTGAACCTAACCATGCCAACCAAAGTGAAAACCAATCTTTCGCCGGAAGATATTTTCCACCGAAGCAATGCTTCATATAAAATATGGTTAAAAAACCAGTTTGTCTGTTTTTCTCCTGAAACTTTTGTACGGATAAATGAGGGTGTAATTTCGTCGTACCCGATGAAAGGAACACTGGATGCAAGTATCGAAAATTCTGAACAACTTTTACTCACCGATGAAAAGGAAGTCGCTGAGCATCATACCATTGTTGATTTAATCCGGAATGACCTGAGTATGGTGGCTACAGAAGTTCAGGTTGAAAAGTTGATGTATATTGACAGGATAGGAACCAATCGGGGTGAATTACTCCAAATGAGTTCTCAGATTTCCGGAAAACTTCCGGAGAATTTTGAAAGTTCAATTGGCACCATATTGTCTATATTACTGCCGGCAGGATCGATT
Organism: uncultured Prolixibacteraceae bacterium; assembly: GCA_903865775.1. Classification (GTDB taxonomy): domain Bacteria; phylum Bacteroidota; class Bacteroidia; order Bacteroidales; family Prolixibacteraceae; genus Aquipluma. The sequence goes on along the minus strand of CAIPKZ010000476.1, from coordinate 3,402 downwards.
TGCGGAGCGCCAAAACTGAAAACTTTGGAAATTATCCGGAAGGTGGAATCCTATGATCGCGGTTACTACACCGGAATTTTTGGGGTTTTCGACGGCAGGAATCTCGACAGTTGTGTCCTGATCAGATATTTGGAACAAGATGGCGATCAGCTGACATTTAAAAGCGGAGGCGGAATTACTTTTTTGAGCGATTGCCAGACCGAATACAACGAACTAATCCAAAAAGTATATGTGCCAATTAGTTGAATCACTGAAACTGAAAGACGGTATGATCCGAAATCTGGATTACCACCAAAAAAGGATGAATGCGGCAATGGCTGAGCTTTTCCCTAAGGCTGAAAAAATAGAACTAAGAAATGAAATCTCTATTCCAGAATGTTGCAGATCCGGGATTTATAAAGTTCGCGTTTCGTATGATCAAACGATAAAACAGATTGATTTTGATTCCTACAGTTATAGAAACATACTCAGTCTGAAAGTCGTTCATCACGAAAGTGTTGATTACCATCTAAAATTCAACGACCGGCAGATTCTTCAGGAATTGTATGCCCAACGCGGAAATTGCGATGATATCATCATCATTAAACATGGTTGGGTAAGCGATTCGTTTGCAGCCAATTTGCTGTTTTATGATGGAGAAAAATGGTTCACACCAACTACTCCGCTGCTCAAAGGGACCAAACGCCAGTTTTTGCTTGAACATGGATTCATTTCAGAAATGGAAATCAGGGAAGAAGATATCCGAAATTTCCAGAAAGTCGGGTTGGTAAATGCAATGATTGATTTTGATGAGATGCCGGTCGTTCCAATAAATCAGATTTTCTAACATCTCAGGAGAGGTGCAATCTCGAAAATACTTGTTTTGTAGAAGAGGATTAATTTCGTTGGAGGTATTGTTCTGCTGTTAGCACCGGAATCTTCGATTTTTGGAAATCTTTCAGGTTTCGTGTAATAATGGTTGCGATTCCGTTTTCAATTGCTGAATAATATTGAATGGCATCTTCGTAATCTCGAAAGTCAGTATCATTCAGCGATAAACCAATGATCTTGTCATCAAGACTAATAATATTGACAATCAATTTCAATTTGCGAAGTATTGACTTGGCTTCTTCTGGTTTTCGTTCCTTCAGGAGTATGTAATTTGTATTGGCAAACGTAAGAGCTGAAACATAAAGTTGAATTTTCATCTTATCAGCCAAAGAAAAGAGTTGGGCAGCATGTTTGTAAAAAGGCTCTCTTTTGGCAAGCAAATCAATGACGATATTGGTATCCAAAAATACTTTCATCATTTATATTTTTCAGTCAGGTAATTCGCATAGTCATTTTTAAAGTCAAAGTCTTCGTGCAGGCGAATAACTCCACTTAAACTTTCGACCAGGGGAGTAATTTCAATATCTTCCTTTTTCACCTCGGTAACAGATTCAAGGTAGGATTCTACCATTTTTGAAAGACTGATTTTATGAATATGTGCATACTCTTTTGCACGCTCAATGACCCTCTTTTTTAGGCGAATAGTAAGTTTTGTTTCCATGACAATTGAATTTGACGTACAAATATAAATATTTCATACGTCACAGACAAATTTCCCAAATTCGTTTTCGCTTTGCTGACAATTATTCTGTCATTCATAGTCATTAAGTCATTCATTGTCGCTCAAACTTCGATACTATAAATTAAAATCAATGACGTGAAACAAATGACAATCAATGACAACTTCTTTTCAAACCACTATCTCCAGCCCGTCATAAGCCAGAAATACATTTTCCGGAAGTTCTGCCTGAACTTCTTCGTTAAATCCCATTTGGTGTGAGAGATGTGTCAGATAGGCTTTTCCCGGTTTTACCTCGTTGATTATTTCCAGAGCCTGGCTCAGATTGTAATGCGAAATATGGACTTCCTTGCGCAAAGCATTTAAAACCAATACGTCCAATCCGCGAAGCTTGTCAATTTCAGTATTCTCCAGACGATTTACATCGGTTACGTATGCAATTTTTCCGAATCGAAAACCAAAAACAGGAAGTTTATAATGGTAGCCGCGGATTGGTATAATTTCCAGTTCATCAATCCTGAAAGGCTTATTTTCAATCAGATGTAAGTGCATTTGGGGTATTCCAGGATATTTGAAAGTAGCAAAAACATAGTCAAAAATTCGGCGGATAGCGATTTGAACACGCTCTTCGGCATAAATATCGGTCGATTGTTTCTGTACCCAGTTAAAAGCGCGGATGTCATCCAGACCAAAAATGTGATCGACATGTTCGTGAGTAATCAAAATCCCGTTTAAATGACGAACTTTATGCATCAGCATTTGCTGTCTGAAATCGGGTCCGGCATCAATAACGAGGCACAAATTTTCGGTTTCGATCATCACCGATGCCCGCAAGCGTTTGTCTTTCGGGTTAGCTGACAAGCAAACCGGACATTGACATGCGACTACCGGCACCCCCTGCGATGTTCCTGTTCCTAAAAAAGTAAGTTTCACAATCGATTGTTTGATTCACAAAAATAAGGATTGCAGTCTGTCTTCCGAAGGTTTTTGACTATTTTTGAGAAAATTTTAAAAATGGCCAAACTTTTTCTGATTCCAACCACTTTGGGAGATACCAGCATCGAGCGTGTTTTACCTCCCGATCTCTCGCAGATCATTTCTTCAATACCCGTATTCATTGTTGAAAACCTGCGTACTGCCCGACGTTTCCTGAAAAAAGTGAACCCGGCAATCGTGATTGATGATTTGACTTTTTTTGAACTCAACCAGCACACCGACAAAAAGGAAATCAGCCGGTTTCTGGAACCTAACCGACACGGATTCGATATTGGTATTATTTCGGAAGCCGGTTGTCCTGGAATTGCCGATCCGGGAGCTGAAGTGGTGAAAATTGCACACATCCGGAATATACAGGTAGTGCCGCTCGTCGGACCTTCATCCATTCTGCTTGCTTTGATGGCTTCAGGAATGAGTGGGCAGAATTTTGCTTTCAACGGTTATTTGCCAATTCGGAATCCGGAGAAATCGCTGCAAATTAAACTACTCGAAAAACGTATGCAAACCGAAGGTCAGACCCAGATTTTTATCGAAACGCCATATCGAAACGTTCAATTGCTAGATGAATTGCTGAAAAATTGCGACCCGGCCACCATGTTGTGTATTGCCGTGGATATTACCCTGGATACGGAATTCATCCTGAGTAAGCCGGTCTCATATTGGAAAACAAACATTCCGGATATCCAGAAGCGGCCTGCGATTTTTATGATTGGGAAAGTTTGAAAAAAGTGGGAAGATCGGAGACGAAAGACAGAAAACTGCTCCCTGAGTAGCGCAGCGTATCGAAGGGAGCAACACTAAACTCCACCACACAACCCGCATCCAATGAACGTTTTTTCATTCGACAATACTTTTGA
>CAIPKZ010000475.1 GCA_903865775.1 uncultured Prolixibacteraceae bacterium | reverse complement strand
GAATTGGGCCGCCCGGGTCATATTTTCCCGTTAAAAGCCAAGAGCCGTGGTGTTCTCAGGCGTTCGGGACATACCGAAGCATCAGTAGATCTGGCACGCTTGGCCGGTCTGACTCCTGTTGGAGTATTAATCGAAATTATGAATGAAGACGGAACCATGGCCCGTCTGCCTGAATTATTGGTTCTTTCTCAACGGTTTAACCTGAAGATTATTTCCATAAAAGATTTGATAACCTATCGTTTGCAGAGCGAAAGCCTGATTGAGCGTGGAGAAGAGGTTAGTTTACCGACGCATCACGGCAATTTCAAAATCATTCCTTTCCGCCAGGTATCGAATGGGGTTGAACATATAGCCCTCATCAAAGGCGAATGGCAGCACGACGAGCCTGTTATTGTCAGGGTGCATTCTTCGTGTATGACCGGAGATATCTTTGGATCGATGCGTTGTGAATGCGGCGACCAGCTGGAATATGCCATGAATAAAATTGAAGCAGAAGGAAAAGGTGTCATTGTATATATGATGCAGGAAGGGCGCGGAATTGGCCTGATGAATAAAATTGCTGCTTATAAACTTCAGGAACAGGGATTTGATACCGTGGAAGCCAATATGCACCTTGGATTTGATGCCGATGAACGCGACTACGGCGTTGGTGCTCAGATTCTTCGTAGTCTGGGAGTCACCAAAATGCGTTTAATGACCAACAATCCCGTAAAACGTGTCGGGTTGGAAGCATACGATTTAGATGTGGTTGAAACCATCTCCATTGAGATTAAACCGAACGAGCACAATCAGGCCTACCTGAAGACCAAGCGTGACCGGATGGGCCATAATCTCTCCAATTTTCGATACGATAAATAATCCGGAATATGGGCATGTTCGACGATATGTTTGATTCAGGCTATGGCGAACAGACCGTGGAAGGTGTTGATTTCATCCTAAATCCGGACGGATACCGCGTAATGACTGAATTGTATCTCGTTAAACGTGGTTATTGCTGCTCAAATGGCTGTAAAAATTGCCCGTATTCACCAAAAGCAGTAAAAGGAAACCGGAAACTTCGGCCGGATCTTGAAAAGAAATACAGGTCATAACTGTTCACGCTCTATTACAAAAGAAAAAGCAGAAACAGGATAATCATGAATTATCTGTTTCTGCTTTTTACATGGGAAAATACCCATAGAGATTTACTCTGCAGTTGAAACTACACCGTTTAATTCGCCAAATGCATTGGTTACGAATTGATCGGCTTGTGAATCATTCTTCCATGAAGATCCATCGATGAAATAACGGAACTGGTAATCTTTACCCGATTCGAGTTCGAGTACGGCTGTAAAATCATTCGATTTCAGTTTTGCCATTGGCTCAGCAGATTTATCCCAATTATTGAAGTCGCCCAGCAATTGAACAGTATTAGCTCCTGAAGCTTCAGCAGCATCTAATCGGAAAGAAACCTTGCACACCGGTTTGGATTTTAAAAATTGTTTCTTTAAACTCATAATTTCAGTTTTAAATTCAAATTTAATATGATCATACAAAAATACCTAATCCATTGTGTTAATTCAAGTTAAAATTCTGTGCGCAAATTATTTAGTAATATCTTGACAATAAATTAACTTTAAAAAACATTAAAAAATTGATAATCAATGTGTTGTATTATTCGCGACTTTTGTTAACACAAGTTTAAGAACTTCATATTCAGGCTAATTTATCCAATAACAAGGCATTTTTACTCTTTTCCAATTTCCTGTTTCCCTTTTGCTTTTCAAGCCTTATCTTTGTGAAAAAAAACAATGGGTCCGAAAGAAATCCGTATCGTGTTTATGGGAACTCCCGATTTTGCAGTGGAGAGTTTAAAGGCTTTGGTTGAAAATGGCTACCGGATTGCAGGAGTTATAACTGCTCCTGATAAACCTGCCGGGCGTGGCCGGCTGTTGAGTGAATCAGCCGTTAAGAAATATGCCATCGACAACAACCTGAAAGTACTTCAGCCGGAGAAACTGAAAAATCCTGAATTTATTGCCGAATTGGAAGGCCTGAAAGCCGACCTTCAGATTGTTGTTGCTTTCCGGATGTTGCCCGAAATCGTATGGAACATGCCCCGGCTTGGAACTTTTAATCTGCATGCTTCACTTTTGCCGCACTATCGGGGAGCCGCCCCGCTGAATTGGGCTGTTATCAATGGGGAAACAGAGACCGGCATAACTACATTTTTGCTTTCGCACGAAATTGATACCGGACAGATTCTCTTTCAGGAAAAGGTTTATATTTCTAATAATGATACAGTAGGCGATTTGCACGACCGGATGATGGAACTCGGAGCAGGTTTGGTTGTCAGGACTGTTGATGCATTGGTAGAAGGAAGGATTGAACCGATTGATCAGGAAGAATTAATTGGCAACACTGAGCGAATAAAACAGGCGCCCAAATTGTTTAAAGATGATTGCCGTATCGACTGGACCAAAGATTCGGAGTCGGTTCGAAACCTGATTCGCGGCTTGTCGCCTTATCCGGCAGCATGGACTGAATTGGAACATTCGGAGAGAGCTGAAACACTTACCGCAAAAATATATTCTTCAAGCCGTGATAACAGCAATTTGCCTGCTGCTCCCGGAACACTCCTGACGGATAATAAAAAATACCTGAAAATTGCCTGTCCTGATGGCTGGCTTTCGATTACCGATATTCAGCTTTCAGGAAAGAAGCGAATGAAAATCGATGAATTGTTGCGCGGCTTTCATGATCTGGGTGAGTGGAAAGTAAAAATGTAAATCAGTCATTGAAAAAAATCATTAAAAAAAAGTCATTGGGAAAATTGATTAAACGACTTTCCCAATGACTATTGACTTTTTTCTATTTCTTTTTGCTGAAATTCACAATCAGGAAATAAACGAGGAACCCAAAAGAAATGGAAACCAACTCAATTCCAAATGGCAACAAGCTATCATCCATAAAATTGCGGTAATTATCCTGATTGTAAAGACTTGGGCTCATCTGGTGAATAATTATGAATCCGATTCCGGCAAAGAATGCTACCAATCCCCATTTCAAAGAAGGATATTTATTTGCTTCCTGATTTTCAGAACTTAATGAAGCAATTTTTTGTTCCAAAATTCCGGCGCTTTCAAAATGCCCGGCCTTGATAATCTTTCTTCTTAATAAAAAATCGGTGAAATTTTTGATGATTTCATAAAAGGCATAAAATACAACCGCTGTAATTAATACTTCTCTCATAATTTTCTG
>CAIPKZ010000474.1 GCA_903865775.1 uncultured Prolixibacteraceae bacterium | reverse complement strand
GGTGAAAAACAGGAATTCATCAACGATCCGGAAGCCAATGCCCTGACTAAAGCGGAGTATCGTGCACCGTGGTCGTTGCCAAAAGTATAAAATTTGCGACTGACTTGGTGAACTTAAATCACCCTGTCAGTAAAAATCTATCCAATCCTAAGCTATCGCCATTTAAATTAAAAAACACTTGTCAATAAGTGTTTTTTAATTTAAATTTGTTCTATTGAAAAGCGAAATATGGAAAGGTTATTTAATTTGTCACGCAGTAAGGCTGAAAATATCACCCTGGAGTTTAAACGTTATTTAATTGATTCAATCGATTTTAGTAATCGGATGATTGGAATTAAAGGAGCGCGTGGTACCGGTAAAACGACTATATTGCTTCAGAGGTTAAAAGAACTTCCTTCGGATGGATGTTTATATTTCAGTTTAGATGATATTTATTTTTCTGACAACCAATTGGTTTCGGTTGCTGAAGAGTTTGTTCGCAAAGGAGGGAAATATTTGTTAATTGATGAAGTACACAAGTACCCCAATTGGTCCCAAGAACTGAAAAATATCTACGATAATTTGCCCGAATTGAATGTGATATTTACCAGTTCTTCAGCATTGGAAATTAACAAGGGAAAATTCGATCTGAGCCGAAGGGCTGTAATCTATGAATTGCAGGGTCTGTCATTCCGGGAGTATTTGAACTTTAAATATCGCACTGATTTTCAAATCCTATCTTTAGATGAAATTTTGTCGAATCAGGCTGAAATATACACTCGAATGAACAGTGTATTAAAGCCTTTCCAGTATTTCGAAAATTATTTACAAAAAGGATATTATCCGTATTTCATTGAAAATGAGCAAAGCTATTGGATGCGGCTTAACGAAACAATCAATCAGGTTATCGAAAACGATTTGCCGGCAATCACTAATATTGATTTTTCATCGATGATGAAAATAAAGAAATTGGTTTTTATCATTGCTTCGCTGGTTCCGTATACACCAAATATTAATCAGCTTGCGGTTCAATTAAACTCAACACGCGATACTGTTTTAAGGTATTTACAATTGTTACATACTGCACATATTCTTAGATGGTTGTCCCAAGATACATGGGGAATAAATTTTCTGAACAAACCAGATAAACTGTATTTAGAAAACACGAATCTGGCTTTTGCCCTTCAGAATGATCGCGTTAATACAGGATCATTGCGCGAAACATTTTTTCTGAATCAGGTTTCTCTTATGCATCAGGTTACTCTTCCAAAGCAAGGCGATTTTTATGTTGATAATAAATATACTTTTGAAGTTGGCGGAAAGAACAAGACAGCAAAACAAATTGCCAATATCGATAAGGCCTTTATTGTTTCTGACAACATCGATTATGGCTTCCAGAATAAAATTCCACTTTGGATTTTTGGTTTCCTGTATTGATTTGAAGAACACAGGAGCTTGTTGAAGCCAATGCCCTGACTAAAGCGGAGTATCGTGCACCGTGGTCTTTGCCGAAAGTATAAAATTTGCGACTGACTTGGTGACACGAAGTTACTAAGTCAGTAATTCAATAACGGAAGTCAGGACTTTTATCTTTAGATTTGTATAAACCCGTCATTGATATGGATACTCAGAAAATCATTTCAGAAATAACAGAAATATATAAACAACAAGGAGTTGTGCGGGTAATCCTTTTTGGGTCATATGCCTATGGTAATCCAACTGCGGAGAGCGACATTGATTTGATGATTGTTGTTCCTCTTGAAACATTGCCGTCAACTCATCGTGAAAGGGTGGATCTCTACCTTCTGTACAATCAATTTATTAAGCATTTGCGAAGTTTTATTCCCATCGATTTAGTTATCTATACCATGGCTGCTTATGAAAAATTCATCGAACTTGGCAGTGTGTTCTCAAAGGAAATCACTAATCACGGAGTAATACTTTATGAGGCGGGCATGTTTGCTTGAACCAATTATAAATGAATCTGCCAACCGAAAAATAGGTGAGCGTTCTGCAGGACTGACGGACTTGCATCTGGCAGAGAATAATCATATTCTATATAGTTGACAACAATTACCAGGAAGTTGATTAACGCTGCCAATGATGTTCTGATTGCTATGGAAAACCAAGCATTGAAGGTGCAGTAATTCATAACTGGAGGTCGTTGCCGAAAGTATAGATGTTCTAATTTAAGTTCCAGCCGCGACTTTGAGTTGTACGCTGGGAAAAACAAACCATTCAACCAAACCCACACCGATGAAACGATTCCTGATTTTTTCCTTTTTCCTTTTTCCTTTTTTCTGTCTGGCACAATCCAAATCCAGTTCAGTAATACCGGATGTACTGGAGGCGTGGATTCCGGCCAATATTGAGATTTCCGGTTATCTGGGCGAAAAAATCGACTTGTGCATCAATCAGCGCATCAAGAAAGAGGATGTTGCACAACTGATAGAACCGTTTAAATCGAGGAATGAAACGAACCGGTGGCAAACTGAATTCTGGGGAAAATGGATTCTTTCGGCCATAGCAGCATACGAATACAATCATGATCCTGAATTGCTGAAAATTATTCAGAATGCCGTTTCAGGATTATTGGCAACCCAAACTCCGGATGGTTACATTGGCAATTATTCCTCGGAAGCGCAGTTGCAGCACTGGGATATCTGGGGCCGGAAATATACCATGCTCGGGTTATTGGCTTATTACGACATTTCAGCCGATCCCAAAGTGCTTGAAGCTGCGATGAAACTGGCCGATCATTTGTTGACGCAGGTTGGCACAGGGAAGGCGGATATTGTAAAAACAGGAAACTTCCGCGGAATGCCAAGCAGTTCGATTCTGGAACCTATGGTTTTGTTGTACCGGCATACCGGCGAGAAGCGCTATCTGGATTTTGCCAAATATATTGTGGAGCAATGGGAAACCGCCGATGGTCCGAAACTGATAAGCAAAGCTATTGATGGAGTTGCTGTAGCCGATCGTTTTCCGAAACCGTCCAACTGGTGGTCATGGGATAACGGGCAAAAAGCCTATGAAATGATGTCGTGCTACGAAGGGCTACTTGAGCTTTACCGGATTACAGGCGACCCAACTTATCTTAAATCG
>CAIPKZ010000473.1 GCA_903865775.1 uncultured Prolixibacteraceae bacterium | reverse complement strand
TTTAAAACTCTTCCGGTCGGCTTCAGGAATGCGTTTCAGAATTTCGCCCATGTGACCGTAGAAATGCTTTTCGGCATGAACTTTACTCATCTTGTCCACCTCGTAACCGGTTGCTTCGGGCGAGGCCGGACTGTTCACCGTTCCGGTTGGTGTCATTCCGGTGCGGGATATAACCCAATCGCCTTCCGGAACGTCCCAGATCAAAGTTCCGTCAGCGGACAGATATTGCGTAATGTCGATCACTTTTGACCCATCAATAACCGTTGACTGATCATCCACTTCAGGCTGAGCGGGCCACTGATAATCTTTCCAGTAAGGTAGCGGCGTAGGATGCATTTTAGCCAGGGTTTTTTCACTGAATCGTTCAACTCGCGGGGCAGTCGAAAGAACCACTTCGGCCAATCCGTCACCGGCTGTTGTATTTTTAATGATCAGGCGGAAACTGGTTGCCGTTGTTGCCGGAAACGAAATCATCACTGCTGCGTAAGGATCAAATCCCACATTCAGGGCAGGATTGGTGCGGTTAATCTGGAATTCGGACAAAGTACGAAATTCACCGCTGGCCTCTTTCACCTGAAAACTTGCATTGGCAAGCATCCGCTGTTCTGTCGGTCGAACCGAAAGACTACGCGCCGTAAACGGTTGGGTTGCTTCTAAATCGATGACATATTCCACACCCTCGGTCAGGTTGATTCCCGTTTCTTTATTTCCATCCCAAATGCTTGCCAGATCAGTAGCTTTAGGAGATGATGTGATTTTTCCGTTTTGTTTGTTCAGCACCAACTGATCATCTTTGGGGACAGGCCAGGCCAAAACTTTTACATCCTGAAAAATATCGATGGGTTTTTCCAGCTTTTGAGACAGTTTTTGTGGTCCTTTTACGCGCAATTCAGAAGCAGTGAGGTAGCGCATGGCCTCTTCGGCTTTAATCCACGGCCCGCCCGACTGGCTCCAACCCGGTGAATTGAAAATTCCGATTTCGATGTTCAGTTCGGTGGCTGTTTTCAGTGCCATATGCAAAATCTCCCACCATTCTTCGCTCAACATTTTGACCTTCCCATAAGGAATATCGCTTAACCCGATATTGCCGATAAATGCCCGGTTGATCCCGGCCTTTTTCATCGAATGCAGGTCTTTTACAACTCCCTCTTTGGAAACATTATCGGATATCCAGTACCAATAAACGCCTGTTTGTATCGAATCGGGCGGAGTGATAAATCCACTTTCCAAATCCTTGTCCGACACTTTGGAACGATCAGACTGGCAGGAAAGAATGATTGTCAGAACTGCCAGAATCGGCAAAATAAATACTATTCGTTTCATCGCTATAAGTTTAGTTCGTTTAGGTTAGATGCCTGATGTAAATTGGAAAGTGCCTGACCCGACTTTCAGAATTTTTCGTCCGTTTTCTTCGCCAATTATCTGAAAACCTTTCATTCCTGAAATGTCTTTTCCACTCTCTTTTATTACCGATCCGGAACTGAAAGGAATGTAAATGAGCGCAGTGGTATTGGCCGGAATGGTTACATTCATCTGAACTGAGGTTCCTGACTTTTCCCATTCCGAGCGGATTTCGCCGTAGGATGACTGGTAGCTTGCTTTTGCCCAGGTGAGGTCGCCTACCATTTCGGGTTTGATCACAATCTCTTTGTATGCTACCGATTTTTCGGTCTGACTGATGCCTCCCAATCCGGCATAAAACCAGTCCATCAAATGGCCAAGCATCAGGTGATTGTTCGACACATTTTCCAGTGCAGGCCACGATTCGGTCAGTGCAGTGGCACCTTTTTTTAGTTGGAATCCATAGCCGGGAACATCGTCGCGGGCATTCATTTC
>CAIPKZ010000472.1 GCA_903865775.1 uncultured Prolixibacteraceae bacterium | reverse complement strand
TCTTTTTATGATTGGGATTGTCTATTGGTCGTTTCTTTAACAATTATTAGAAGTTTACCGGAATATTTAACCCAAAACTGCCTGTTTCCCATAGTTTACCTTTGCTGTTGATTGGAAGTTCTAAAGGAAAAGGGAAAAAGTTTACCATTTTGCACTTCCTGACGGAACCAAAGGAATAATCTCAAGACGCTGCTGCATCGCCTTGTTATAAAACTCTTTCACTATGGCAGTTTCCAAAGAATCAGGTTTTATCTCAATTCCGATATTACCACAGCTCAGCTTGTATACGATGGATCTTGAATTAGCAACCGAAAGCCAAAGATTTTCAGGAATGGTAAATTGAGCAAGTATCAGACTATTTTTATTTGCAGCAGAGGTATTTTCTGAAATTTCCTGAGTAATAACATTGGATACGATTCGGACAGCTTCATTATCCAGTTTTAAATACATCACTGAATCGAGTTTGACTGTCTGAACAGAAGTTGCGAAATGAAATTCCAACGTGACAACTGGTTTTTGATCCGTTTGTTCTTCGAAAAGGCAGGCTGTTTTGATGTTATAATACTGATTGATCAATGTATTGTAGCTTTTTTCTGCAGCATGTGCTTTTAGATTTTGTATCAGCCGGAAGCCTTTTGTCTCCTTTTTGGAATTATTGATTTCAATAATCCGGTTCGTCGAAGCACAGGAAGTGAAAATACATGCTGCTAAAAGGATTGCAATGAATGGTTTCATTTCTATCAGTATATGAAAAAGTGACCCGACTTGTTCTTCAAAAACTATTCCATTAATTTCTCCCCATCGGCAGAGCTTTTACAATCATTAACAACTCTTATTATTCTTCAATTAAACTTTAGATTCCATCTTCAGTCTGAGAAGTATTGCGAAAAATTAGAGTTCAATTTTTAAAGTGAAAAAACAAATGCTGAAGATGATGAAGAATTTATTGATTATAGTTATTCTATTCCTTTCAACCACTGGATTGGTCTTTTCTCAGGTACCACCCCCAGGAGGCAGTCCGGGAGGAGCCAATATGGTAAAGCACGGAATTATTAAAGGAAAAATACTTGATGCTGAAACTAAAACTCCCATGGAATACGCCAATGTTGCAGTTTACCGCAAACTGGATTCCAAATTGATTACCGGTGGAATTTCGGATGCCAAGGGAACTTTCGAGATTGATGATTTGCCTTATGATATCTACTTTGTAGAAGCCGGGTTTGTTGGATTCGAAAAAACAACAATCCAAGATGTGAAAATAATTCCGAATTCAAGCTCAGTCGATTTAGGTGAAATTGTGCTTGCTGTTAACCAGACGCATGTGACAGAGGTTGAAGTAGTGGGAGAACGGAACCGCGTGGAATATAAGATTGATAAAAAAGTGATCAACGTGACCAACGATATCAATGCTGCCGGGGGAAGTGCAGTAACAGTACTCGAAAATACTCCTTCGGTCGATGTGGATATCGATGGAAACGTGAGCCTTCGTGGCTCCGGAAATTTTACCGTATTGATTGACGGACGACCCAGTGTTCTCAGTGGAAGCGATGCGCTTAGACAGATTCCATCGGCAGCCATTCAAAACATAGAAATTATTACCAACCCTTCGGTTAAGTATGATCCCGACGGAATGGCCGGAATCATCAACGTGGTGATGAAAAAGAATGTTCTTTCCGGAGTAAACGGAATTCTCAATCTCAATCTTGGTACCGGAAAAAAATACGGAACCGACCTGATGCTGAACTGGAAGAAGAAGAAATACAATCTTTTCCTTGGTGGAAACTGGAATGACAATACTGACTTTGGAACTATGAAGTCGACCCGCGAAACCTATGAAAATGATACCACAACCTACCTGATTACCGACGGAAGAAGGGATCACTCCAGGGGTGGAAGTCAATTGAAAGGCGGTTTCGATTATTACCTGACAGATAATACTTCGGTCACCGTTTCGTCGGAATTGGGTAATTACCGTTTTGACGGCTTTGGTGGTGGCAATCTTCATGAATACTGGTTGCCGGCCAACGGCGATGTTTACTCGGTTCAGCAAAACAACTCAGGACGAAACGGTAACTATGTTGCGGCTAATGCCAGTTTCCTATCGAAATTTAATGAAATGGGAACTCATAAACTGGAGGGTTCGTTTAATTTCCGAAACCGCGATGGAGGTGCCAATGAAACCATCGATGAATTTATCTCGGATAAAAACTATAATCCAACCAGTGTTTATTTATCACAGGTGGTCACCAGCGAAACCAGCACCTCAAACGATTACCGTATGAAGTTGGATTATACCCGGCCCTTAGAAAGAGGAGCCAAGCTGGAAGCCGGAATTCAAAGCCGGATAGAAAGCGAAAATGAATACTTCAATTTTTCAAATTTCGGGATCAACGATCCAAAGTTTACCAGTGATATGTATTTCAAGGAAGATATCCATTCCATTTATTCAACCTACTCCGGAAAAGTTGTTGGTATTCAGTATATGCTTGGATTACGGGGTGAATACAATTACCGCGTTATCGATCATCATTCGAGCGATAGTAAAAAGTACACGCTGAATCGCTTTGATTATTTCCCTTCCGCTCATTTCTCATACGATATGAACGACAAGAACCAGCTGATGACAAGCTATTCACGCCGGATTAACCGTCCGGATGGACGCGACCTCGATCCTTTTCCAAGTTACATGAACCAGTACACCATCCGCACAGGTAATCCTGATCTCAAACCGGAATATACCGATTCGTACGAATTAAGTTTTATCCGGAAATTTAACGAGTCGTTTGTTTCGTTCGAAACTTTTTACCGGACCACCAACGATTTGATGACCCGTATTCAGCAACTGAAAGATGGAGTTATTTATATGTCCACGACTAACCTGAACCGTGATCAGTCGCTTGGAGGCGAACTTATGGGAAACATCTCCATGACCAAAAAATTGCTCTTAAATGCCAGTTTCAGTATTTACAATTACAAAATGACGGGTGACTTATTTGGTCAGTCGGTCGATAGACAAAGTACCAACTACTCTGGCAGGTTGAATGCTACGATAAAATTTTCGCCTGAAAGCCGCTTGCAGATCACAGGATTCTACCGTGGACCATCGGTCTCATCTCAGGGCGACATGAAAGGAATGGTTATGACCAACCTTTCGTACCGTCAGGAATTCATGAAAAGCAAGCTCTCTGCAACACTCAGCGTACGCGACCTTCTGGGAACCGGGAAATTTGAAGGCACATCCTCAGGCGATGGATTCAAATCGAGCTTCTCGATGAAACGGGAACCACGCGTATTGATGCTCACCCTTAGCTATAAAATTAACAACTACAAAATGGACAAGCAGGCTCCGGCAGAACAGAACGGTCAGCCGATGGAAGAAACATTTTAGCTAAACACAGAGTAAAGGTTGAATCAAAAAAGCGGAATCCGGAAAATTGGATTTCGCTTTTTTTTGGTTGTTTTTTCATCCCTGACAGGGGTTCAAACCCTGTCAGGGATAAAGACTTGAAGAAATTCTATCGGATAAATGCTTTTCCAAAATGAAGAACTGTTTTGCCTGCCACATCGTTAATGATGATGGCGGCCATCATGTACCAGGCTGAAAAGGCACAAACGAAAAGTTCATATCCGGCTACTTTATTCCAAACCGGATCAACGAAATGTCCGATATCCAAAAGAATAAATCCAAGCAAAAGTGTCACAAAAGTAACAGCCATGGCTTTATGCACACGCAACGAAGCGACAAACATGATTGCCGTATAAAGTGTCCATGCAATCAGGTAGTACCCAACATCAGTTGTACTCGATTCATATATTTTATAGAAGTTCAAAATCCAGATGATACCTAAGCCGATCCAGAAGCTGCCATAGGCTACGAAAGCACTGTAGCCAAAATTATTTCCCATCTTCTGTTCCTGAAAGCCGGCGATCATTTGAGCCAGTCCTCCAAAAATAAATCCCATGGCTACCACTGGTCCAAGACCCATGAGTCCGATGTTATGAAACTGAAGTAAAATCGTAGTTAATCCGAAACCTGCAAGGCCAACAACCGCAGGATTCCCCATCTTTTTTTCCATGCTTTTAGTTTTTAAGTTCACGTAAATATAGAATAAGTTTTTAAAGTTAACTGTTCTAGAAATTCCATCTTCAGAAAATGTAATGGAATCCCTTTTACTAAAAACGAAAAAAGGCCGCCCAAACGGACAGCCTTTTCATATTTTCGTGCATAGTGAATTACAAAGTAGCCTGACCAGGAACCCAGTCACACGGAGTTAATTCGCCGGTTTGCAAAGCATCCAGAATACGGATAATTTCTTTTACGTTTCTTCCAACATTCAGTCCGTTAACCGAAACATGCTGAATTGTTCCTTCAGGATCGATAATGAAAGTGGCACGGTAGGCAATTTTATTAACTGCTTCCAGAATTCCAAGTTCTTCAGAAAGTGATTTGCTGGTATCGGCCAACATCGGGAATTTCAGGTTTTTAAGTCCTGGATGGTTGTTGCGCCATGCCAAATGCACAAACTGTGAATCGATTGAAGCACCTACAACATTTGCATTACGTTTTGCAAATTCTTCGAAATGATCGTTGAATGATGTAATCTCTGTTGGGCACACAAAGGTAAAGTCAAGTGGCCACCAAAAAAATACGGTCCATTTTCCGGTAATATCAGCATTGGTTAATGTTGCAAACTCTTTACCTGCTTCGAGGGAAACAACAGCTTCTTTTTGAAATTGAGGAAATTTTTCACTAATGGTTTTCATACTATTTGTATTAAAAATTTAAAATTCTGTTAAAATCATAGACAAATCTACGCCAACTTTGTTCGCGAGTCAAATCGAATTTTTCAATCCTGAATAGACAAATACTATGATAAAAAATTCATTTACTTGAATTTAGATGAAAGTGTTTGAATTGCTTTTATAATGAATGTTGGTTATTGTTGAATAAATACAAAAAGATAGCTGGTTCAGGCTTGGTGATTCAGCAAGATAATTTTACCTTTAGGGGCTTTTTTGATCCAACACAATAAATTATAATACCTAAATCGTAATTAAATTATTAACCAATGGAAAACAAGTCAAGCAGAAGAACATTTCTTGCAACTACCGCAACTGCGGCTGCCGCTATTACCATTCTTCCGAGCAATGTTGTCTCCGGAATGGGATACAAGGCGCCAAGTGACAAATTAAATATTGCCGGCATTGGAGTCGGTGGTATGGGTCATGGAAATTTAAAAAATCTGAAATCGGAAAACATCGTCGGTTTATGCGATGTGGACTGGAAGTATGCCGATGGCTGTTTTAAAGACTTCCCGGGAGCTAAAAAGTACAAAGACTGGAGAGTGATGTACGACGAACTGGGCAAATCTATTGACGGTGTAATGATCGCCACTGCCGACCATACACATGCCATAACAGCTGCTCACGCCATCTCGATGGGCAAAAGCGTTTATGTGCAAAAACCATTAACCCATTCAGTTTACGAATCACGTTTGCTGACTAAAATGGCTGCAAAATATAATGTAGCTACTCAGATGGGCAATCAGGGTTCATCTAGGGAAGATGTAAGCCTGACCTGCGAATGGCTGGCTAACGGCGAAATTGGTGAAGTAACTAAAGTGGAAGCTTTTACTGACCGTCCGATCTGGCCACAAGGATTGAACACTCCAAAACAAGGACAATGGGTTCCTGAAACGTTGGACTGGGATTTATTTACAGGTCCTGCCCAAATGCGTCCTTACAACGAACTTTATCACCCATGGAACTGGCGCGGCTGGTGGGCCTATGGAACAGGTGCCTTAGGCGATATGGCATGCCACATTCTTCACCCGGTATTTACAGGTCTCGAATTGGGTTATCCAACCAAAGCTCAGGGTAATTCAACCTTATTACTTCAGGACTGTGCACCTTCAGCACAATCAGTTAAACTGACTTTCCCTGCCCGCACACCAAAACATGCGTGGAAAGGATCGAAAAAAGGAGCTCAGCTTCCTCAGGTAGAAGTATCCTGGTTCGACGGTGGAATTAAACCAATGCTTCCTGCCAAATGGCCAGCTGGTAAAGAACCTAACGATTCGGGCGGTTGCGTATTCTTCCACGGAACAAAAGGAATTTTAGTTTGTGGTTGTTATGGAGTTAATCCCTGGATTTTACGTCCTGACGGAACTGTTTACAAACCTGAAAATACACCTAAATTCCGTCGCCGTGTTGAACTTTCACACGAAATGGACTGGGTACGTGCAGCTAAAGAAGCTCCTGCAAGCCGTGTGCAAACAGCATCCAATTTCAGCGAAGCCGGACCATTCAACGAAATGGTAGTTATGGGCGTATTGGCAGTTCGTTTGCAAACCCTGAACAAAGAATTGGAATGGGATGGACCAAACATGAAATTTACCAACATCACTGCTGACGAAAAAATTAAAATCGTTGTCGAAGATGCCTTCAGTATTCATGACGGCCACCCAACATTCAATAAAACATGGACTGATCCGGTTCCGGCAACTGAATTTGCTGCAGAACTGATCAAACACACGTACCGCAAACCTTGGAGTCTTCCAGATATGCCGGCATAAGTTATTATTAGCTGAAAAGTTTAAAGGTGGATTCGCAAGAGTCCACCTTTTTTTGTGATTTATTGGCTCGTCAAAAGCTATTGTTTTGTAAATTAGTCTATTCAAATCTTCAGAAACATAAAAACCCGTATGAATAATTTAGAAACAAATAGCAGCAATGACTTTGCCCAAATTGCTCTTCTGATTGAAGAAGCAAGATTCAGAGCCTTTCATAAAGTCAATGAAGAACTGGTTTTATTGTATTTCAAGGTTGGAGGCATGGTTTCTGAAAAAGTTTCCAGTGGAAGTTGGGGCAGTGGTACCGTTGAAGAACTTGCCAGGTATATCGCTTTCAGGCTCCCAGAATTAACTGGCTTTAATAAGAGGGGTCTTTATCGCATGAAACAGTTTTTTGAAACCTATTCGGTAGAAGAGTTTGTGGCGCCAATGGCGACACTTTTGGAAAAGGCCTTGGACGGTTTGAGCACAATTGTGTCGGCAGTGCCGACACAATTTGAAATATTAAAATCCAACGACCCAAACGTGTCGGCACTGCCGACACAATTAAGTCACCTAAACATGCTACATAAAAGATTTGTAACATCCATGCTTACACAAACTTCATGGACAAACCACATGGAAATTCTCTCACAAACTAAATCACCTGAAGAGAAATTTTTTTACCTTCTTCACTGCATTAAGGAAAGATGGACTATGAGAGAGCTGAGAAGGCAATTAAATACTGGCTTTTTTGAGAGAACAATGCTGACTTCAACTCATCTTTCCCCAAAACAAACGCATTTACCGGAAACCCTTTTTAAAGATCCTTACATCTTTGAATTCCTTGACTTACCTGATGGACATTCAGAGAAAGATTTGGAAAAAGCACTAATTCATAACCTCCAAAAGTTTATTCTTGAGATTGGTAAAGGTTTTACCTATATGGGCAACCAATACCGGTTGCAAGTAGGAAATAGGGATTTCAGCACCGATCTGCTTTTCTACCACCGCGATCTGCAATGCCTTGTGTTATTTGAATTAAAGATCAAGGAGTTCGAGCCTGAATTTCTGGGCAAGCTAAACTTTTATCTCGAAGCACTGGATCGCGATGTAAAACGATCGCATGAAAATCCAAGTATTGGTGTTTTGCTTTGCAAAGGAAAAGATACCGAAGTAGTAGAATACGCCATGGCACGAAACACCTCTCCTGCAATGATCGCCGACTATGAAACTATGCTCATCCCTAAAAATATTCTGACCAGGAAGCTCCGACAGTTGGTAGAACAACTTTCGAAGGAAAACATTATATCCGAAAAAGGTGAACCCGATTGAGTCCACCTTTTTCATTTCTTTAACATTAGATTTTTTGTTTCATTTCTGAATTTAAATCAGAATGTCTATTTTCACCGAATCAGAAAAACGATTCAATTGAAATAGGGTTCATATGGGAAATAATCAATCGAACATCAGCCGCCGCCATTTTTTGGGAACAACAAGCCTGGCAGCTACCGCAATAACCATTCTTCCTTCAAAAGTAATCGCCGGAATGGGGCACAAGGCACCGAGCGATAAACTTAACATCGCCGGAATTGGCGTGGGTGGAATGGGTTTCAACAACCTCACCAACATGGATACCGAGAATATTGTTGCTTTATGCGATGTCGATTGGAAATACGCCGGACGAAATGCCTTCAGGAAATGGCCCAATGCACCCAAATACCAGGATTACCGCGAAATGTTTGAAAAGCGGAAAGATATTGACGCCGTGATGATTGCCACTCCGGATCATTCGCATGCTTTGCCTGCTCTGATGGCCATGAAAGCCGGGCACCATGTTTACCTTCAGAAACCGCTCACACATTCGGTTTTTGAATCCCGGATTTTGACCGAGACGGCACTTCGGTATGGAATAGCCACCCAAATGGGAAACCAGGGAAATTCAGGCGAAGGCATACGGAAAATCTGCGAATGGATTTGGGCCGGAACCATCGGCGAAATCACTTCGGTTGATGCCTGGACAAACCGCCCCATCTGGCCACAGGGACTGCAACGGCCAAGCGATAAAATGCGCGTTCCGAACACTTTGAACTGGGATCTTTTTATCGGTCCGGCCAAATTCAGGCCATACAACGAAGTTTACACACCATGGAACTGGCGCGGATGGTGGGATTTTGGTACCGGTGCGTTGGGCGATATGGCCTGTCACATCATCGATCCTGTTTTTAAAGCACTGATGTTGCAATATCCAACTGCCGTTGAGGCCAGCTCGACTCCGGTGAATAATGAATCGGCACCTCATGCAGAAAAAATCACATATTGGTTTCCAAGCCGCGACAATCTTTCGAAAGTTGCTATGCCCGAAGTGAAAGTAACCTGGTACGATGGTGGCATGTTGCCTGAAAGACCTGCGGAACTGATGGAAGGTGAAGCAATGGGCGACGAAGACGGCGGTGTAATTTTTTATGGAACCAAAGGAAAGATCATGTGTGGCTGCTATGCCGAAAATCCAACCTTGTTGCCAACTTCAGTAATGAGGAATTTTAAAGAACCGGAAAAAACAATCCGCAGAATTCTGAATACTGACACCAATGGTCACGAACAGGACTGGATACGTGCAGCCAAAGAAAATAAAACGAATAGGGTTGAGGCCAGTTCAAACTTCAGTTATTCCGGACCACTCAACGAAATGGTGGTGATGGGTGTTTTGGCAGTTCGCCTTCAGGATTTGAAAAAGCGCTTGCTGTGGGATGGAAAAAATATGCAATTTACAAACATCAGTTCCTCCGAAACAATCCGGGTGATGACGTCGAACAAGTTTGAAGTGGTAAACGGCGACCCGAAATTCGATACCAAATATGACACGATTCCGGCACTCGCAGCTGCAGATGAGTGGATTCGGCACAACTACCGGGATGGCTGGGAACAGATATAGAAAAGGTACGGGTTACGAGTTTCGGGTTTTTCTTTAACGCGCAACCCGAAACCCGAAACTATTCCGACATCGGATGAAGATTGGCCAGATGGTGTTTCCGACATCTAATTATGACCGTGTAAAAATCCTTCCAAATGGACAAAATCAGATTAAAAAAAGCCTCTCAAGCCGACATCGTTGAACTGCAGGAAATAGGCCGGCAGACTTTCTTTGAAACATTTGCTGACTGCAATACGGAAGAAAATATGCAAAAATATTTATCCGACAGTTACAGTTTAGACCAGTTGTCCAGTGAAATCAGCCATGTAAACTCTGAATTCTATTTAGCCAGTCAAAACAACAGAACCATCGGTTACCTGAAAATCAACTTTGACCAGGCCCAGACGGAATTCAAAGACAAGCATTCACTTGAAATTGAACGGATTTATGTGTTAAAGGAATTTCAGGGTAAAAAAATCGGACAGTTATTATACGACCAGGCATTTCAAATGGCACAGCAGAAAAATGTTCAATACATTTGGTTAGGTGTATGGGAGAAAAATACAAAGGCAATGAGCTTCTATCGGAAAATCGGATTTATTGAATTTGATCAGCACATTTTCAGATTGGGTGATGACGAACAAACCGATATTTTGATGAAACTGAATCTTCCGGTACCACTTGAAGGCAACAGTTGAACGCATCTTAAATACTGTTTCTGATGCAGCTTATCATTCATTGTTACACCATCCAAATGCCCTCCTCTTTTGGAGGGATTCACCGAAGGCTAAAAATAGTAGATGCTTTTTGCTCCCCGTTTTTCCTTGTATTCTCCTTTTCGTACCACTTTTACAATCGAACGGCGGTTAACCTCATGCTGTTCTTCGGAGCAGATAACTCCGTTTGCACACTTGTTCAACAATTTGGTTTCACCATATCCGTGGTAAAGCATGCGGTTCGGGTCGACTCCTTTTGAAGACAGATAATCGAAAGCAGCTTTCGCACGTTTCTTGGAAAGCAGCATGTTGTATTCGTCGCTACCACGCGAATCGGTATGCGATTCCACCCTGATTTCAAGGTCAGGAAATTCCTTCATGAGAGCAATTAATTTGTCGAGTATCACCGCAGCTTCGGGTTTGATCTCGGTTTGATCCAAAGCATAGTTTATGTAATCGATTTCAACTACCTGCAAAGGTACACCACCTTCCTCCTCCATACTTTTTGGTGCAGGTTCGTTCGATTGTTCATCGATTTTCTGATCGAGGAATATTTCTGCAAATACTTCGTCGTTTGGCCGAAGGGTTGCGGTTGCAACCGTTTTTTCGCTTTCCGAATAAAATTCCTTATTCACATTGACGATGTACTGTTGTCCCTTGCTGACTTCAAATTCGAACTGACCATCGGTACGTGTTATGCTTGAAAAAATCGTTTTCCCATCCTCGTCGATAACCGTAACTTTAGCATCCGGTAAAACATCTTTTGTGTCGCGATCTTTAACAGTTCCCCGAATAATCACCGGAATATGATCGATTTTCAGGGAATACAAATCGTCGTTGCCCTTTCCACCAATCCGGTTCGAAGAAAAGTAACCTTTTACTCCGGTGGAATCCATTGCCATTCCAAAATCATCTTTTGCCGAGTTAATGGGATAACCCATGTTTTCGATGCTGCTAAAGATACCCATTTCAGGAACTGAAAAATAGATATCCAGACCGCCCAGACCACCGTGTCCGTCGCTGGCAAAATAGATGACCCCGTCGCTGCTGATAAACGGGAAAAACTCATTTCCTTCGGTATTTATTTTAGGTCCCAGATTGAATGGTTTGCTCCATTGCCCGTTCGATAAAACACTGAAATACAAGTCGGATTTACCGTATCCGCCCGGCATATCGGAAGCAAAATACAAAATTGACCCGTCTTTATCGATCGATGGATGCCCGGCCGAATATTCGTTGCTGTTGAATTGGAAACTTCCGGTCAAGTTCCATTCTCCATCCTCAAGTTTTCCAATAAATATTTTCAGATTGACTACATCGGTTTTGCTCTTTGATATTTTCCCTTTGACAAAATTGTTCCGGGTAAAATAAATGATGTCTTTTCCCTGATCGAACGAAACCGGGCCATCGTGATAGGCTGTTTTCAACTTCGGTGCAAAAGGTTCGGGAGAGGTTAAATCGCCATCATCATTGGCCTTTGCCGAATACATGTGAAGATACGGAAGTTCGTTCCATTTGTAGTTTGCACCCGTTTTGGCGCCGATTGAAGTGGATGAGAACACCACTTGATCCTTGTAAAATGCCGGCCCCATTTCGGAACCAACGGTATTTAAAGCGACATCCCGGATTTTAAAATCGATCGAATCGCGCATCAGAAACTGGATGTATTCGAGGATGGAAACCTGAATATTTACGCGCCCGTCTTCGGGTCGTAATTCGGAATACTCCTTCAGCCAGACTTCAGCCAGCAAATATTTGCCGTTACTTTTCAACGCCTGTGAATAATTGAAAATATCCTCCGGAACTTCCACCTTGCGGTCGATCAGTTTTTTGAGCCAGCGCTCAACCTCTTCGGTATTCCCGATATTCCGGTTCGCATCGGCCAGCCGTTTTATGACATAATTGTCGGTACTATCCTTTTCAAAAGCATATACATACAAGCCAATGGCATCGACGAAAGCAAATTCATCAAAACTCTTATCAGCCATTTTGATGGTCACTTTCTGGCCAAAACTCAAATTGGGTAACAAGAAGCTCAGTAGCATTCCCAAAAGAACTATGTATGAAGTTTTTACCATGAATACTTTTTCTTTTATTAGAAATATCGTGGTGACCTAACCCTTCCAGGACTCAGGTTGAAATTAAAACTAACCATGATTTCATGCGTTCCATTATTATATGCACCCAGCTGGTTAATCGGAAGCTCGTACGAATATCCGATTTTTATCTGGTCCGTTGCCTGAATCTGAAACATTCCACCGAAAGAATCTCCAACCCTGAATATTCCACCCAACCAAAGTCTGTCGTAAAATAAAAATGTGGATCCCAAATCTACGGATAAAGGAACGTTTTTAACATATTTCAGTAAAATGGAAGGTTTAAATTTAACAATTCTATTTACATCAAAGACATAACCTCCCATAATAAATACATTGATTTGCTCTCTGCTGATATTCTCCACTGCAACACTGTTTGGATTAATCTTATTCTCGATAAGCTTGGGCATCGACAAACCAGCATAATACTTATTGGTATAGAAAAATGCTCCTACACCCATGTTGGGCAAAAAATTCTGGTTAATGTCACTGGCAAAAACCGGATCGTTCGGATCGTTGGTTGTGAGGCTTGCCAAACTGGCATCATAAAAATTAACCCCGCCTTTCATTCCGAGTGCAAGCGTCTGCATATTGCCGAAGTATAATTTATAGGAATAATCTAAATAAACTCCGGTCTGTTTAATCGGACCAACCCGATCGTTCAGGACCGAAAAACCCAGGCCCATTTTTGAATCCCTGATGGGAGAGTGCATCGAGAAAGTTCTCGACACAGGGGCATTTGGCATTGAAACCCATTGATTACGCGAAACGATCATCAAATCGAGAAGATCTTTGGAACCGGCATAAGCCGGATTGATGATGATGAGGTTGTCCATGTACTGAGTGTACATCGGATCCTGCTGCGCAGAAGATTCAAGGGCACAAAAAATCATTCCTAAACCCAGAACCATTCCGGAGAAAAGACTTTTAAAATACGCTATGTGACGCTGTTTCTTCAATTTATTTAATTTACACAGGAGCCTCACCCCGACCCTCTCCAAAGGAGAGGGAGAATGAACCGCTGATCATGTTCGATGTTTCTATTATTCAATTCCTGTTCAACCCCTTCAGGGTTGTATTATTCTTTTTTTTCACTTCCGTGGGTTTCACCCACGGTTATTCAGATTGAGTCCTTTCAGGACTGGAAGGAGCAACGCTCCGATATGTAAAAGCATAGGACGGAATAAAATGGAGTCCTATGTAAATCAATATTCCTCATTAAACCACAGGATTTCATTGCATTTCATCCTGTGCTGTTACAAATCGTCCTTTCAGGACTGGCAGGAGCAACGCTCCGATATGTAAAAGCATAGGACGCAATAAAATGGAGTCCTATGTAAATCAATTTTCATCATTAAACCACAGGATTTCATTGTATTTCATCCTGTGCTATTACATTTAGTCCTTTCAGGACTTTTTCCAAATGACCCTTTTCCTTTTTCTTTTTTCCTATTCCCTACCGATCCAGATAAACCGATCCGCTGATTGTATTCGATCCATTCATTTTCAGCACATAGAAATAGGTTCCTGTTGGAACAGGGCCGGTTTTATTACCCAGCCTCGACTGGCCAATACCATCCCAGAAACCTTCTTTTTCGTTTCCTTCACCGTAATTACCCGATTGGAAAACAATATTTCCCCAACGGTTGAAAATCTCAATCTGTACGGCTTTGTATTTCTCCAGACCTTTAATTTCGAATTGGTCGTTCAGTCCGTCACCGTTGGGCGAAAATGCCTGAGGAGTAAAGAACGGAACGTCATTAATCATGACCAGAACAACCGCCTCGCTGCAATTCTGGAAAAAGTCGCAGATGGAATAGGTAAAGGAATCCGGACCAACATAGTAAGGATTGGGAGCATATGAAATCACTGAATCTGACAAGACTACTGCGAAACCATTGGCCGGTGACCGGGCAATCTTGAGTGTCGACGGATCCAGATTGTTTAGCGGGATATCGTTTGCCAATACATTAACTTCGACAGCGAAATTCACTGTAGTACTGGCTGTATCTTTCTCGGCCAGCGTATATAAATTGACCTGAACTGAATCGAGGCTGCTGCAGCCATGCGAGTCGGTTACATTCAAATAGTACATTCCCAGACCACTCACTTCGGCCATTGGCGAGGTATCTCCATTCGTAATTAAACCGTCTTTCGAGGTCCATAAATACGTCCGGCCCACTCCCTTACTCCGGCTTCCATCGAGCAGAATAGAGCTATTCGGATCGCTGACAAAAACATTTTTGTCGGTTATTGCTTCCGGCGCGATATCAACAACCATCGTAATGGAAGCGGTATCGGTTTGTCCGCGATCGTCGGTCACGGTTAAAATATACTGAGTGGTTTTTCCGGGAACGAACTTCGGTTTGGAAGTCGTTACATTGCTGAGGTAAATGGATGGAGACCAGTTGTAAACAAGTCCTCCTCCGGTTGACGTGCTGGCATCGATCACATAACCGTTCGAATCGCAGTTGCCCAACGACACCGTTGATGCACCCAAAATCCGTGCAGTCGGCTTGTCATCGGTCGAACTCACAACAAAATGCCAGCCCTTCCGGTTGCTGCAACTTTTGGCATCGACAAGCGAAACCAAAAGGTAATAATCTCCTTCGGTCAACCAACTGACCCTAATTTCGTTTTCGAGACCTGTACCCAATTGGGTCAGAATCACCTGGCTGTCATCAGCCATTGTTGTCAGACTGGCATCGGTAAACACCTGCCAGTTGTAAGTTATATTGGTCGCTGTTTTCGCGACATTGTATTCGTGCACAGAACCACGATTGACCGTATAGAAGTTCTGCCCGCTTGCCAAAGCAGCCGACGAAACCCAAACGAACATCATGATGTAAAATCTATGTAGAATACTATTTCTCAATTTATTGCTTTCATTTATTTCCGGATCATTTCCGGATTTGTAATCTGCGTTTTCATGCGACTTCGCCTGAGCTCTGTCAAACGCTATAGTAAAAGTTTATCTATTGCCGTCGGCTTCAGCCTTCGGATAAGAAGAAAATGCATGACTCGCTTTAGTCACACGGAATTCGGACACAAGCCCTGAATTCTCATCTTCACTCCCACTCTCATGTTCTCTGTTATCCATCGACTAAAGCCAACGGCAAATGATAAACATCACACCTTCTCTCGCTCCGGGTTCCGGAGAAAGAGTTGGTGTGAGGAATTTAAACTCCATTCAGTCCTTCAATAATTGGCATCACTTCAAGCCGGTGATTCACGGTATCGTTCGCCAAATTACTGTCAGGCAGATTGGTATTGTTTTCAAGCTGATTTTTGATCATCAGTTTGATATCTTGTAAAGATCCGGGCACATTCCTGACTGCAACGGTAACCGTTACTTCCTGATCGGTGCCATTTACTGTGTACAAGCTGTTTGCATCAGCAACCAGTCTTCCGGAATTTACCCCGACAATCGATACAATCGAAATGCCGGTGTTTAAAGACGGATCAACCGACAATACCGGTTCAAATGACCAGTTGTAGGTGTCGCCCGCCTGAGCAGTCAGTTTATTGTCGGTACCATTTATCCTCCGGACAATAAACTTGAGTGTAGTCGAACCGGCATCGTAGGCTGAAGCCAATGGGTTAAACCCATCGGTTGAAGCCACGGCCGGACAGCTTGCGGTATTGTCAACCGGAATGTTCTCCGACAAGAGATCGAAACGATTGATTTGCGGTGATATTTGAATATTAATCCGGTTAGAACACCCACCATCCGGAGCTGTTGCCTCGAGCCACACATAATATTGGTGTGCTGAAGCGCCAGTATTCCATTGGATTGGAGTGCTTGCTAATCCGTCATCTCCTACTATCCCCTTTGCACTGATAATATCAAATTCACCCGCCAAACCATCATCCAATCGTCCACTCCCGTCGGCATTGGCGGTAATGTAGAAATCATAGCCGGCCCCCATACTGATACCATTGCAGGTATAGGTATGCAAAGCGCCCTCGTAAGGTTGCCTGGCCGTACTTTGTGCATTTGCTGCCTGCCCTAAGGCAAGCAACAGAAGCACAGGTATGATGATATGTTCAAATTGGGTCATGAAAAATATTAGTTAGCAGTAAATGAACCAATTGATGGCAGGTTCTTCATAGTTGCTGTTGCAGCATTATTACCTGCATTGGTTTCAGTTGCGATAGATGTCACTAGGCTCTGATTCACATAAATTGTAGCAGCAGAAGCTGTTGCTGCGAATGGAGCATCATTAGCACCAGTGGTTGTTGGAACAGTTACTGTAATTGTAACAACAGATGCATTTACTCCAGCATCATCGTTTGTAACTTTCACATTGTAGTTGCCAGATGTTATTGTCCCAGTAATTGCAACAGAATTTGTTCCAAGACCAGTTGTAATTGCTGCACTCAAACCAGTGATATCGTTAATATCTAAAGCTGAAGTTGTAGTAGGAATATCAAAATCAAATGACCAGTCATCAGTATTATCACCACCAGTTTTTGTTATGGTGTAAGTGAATATAGTGCTTTGACCAGTTGATGCTACTATATTAGTAAGCGGTGAAGGATTAATCGTCTGACAAGTTGTAGTAAATGATGTAGCTACAGCAAGATCAAAGTTATTCGCAGTCACGGTAATATCCCTGTACATGAAGTTGCTACACTGAGTGTCGGCACCATCATAAACAACTACATATAACTGATAAGCACCTGTAGCCATTAATGCATTGTAAGCTACACTGAAATCAAATGTAGTAGTATTAACAGGTAATGCAACATCATAATAGTTAGCAGATGCGGTTACAGTTAGTGAAGAAGAAGAAACGACATACTTAGAAGCAACAGTCATTGAAGGTGTTGCGTCAATTCCACCATTATCAATAAAAACGCGGGCAGTTCGAGTACGAGCTACATCATCAATACCCGAAATGGTATATGAATATGTTCCACCTGCATAAGGCGTTAACGAAGTTTGTGCCATTGCAGTTCCGGCCACTATGACCAGTGCGAGCACCATTACGATTGAAAAGAATTGTTTTTTCATAACATTAAAAATTTAAAATTTACGTTTTACTTATTTATTTTGAACTATTAAAAAAAATTTCATTTGGTGTTGTGTTTATTTTATTTCATTTGATACAGAAGACACACAATGACTTTCGTCGCTCACTATATCCTTCAAGGATCATCGCTGCCAGGTGGTGATTACACCGCCACATAAGGTTTTGAATTTGTTCTCTTTGTGTAAATTATTTAGCCATATATTTTGTTTTTAGTTTGTGTTATATCTTTTCTTAATTGAAACTCCCGATTACTGGTTTAGGATCAACGGTTATAGTTACTGTGAACAAACTACCTGAACAGGTCCCGGATGTAGGCGTCACTTGGTAGGTTGCTGTTACTGGCACCGAAGTTGTATTAAAAAGCGTTCCAGTGATATTGGCAGGCGAACCGGTACTTGCTGCCCCATCAGTAAATCCGGTACCTGAAGGAGCCGGCCAACTGTAAGTTGTTCCCGATGGTACTGTACCATTTTCTCCGTCAAGTGGTATTACAACAAAGCCATCTTCGCTACAAATAACAGAGGTCATGGGCGTTATAGCAGGGTTCGGATTAATCGTTATCAAAGCAGATGCGCAATTCGTGGTATTGCAGGTTCCACTATATCGAACATAGTAAGTTGTATTGCTGACGGGCGAAACGGTAATGCTGCTTCCCGTTCCTGCGGCTGTTCCACCACATGATTCGGTAAACCATTCGGCTGTAGCTCCTGTTCCTGCTGTTCCTCCGCTCACGGTCAAGGTTGTTGAACCACCAGCACAAATCGCAGTTGTGCCTGTTATACCAGATGGAGCGACCGAAGCTGTGCCTGGTGTGATACTTGCTGTTGTTGAGGCGGTACTGGTTCCGCAAGCATTGGTGGCAGTAACTGATACTGTTCCTGCTCCTGTTCCAACAGTAATAGTTGCTGAAGTCGTCGTTTCACCTGCTGTAACAGACCATCCGGTTCCGGTTACAGACCAGGTGTAAGAAATTGCTCCACTCACGGCTGCAATGCTGTAGGTGTTTCCCGTTGAACCTGAACATTCATTTGTAGGTTGTGAAATGGTACCCGGTGTAGCT
>CAIPKZ010000471.1 GCA_903865775.1 uncultured Prolixibacteraceae bacterium | reverse complement strand
GGTTATTTCTTTAACAATTTTGGAGAATATCTTGGATCGTTTCGAATCAGTCGCTCCTTTTTTGTGCTTAATGGTCGACCATTTGCTATGTCCTGACATATGAATATTTCTTTAAAGATTGTTTTTATATAACTGATTAACAGATTACAAGAAAATTTTACTAACAAATTATTTTTGACTAAGAAGTTAATCGTTTTCCGGAGCGATTCAGCAATTTAGATTTTGGATGTTTAAACCGCAGATGTTTACTATTTAAGTAAGATGAGTTTTTTAGTTTCTGCGAATGATCCGGCTTGTATTCGATAAAAATAAATACCGCCTGGAAAACCAGAAGCATTCCATTGCCGGGTGTAATTCCCTGCCAGCAATTCACTGGACTCAATTGAATCCACCTCTTTACCAGTAAAGTCTAATACCCTCAGTGACACATACGACTTGGAAGGAAGATTAAAAGCGATGGTTGTCGATGAATTAAAAGGATTGGGATAATTGTGGCTAAGCGATAAACCGGAAGTCTTGTGTTCGCTGCCAATTGAACCAATGCTGGTGTTGAGGCCATAAACCCTTACATAGTCAACAAACATGGTATCCGGAAATTGTGTTGTGGCATCCGGATTTCCAGGCCAGTTGCCACCAACTGCCAAGTTGAGAAGGATAAAAAAAGGAAGGTGAAATTCATCTGTACTACTGACATTATTAGCAATACTTTGTTCCAGATACTTAGTTCCGTCGAGGAACAATTTGATTGAATTCACATCCCATTCAAGGCTATATACGTGAAATTTAGTTACATCGCACAAAATGGTTTTACCGTTGGAAACATACCCATTGTTATCCCAGTGGAGCGTTCCGTTAAGATACTTCGAATTATTTATATGCTCCATTATATCAATCTCACCGCATTTTGGCCAACCCCAGCCTGAATCGTTGATGTTCTTTCCAAGCATCCAGAAAGCAGGCCAGATGCCCTGCCCCACAGGAGACTTAATCCGTGCCTCAATTTTTCCGAAGGTGAAATTTCGCAGTCCCTGGGATTTTAATCGTGCGGAGGTGTAACTTTTTCCACTGAATGTTTCCTTCTTCGCAATGATCAGTAGATTTCCATTTTTGATGGTAGAATTTTCAGGGCGATTCGTATAGTATTCAAGCTCGTTGTTTCCCCAACCACTGCCTCCAATATCGTAGACCCAATTTGTTTTGTCAATAGCCACCCCCGCGAACTCATCTGACCATACAAGGTTAGTATATTGGGCCTGAGATTGAATACCACAAAGCAGGAAGAGAATAACGAAATATTTTTTCATGGTTTTGACCTTCTGTTAGTTATGTCGGTTTAGTTGTAATATATTCTGTGCCAAATATATACAAATTTAAATCCTTCCACAACAGAATTAAGGACTCCGGAGCACGTTTGATGTTTATTTCCGTGCCAAAAAACACAGCCCCAGTTCCATCCGGTTATACCTTTTGGAATTGAGGCAGTAAGATCGAAGAGTCTACAGGCATTATTTCTTTTCATTCAACTTCATGGTGGCCATCATTTGCTGCATCGTTCGTTGCATTCCATCAGTCGAGCCATCCAAAAAGATAACATTGCCTTTGCCAGTTTCCCCAAAGTGCTTGATTGCTTCGGTCCACATCGAGAAGAGCAAAAAAGAGGAGTCCAGATCGGCATCGGTCATTTCTTTCGCTGCTGCAGCCATTCCTTTGGCCACTTCCTGACGGAACAATGCAATTCCCTGACCACGCTGTATAGCGGCTTCTTTTTCAGCAATCGCCGAAATCTTGATAGCATTTCCTTCAGCTTCTGCAGCTTTGGTCTTGGTAATTAAAAGTGCCTGTCCTTCGTTTTCGGCAGCGGCTTTCAGGTTATTTGAGGCAACTACTTTAGCCATCGATTTGATGATTTCTTCATCAAATGAAATATCGTTCAACTGAATGTCAATCATATGATAACCCCAGGCTTCGAGGGTTCCGTCCAGATGCTTTTTTACTTCCAGCACAATTTCTGTCCGAAGCTCAAGTATTTCCGCTTGTTTCTTGGTGGCTACAAAACTTCGGATCGTACCTTCAATGGTGCGAATCAGTGCCTGATTAAAATTTTCCTGATCGACAAACTTAAAAGCGACATTTTTAATGGTTTCTTCGGTTTGATTGATCACCGCATAAAGCAACATCGCCTTGAAATGCACATTTGCCTGATCCTGAGTAATCGCCTGAAATCCAAGTTCGATGGAACGATTCTGGATGGAAATTTTTTTGTAGATTAATTCGAATAATGGAATCCTGTAGTTTAGGCCTGGTGCCAGGATACGGTTGTATTTACCAAAAATTGTTGTAATCGCAATAAATCCTTGATTGACGGTTACAAATCCGGATAAAAAGATGAGCGCAATTACTGCTCCGATAATAACTAATGCCATGATCATGATTTTGTTTTTAAGTTGGTTATAAATTAGGTGTGAATCTATTCCTGAATTTCTGTTTTTGATAAGAATTTATGGCCAAATATGGTTTTTACCCTGCAGGTGGAGGTTATTCCGGCCTTATCCTGAAATTAGTAAATGGTGATCAAGTTAGAGACGCACGGCCGTGTGTCTCTGCATAAATCTATGTTGAACGTATTTTGCATGAATTCTGACCATAAATACAATAGTTATACCTCGCTTTTATTTGCTTTCTCCAGTGCTTTCAGAACAATCTCCAAATCGCTGCTGCCACGGAATCCGCTAAAACCAACCGAAATTTTAATCCCATCGCGAAGAGTGATTGGTTGCCCTCCCAACCATCCAACTAAATCCGGCAGTTTTATTCCAAATTGTTGCGGATCGATTTGATCAGCAAATACCAATTTTTCATATTCGTTGGTTTTATAGCCGGTAATCCAAACCTGGCTGGCTTTTGTCCATGCGATGCGAAACGAATCTTTTCCCCTGAGTTTATCGTTTCCATAAACCTTGCCATGAATCTGACCATCTTCGCTGATTATACAAACCGATGCGACTCCTTTTGATTTAGCGTAATCTTCCGGAATTGCCATATAAAAAGGGACAAGTTCTTCGATTTTTGCCAGTAACTTGTCAATTTCCATGTGCTCCATATCTTTGCTTTTTAAGCTTTTATTTTGAATTTTTGCTGCAGTTAAAATAGTTGATTAAATTGAAATAATGATCAGAATTAGCTATTTTTCGAAAAACAAACTAAGTTTACAAAAATAACCTATTCAACCGATATTTCATGAAACTTATCCCATTTGCAGGTCTTTTCCTGACAGTACTTATTGCCTTTCAAACCCAGGCACAACAAGCAAAACTATCTCATTTACAATGTGAATACCTTGAAAATCCAATTGGAATTGATACTGAATCTCCCCGATTGCACTGGCAAATGATTGATAGCCGGGAAGGTGCCAAACAATCGGCATATCAGGTGATTGTCGGTACCGACTCCGTTCAGGTGGCCAATAGAACCGGAAACTACTGGGATTCAGGAAAAGTATCAGGATCAAATATGCTGGTCTCCTTTCAGGGAAAAGCATTGACTCCATTTAGCAAATATTTCTGGACGGTTATTCTATGGGACCAATCCGGCAAGGAAACTGATCCGGCACCGGTAGCGCGGTTCGAAACCGGAATGATGCAGATCAGGAACTGGAAAGGAACCTGGATTTCGGATTCAAAAGACATCGCTCTGAAACCTGCTCCCTATTTTCGCAAACAGTTTCAGCCTTCAGGAAAAGTGAAAATTGCCCGTGTATACCTTGCCGCGGCAGGATTGTACGAACTTTCCATTAATGGTCAGCGTGTGGGCGATCGCAGGCTCGACCCGATGTACACCCGTTTCGACCGCCGCACCTTGTATGTGACTTATGATGTGACTTCGATGGTTAATTCGAAAGACGTGACTTTAGGTGTACTGCTTGGCAACGGCTGGTACAACCACCAATCCACTGCAGTTTGGTACTTCGACCAGGCACCGTGGCGCGATCGCCCCAAATTTTGTCTCGACCTTCGAATCACCTATCAGGATGGACGTGAAGAAGTTATCACTTCCGAAACCGACTGGAAAACTTCACTGAGTCCGATTATTTTCAACAGCATTTATACGGGCGAACACCAGGATGCACGGCTCAGCCAGTCCGGATGGGATAAAGTAGGTTTCGACGATTCGAAATGGAAAAACGTCATCCCGGTGAATGCGCCTTCGCAAAACATCGTAGCTCAGCAACTGCACCCGATTCGTTTTGTGGAAGAAATTACTCCGGTCAGCGTAAATAAAATGACTGAACAGAAATCGGTTTACAATTTGGGGCGTAATATTGCAGGAATCACCCGCATAAGCGTGAAAGGTGAGCGTGGAACGACGATTCGCTTAAAACACGCCGAAATGATTTTTAAAGATGGAAATGTAAACATGTCGAACATCGATGTTCATTACCGCCCAACAGACGACACCGATCCATTCCAGACTGATATTTATATTTTGAGCGGCGAAGGTATTGAGACTTTCTGGCCGCATTTCAACTACAAAGGGTTTCAGTATGTAGAAGTTACCAGCGATCGTCCGGTTGAAATCCAGAGCCTGACCGGAATTTTTATGCACAGCGATGTTCCTCCGGTTGGTCAGGTGAGCAGTTCGAACGAAACATTGAATAAAATCTGGAAAGCAACTAATGTTTCCTATTTATCGAATCTGCAGGGTTATCCGACCGATTGCCCTCAGCGTGAAAAGAATGGATGGACGGGCGATGCGCACATTGCCAGTGAAACCGGCTTGTATAACTATGACGGAATTACCATATACGAAAAATGGCTGGCAGATCACCGCGACGAGCAACAGCCGAATGGTGTTCTTCCAGCAATTATTCCAACGAGTGGTTGGGGCTATACCTGGGCCAACGGCCCCGATTGGACCAGCACCATCGCCATTATTCCGTGGAATATTTACCTCTTTTACGGCGATTCAAAACTGTTGGCCGACAATTACGATAACCTCAAAAGATATGTCGATCACATTACCGATATCAGTCCGAATGGCATTACCGACTGGGGTTTGGGCGACTGGGTGCCGGTGAAATCCGTAACTCCGAAAGAACTGACTTCTTCGATTTATTATTATGTGGATGCTGATATTCTGGCTAAAGCGGCCAAATTATTCGAAAAAGATGACGACTATCGGAAATATTCAGCTTTGGCAACTAAAATCAAATCCGCAATCAATGCCAAATACCTGAACCGGGAAACCGGAATTTATGGTACGGGTTTACAAACAGAATTGAGTGCACCGCTTTTCTGGGGAATTGTTCCTGAAAACCTGAAATTCAAAGTGGCTGATAACCTTGCTAAACGGGTGATTGCTGACAACAAACATTTGGATGTTGGTTTGCTGGGAACGAAAACTATCCTGAATGCATTGAGCGAGAATGGCTATGCTGATTTGGCTTATGAAGTGGCGGCTCAGGAAACATTCCCGTCGTGGGGATGGTGGATTGTGAACGGGGCAACCTCGCTTTACGAAAACTGGCCGATTGATGCCACCCGCGATATATCGCTCAACCACATCATGTTTGGCGAAATTGGGGCATGGTACTACAAAGCGTTGGGCGGAATGAAGCCCGATCAGGAAAAGCCGGGCTTTAAAAATGTTTTGCTTGAACCTCATTTTGCAAAAGGTTTGAATTCGTTTCAGGCCAGTCATGCCGGACCTTATGGCGAGATTCATTCATCGTGGATACGCAAAGGAAAGACTGTGGTCTATCAGGTGACTATTCCGGCAAACAGCACGGCTACCTTAAAGCTTTCCGGAACGAAGATCAGTCAGAATGGGAAAGTGATTACTGCAAATTCCGGAGGAAAAATGGATCAGATCATCACTGTGAATCTGGAATCGGGCAAGAATGAATTTGTTGTTTTTCAGTAATTCTGAAAGAAAATATTTAATGTTGAAAAGCCCTGTAAGCAATTTGCTTACAGGGCTTTTCTGTTTCTGTAAATAGAGTTCATTTGTTGATTGCTTAACCACTTCTAATGGGAAAGATTTTTTTAGCTCCGGTTTTGAACAAATAAAAGATGTATTTGTCTTTAATTAAAGTACTTTGGAATTTCTTTGAATTTTGAAAAATGTAAAAACTATCCCATGGAAAGAAGAGATTTTATGTTCAAATCAGGAATTTTAGCTGCCTTTGGTGGATTGTCTCAAAGCACAATTGGTTCACCTCAAGTTTCAACTAACTCTGATCCGATACTTCCATTTTTATTACCATCCATGCCTCCATTAGATCATAAGGGAGGTATGGACATTCGGGTATGGGTGCGTTCATCCATGACCAATGGATTGTATTCGAGTGTTGAAACTGCTGTCGCACCAAAGTTGATGGGGCCATCACCTCATTACCATAAAGAACTCGATGAGTTAATGTATGTGATTGATGGTACAGCCAGCATTCTGATTGGCGACGATGTTGTGGAAGTTCAGGCCGGTGGATGGCATCTGCGGCCACGCATGCTGAAACATACTTTCTGGAATGCGTCAGATCAGCCTTTGCGTTTTTTTGATATGTATTTCAATCAACCTTTTGAGGAATATTTGGAGCAAATTTTTCATGAGCTTACCGCTGAAAAAGGATTTCCGGAAGGTTCTGAAGCGAAGAAAAATAAAATGAAAATGCTTCGTGAAAAGTTTGGACTTTTTTCTCCACCAAATGCTTCTGCTGAAAAGCAGGAAATCATGAAAAAATACGGTTTAAAATAGATTTTTATCAAAACTATTTTTCCTGAAATTTCAACAGATAAACGGAATCAAACCGAAAGATTCCGGTTATTTTTTTGTTCTCTTCTGCATAGGTAAACGGTCGTGTTTGCCCTTTTATAACCAGTTGGACAACCTGGCTCTCACTTAGTTTTTTATCCTGATGTTCAAACGGGATGCGCAGTTTGCAGCCACCCCTGAAATTGGTGCAACCCCAGGCGGTATTGCCTTTCACGATTTCTCCAATCTTACACGACGGACAAATCAGTTTCTCCGGTTCAGTTTCCGCGAAAGTGATTTTGAAGTCGGATGTCAGTTCCAGAAAGCCATCCACAGATTCATCCTCTTGCTTGAACCCTTTGATCAACACTGTTTTTCCTTTTTCAGCCAATCGTTTAATCTGAACATCGGTGAGTTTCTTACTCATGAATTCGAAAGGAATGATAAACCGGCAACCAGCTTTCCATTCGGAGCAACCCCAGGCATTTTTTCCTTTTTTGAGAATTCCTTTCTTACAGGATGGACAGCTTGTCTCAGTTCGTTCAACCGGAGCAGCTTTCTCCTTTTTCACTTGAACAGCTGGTTCCTCAGGAGCAAAAGTGAACTCTTTTCGGGGCGAATGTTTTACCTGATCGACGACTTGGGTCACCATATGCTTCATTTCGTCCATAAACTGTGTCACATCGTATTGACCCAATTCAATCATGCGCAGTTTTTTCTCCCATTGCCCGGTTAGTTCGGCCGATTTCAGGAGTTCGTTTTCAATGCTGTCGATCAGGTTTATGCCTGTTGGAGTTGCAACCAGTTTTTTGCCATCTTTCTTGATGTACTTTCTCCGGAAAAGTGTTTCGATAATGTTGGCACGGGTTGATGGTCGACCGATTCCGTTGTCTTTCATCAGTTCACGGAGTTCTTCATCATCCACGCTTTTACCGGCAGTTTCCATGGCACGCAGTAAAGTTGCTTCGGTGTGGTATTTCGGCGGTTGGGTGAATTTCTCGAGCAGTCCCGGTTCGTGAGGTCCGTGTTCTCCGGTGACGAAAATAGGAAGCAGATTTTCATCGCTCTGAACCGGATTTTTCTCATTCATATAGACAATTCGCCATCCGGGCGAAAGGATTTGCTTTCCGGTTGCTTTAAAATCGTGCGAACCAACTTTGGCTTCAACGGTCGTATTGGCGACTTTGCAATCGGGATAAAATACCGAAATAAAACGTTTTGCAACCATATCGAACACCTGCTTTTCCGTTGAGGTCAGATCGATTCGGTACTGGCCGGTCGGTATAATGGCGTGGTGATCGGTAATTTTAGTGTTGTCGAAAACCTTGTTCGATTTTCGGATTTTTTCCAGAAGCAGTGGTCCAGTCAAGATTTCGTAGCCTTTCAGGTTTTTCAGGATTTCCGGAACTTTGGGGTAAATATCATCGGAAAGATAGGTTGTGTCAACGCGCGGATAGGTGGTCAATTTCTTCTCGTAAAGTGACTGGATTGTTTTAAGTGTTTCTTCAGCACCCATATTGAATTTCCGGTTACAATCGACCTGAAGTGAAGTCAAATCGAACAGTCGAAGCGGTTGCTCAATGCTGTTTTTAGTTTCAATTTTACCGATGAACAGTTCGAACCGGCTGATTTCTTCCAGAACCTGTGCAGCATCTTCACGGTTTTGAAATCGTCCGGAGCTTGCTGAAAAGGTCGCTTCACGATAAATGGTTTTGATCTCGAAATAAGGTTCAGACTTGAAAGCATCGATTTCTTTTTGCCTGTTGACGATGATTGCGAGGGTAGGGGTTTGCACTCTGCCGATGGATAAAACCTGTTTGTTTTGGCCGTATTTCAGGGTGTAAAGGCGGGTAGCATTCATTCCCAGCAGCCAATCGCCAATGGCGCGGGCACTTCCGGCGAAATAAAGATTGTCAAACTTTTCGCCAGACTGTAATTTGAGAAAACCTTCGCGGATGGCTTCTTCGGTCAGCGATGAAATCCACAACCGCTTGACAGGTGCAGTGCATTTGGCCAGAGACATCACCCAACGTTGAATCAGTTCACCCTCCTGGCCGGCATCACCACAGTTAATCACCTCTTCGGCAGTTGACATCAACTTTTCGATGGTGGTAAACTGCTTTTTGACTCCGTCGTTTTCAATCAACTTAATTCCGAATTTTGGAGGTATCATAGGCAACGACCTGAAGTTCCATGATTTCCATTGCTCGGTGTAATCATTCGGTTCTTTGAGCGTGCACAAATGCCCGAATGTCCAGGTCACCTGGTATCCGTTGCCTTCAAAATAGCCGTCCCGGCGGGTATTGGCACCGATAATCTGTGCAAGTTCTTTCGCCACGCTGGGCTTTTCAGCAATACAAACTTTCATTTCAGGAGTTTCGGGTTTCGGGGTCCGGGGTATCTTGAATTTGGATAATGGTTATTGGATTTTTATTTCTTTTTTTCGTCTTTCAACTCTTTGATTTTAATATTCCTGAACCAGATTGGAGCTCCGGCATGTTTTCCCTGCAAACCGATAAAGCCATGAGTTGGAAGTTGATTAAAAGTTGTGCTCAGCCAGGATGGGATTTCGCTTCCATCAGGATTTTTAGTGGCGCTGGTCCATAAATCCATATCCATTTCGGTGACTATTTCACCATTCAAAGCAACTTTAATCTTTTTTCCTTTGCATGTGATGGTATACCTGTTCCATTCACCGGGTTTTTTTACCAGACTTTTAGTCGGAGCTAAATGCCCGAATATGGCACCACACTGCCAGGTTTTAG
Organism: uncultured Prolixibacteraceae bacterium; assembly: GCA_903865775.1. Lineage (GTDB taxonomy): Bacteria > Bacteroidota > Bacteroidia > Bacteroidales > Prolixibacteraceae > Aquipluma. The sequence continues at coordinate 2,923 of CAIPKZ010000471.1, read as the reverse complement.
GACTTTCGGCCCATTTTTTTGCATAGTCGTCGGCAATTTGTATTTCTACTGAATTCGGAATCCAGTTTTCTTTATTCGTGCAGTAAACGATTACTCCGCTGTTGGTTCCATCGGCAGTTTTGAATTCCAGATCGAGTTTGAAATTGGTGTATTCTTTTGCCGACCAGATTGACTGATCTTCTGAGGCGGTAAAAATGCCTTTTTCGCAAGTCCAGATTCCCTTTGGAAAGGAAGCATTTGAAAGATCTTTTTTGAAAAGACTTTCCCATTTTTCGGAATCAGGATGCACTTTGTCATTTTTCTTTTTGTCCTTGGCAGAAACGCCGGAACATAGAATTGCCAAAGTAAATAAGGCAACGAATGCTGATTTTAAGTTGTTGATCATGATTGTTCTGATTAGTTGGTTGTTGTTTAGTTTAATGCCAAGCCATATTTAAAGTCAAACTTCGGATCAATGGCTGTTTATTCCGAAATCATAAGCCGGATTCCATTTTCTTCGAGGGAAATCATCCTTTTTTTGTAAAGAGCACCGATGGCCGATTTGAAATTTTTCTTGCTGAATTTAAATGCTTTATAGATTTCTTCAGGTGAGCTTTTGTCGGTTAACGGAAGAAATCCTTTTGCTTTTTCGAGTTCAGAAATGATTTTTTCAGCAAAGGCACTGATTTTTTCATATCCGGCTTTTTGAAGACAAAGGTCAATTTTCCCATCAGTCCGGATCTTTTTAATGAAACCAGGAATTTTGTCTCCCGGATTCAATGGCTGGAATACCTCATTTTTAAAGATTACTCCGAGGTGACTGTTATCGATAATCGCATTGTATCCCAAATCGGTTTCATTCACAATAACCAGATCAACTTCTTCATCCAGATCGTAATCGACCGGAATATTGTCAAGGTATTGCTCAATTTTTGAAGAGGCTGCAATACGTTTGGTATTGGTATCTACATAAACATAGACCAGGTATTTTTTACGTTCTTCCATGGCTTGACGCTGTTCGCGGAAAGGCACAAACAAATCTTTTGGAAGTCCCCAGTTTAAAAATGCTCCTACAGGCGTGACGGAAATCACTTCAAGCAGAGCAAATTCTTCAACCATTGCGAAGGGCTTTTCGGTGGTTGCCACCAAACGGTCTTCCGAGTCAAGGTAGATAAATGTCTCCAGCATATCACCGGGCATCGTTCCTTCCGGAACATACCGTTTGGGCATCAGGATTTCGCCCAGATCGCCACCATCGAGGTAAATCCCAAAATCGACTTCTTTAACTACCTCTAAATGATTTATTTTTCCTATTTCAGTCATAATCGGGTTTCGTTTTGTGAGTTACGTGTTAATTCTCCAATATAAAATCGGTAACGTATCAATTACCGATTATCAAAGTCCCCCTTCGGGGGATTTAGGGGGCTTCTACCATCCAGCAGCCAGAATATCAGCAATATGTATCGGTTTAATGGGTAGTTTATTTTTCAGAATGTATGCTTCAATGTTCATGATGCACGACGATTCGGTTGAAATGATGTATTCAGCACCTGTTTTCAGGGCATTCTCCACTTTCTGCTCTGTCATTGCAGTCGAAATTGCCGAGAATTTAGCGGAGAAAGTACCACCGAATCCGCAGCAGGTATCGGTATCTTCCATTTCAACCAGTTCCAGTCCTTTCACTTTAGAGAGCAAAAGTCGTGGTTCCCGACGGATTCCGTATTCGCGCAATGCTGTACAAGCATCGTGGTAGCATACTTTGTGCGGAAATTCAGCGCCAAAATCAGTGAAATTTAAATGATTAACCAAATAGTCGGTCAATTCGAACAGGTTTCTGTTCAATCGCTGATAGTTAGAAAACCCAGTCTGTCCGGCTTTAAACAAATCGGGATAATAGTTTTTAATAAATCCGGTACACGAGGCTGAAGGAGAAACGATGTGCCGGTCGTCCGGAAAATCGCGAATGAATTTATCGGCCAGAGTTTTGGTTTCATCCCAGTATCCGCTGTTAAATGCGGGTTGTCCGCAACAGGTTTGTTCCGGATTGTAATTTACATCCAATCCAGCTTTCCGGAGTAATTTTACCGTATTGAAGGCTGTATCAGGATAAATCTGATCGATAAAACAAGGTATAAAAAGATCGACAGTCATGTCTGTTTGAATTTGCGTTGAAGTTACCAAAGACTTTCAGTAAAACAAAAAAGCTGCCCGAAAGAGCAGCTTTTGCACGGGAGGAGCGACTCGAACGCCCGACACCTGGTTTTGGAGACCAGTGCTCTACCAACTGAGCTACACCCGTATCATTTTGCGATGGCAAATATAGCAATTTGTTTTTCACAACCTAACGGAAATTATTCCGATGCAAGAAAAAAGGTGCATGATCCAATGCCGTAGCGGACTATAACACACCAGACTTTTTCATAATCAAAAAGATAGGATGCGTAAAATCAAATGAAATGCAGCTGATTTATTCATTTTGTTTGACGGAGAAAAAGAGAATGGTGGAATTGCCTTAAATAATTTTAACTTTTCCTGCAAATGTTCTTATTTTTATGAACAGTTAAAGTTTTCGGGTGTTTAAAATATTCTGAAACATGGATTTCAGGACTTAAAATATTTACAAGATTTATTTACAAAGACAAAAAAATGAAGAAACTATTATAAAACAATTATATTTTATTTATTTTGTAATAATAACGTTAATTAATTAAAAATTTCACTTTATTTTTTTAATAGATCGGAAGAGCGTCGTGTAGGGAAAGAGTGTGCCTCTATGTTTATATATCGGTGGTCGCCGTATCATTAAAAAAATTTTTTTTAAAACAAAATACTAAATCACAAACTTCACCTGTAATATCTTTTATAAAATTACAGATCGGAAGAGCACAGTCTGAACTCCAGTCACCTGAAGCTATCTCGTATGCCGTCTTCTGCTTGAAAAAGG
>CAIPKZ010000470.1 GCA_903865775.1 uncultured Prolixibacteraceae bacterium | reverse complement strand
GGAATTGGCAATCCGGCCAAAGCAACTGTCGAAAAAGGAGAACAGTTTTTCAGGCTGCTCACCGGAAAAATAGGTGAATTTCTTTTTGAGGTAGCCACAACTGACCGGGATGATTTTTACAAATAATATTCATGGTTCAATATTTCAGATGTACAATTTACTAACTTGCTGATCCTTTAAAGCCTAATCTATGAAAAAGTTACTGAAGATTATCGGAATCATAATCGGAGTGGTGGTCATTGGCGGATTGATTTTTATTCATCATTTTAAAACCAAAGCCTTACCCGATTACAATAAAGACATTCAGTTGTCCGGACTTACAGCCGATGTAACCGTCTTACGTGATTCAATGGCAATTCCCCATATTTATGCTGAGAACGAACATGATCTTTACATGGCGATTGGTTACGCCATGGCTCAGGACCGACTCTGGCAGATGGACCTGCTTCGCCGGGTTACGCAGGGCCGGCTTTCAGAGATATTAGGAAAGGAACTGGTTGACGTTGACCTGCTTTTCCGTTCCCTTCGGTTTACGGAAAAATCAAAAAAAGTTCTTGCAATTGCCGATCCAAATACGCTTACCTGCGTTGAATCCTTTGCCGAAGGAGTGAACCAATTTATCCGGCAGGCCGGAAACAATTTGCCTCCGGAATTCGGCATTCTCGGCTATAAACCAGAACTCTGGCTTCCTGAATATTCGCTGAACCTGATCGGGTATATGTCGTGGGACCTTTCGACCGGATGGACGAGTGAAGTTTTACTCGATCAGATGCGTCAGAAACTGGGAACAGACTTGTCAAAGTTTATGGTTCCTGATATGGATTCGGTTCATAAAACCATTATTTATCCTGATTTCAAGCTGGATAAAGGCACCGCAGAATCACTTGGAAAACTTTCGAAAACGGCTTCATTTGTTGAGATGCTTGGACTGGATATTTTTCAGGGAAGCAACAACTGGGCCGTTTCAGGCAAAAAAAGTACAACAGGCAAACCTTTGCTGGCTAACGATATGCACCTGGGCTTAAATATTCCGGGAATCTGGTATCAGATGCATCAGGTTATACCCGGAAAATTAAATGTTACCGGCGTGGTTCTGCCCGGACAACCTATGGTCATTGCCGGACATAACGATTCGATCGCCTGGGGATTTACCAATGTGATGACCGATGATGCCGATTTTTATCAGGAAACGATCAATCCGGAAAATCCGGATCAGTATCAGTTGAATGGAGTCTGGAAAGATTTAATCAAGGTCGAAGAGAAAATCAGGATCAAAGGTGGCGACTCCGTGATTCGCATGAACCGGTTTACGCATCGCGGGCCGATCATTTCAGAAATGAAAAAGTTAAAAGACAAGGTTTTGTCGATGAGGTGGCTCGGTAACGAGGACAGTAACGAGATCCGGTCAGTTTACCTGCTGAACCGGGCGTCAAACTGGACTGATTTCAGGGATGCACTCCGAACCTTCGTCTCGGTTAACCAAAATGCGGTGTACGCCGATGTCCGGGGAAATATTGGATTGCAGTCAACGATCGGGATTCCGATCCGGGAAGGAGACCGGACATTAGTTTATCCGGGCGACACCACCCGATACGACTGGAAAGGCCTGGTTCCTTTTGAAGAACTTCCATACACCTACAATCCTGAATGCGGATATGTTGCGTCGGCAAACTGCAAAACTGCTCCGGCTGATTATCCCTATTATATCAGCGATTGGTACATTTTACCTTATCGCATGGACCGGATTACAGAGATGCTGAAGGAAAAAGAAAAGTTATCTGCGGAAGATTTCAAACGGATGCAAGGCGATCAGAAATCGAAAATGGCCGAGAAATTCACCCGGTATTTTCTTTCGCACCTGACTGCTAAAGGTGAATTATCTGTTCCGGAAAAGGCGGTTTACGAACTGATGAAGAATTGGGATTTCACCATGTCGAAAGATGGTCCTCAGGCACTTGTCTTCGAAAAATGGTATTACCTCACCGGCCTTAACCTGGTAAAAGACCAAATGGATTCTCTGCTTTTCACCCAATTCGTTGGTCAGAAATCATTCTTTCAAAACTTCATGGAAAATATGCTGATCGCCCCCAAAAATGGTTGGGCCGACATTATCGCCACCAAAGATATGACCGAGACTTTCGGTGATATTATCGGAAGTTCATTTCAGCAAACGGTAAAAGAACTCAGTGCAGAGTTTGGCGGCGAGCCTTCAGGATGGAAATGGGGAAATTCCCATACGTTCACTCTGGCTCATCCCTTGTCGAAAGTTAAAATCCTGGATCGGATATTCAAGCTGAACAGGGGGCCGTTCCCGGTAGGTGGAAGTTTCCATACGGTCGGCCCCTATGAAAATCCATTGAATAAAAACTCAGAAGTCAACCACGGCGCATCGGAACGGCATATTTTCGATACCGGCAACTGGGACCGGTCACTGACTGTAATCCCTACGGGAACCTCAGGCATTCCGGCCAGCGAACATTATTGTGATCAGACCGAGGCGTATGTGACCAATAAATATCATTCGGATTATGTCACCCGGGCAAAGGTTGAAGGAGCAAACAAGTATCGCATGAAATTTACACGATAGCAAATAAAACTATGGCATTATTAGTTAAAAATGAACAAAGCCAGGGATCTTCCTTAGGCGAAAGGATGACATCCATTGATTTTTTTCGTGGTTTGACCATGTTCCTCCTAATTGGTGAAAGTACCGAATTATACGGTCATCTGAGAAGTGTAAATAACGGATTTATCCAATTTCTGGCTACTCAGTTGGACCATCATGAATGGAACGGATTAAACTTCTGGGATCTCATCCAGCCATTTTTCATGTTTATCGTTGGTGTGGCCATTCCTTTTGCCGTCGCTAACCGGAAAAAGAAAGGAGATTCCGATCAAACGATTTTGAAACATGCCTTTAAACGCTCACTGGTTTTACTTTTATTGGGATGGCTGCTTTATTGCCGTGGTTCGGAGCATATTGTCTTTAAACTTCAGAATGTTTTGGCTCAACTATCGGTAACCTACTTAGTCGCTTTTCTGATCATGCGCAAAAGCTTTACTTTTCAACTGATTTTCACACTGGCAATTCTTTTACTGACCGATTTGGCCTATCGCTTTTTCCCACTCGAAGGATTCAATCATCCATGGGAAGCCTTTCATAACCTGGGGGCATGGGTAAATATTCAAATTGAAGGTACTCAAGAAACGAGTATCTGGGCTTCGTTAAACGCCATACCAACCATTGCTCATACCGTTTGGGGAGTTTTGTTCGGCCAATTACTGCTGAGCGATAAAACATCCGCACAAAAAATAAAATTGATGATCCTGGCAGGAGTAAGCTGTCTGGCAATTGGATTTT
>CAIPKZ010000469.1 GCA_903865775.1 uncultured Prolixibacteraceae bacterium | reverse complement strand
TACATCGAGGGTGATGGCTCGAAAAATTTTAACCTGAGGATAATCAAACCGGGCGAATTTGTTGGACTATCTGCCATTTTCACCAAAAACACCTTCAATTATTCCTCGGTTGCAATGACCGACTGCCAGGTCTTTCTGGTCGAAAAGGATGCTATCATCAACATTATTAAGCAAAACGGACAATTCGGGTTTACGATGATCAAACGGTATTGCGAGCAAAATGCCAATCTTTTTGATACGTTGCGAACTGTGATGTACAAACAAATGAATGGTCGGATTGCTGATACATTATTGTATGTTGATAGCCTGAAAGCAGAAAATCCGGAGATATTTCAATTACTTTCCCGAAAAGATATGGCCGACTTTGCAGGCATTTCGACCGAAAGCGCAGTCAAGCTCCTGAAAAGCTTTGAAAAGGACGGATTGATTGAATTGCATGAGAAAGATATCGTGGTTGTCAATCACAAGGAATTACTCGAAATCAGCAAAAAAGGTTAAAATAAACCTACGCTGACCACAATCAATTAACTCAATTTAAGCATATTAATGTTTATTTTCGTAATTGAACAATACAAATTATTCGGAGTATAAAATATTTTTAAACTTTCTCTTGGAGATGAAAAATCTTTTGCGTTATCTTTGTGTGTGAATGTTCACTTACTTAATTTTTAACCCGTAGAAAATGAAAATTACAAAATATCAGGATCAAGAAATAAAGGAAACTCCCCACAAAATTGATGTTCGGGAAATGTATAACAAAGCAACGGCACAGGCAGTGCTTATGACATTAAAGCCTGGCGAAAGTCTGAATCCGCATAAAACTCCGGTTGACGTGTTTTTCTTTATAGTCGAAGGAACTCCAACCATACATATTGGCGACGAAAGCGAAGTATGCGAAGCAGATACACTTGTTGAAAGCCCTGCTGATATTGTACATTACCTCAGTAACGATTCAAATAGTTTAGCCCGGATTCTTGTTGTGAAAGCGCCACGACCAATTAGTTTAACCAAAGTGCTTTAAGTTAAAAGTCAAATAATTCAGAATACTAAAATTAAATCATCATGGATATAACTCCCCGTCAGTTAGAGATTATAGAAGCAGCCGGAAAAATACTTACATCATCAGGTGTCAGTGGTTTGACCATCAAAAATCTGGCGAAAGAAATGCAATTTTCAGAAAGTGCAATTTATAGGCACTTTACCAGCAAAGAGGAAATTATCTTAGCTATGCTGGAATATCTGGCAATAACAATTGATGAGAGACTAGAGAATGCTATTCGAGCTACTGATGAGCCGGAAGCAAAATTTACTGCCATGTTCCAAAGTCAGTTTGCTTTTTTTGAAAGTCAACGACATTTCGTGGTTGCTGTTTTTTCTGATGGCTTATTGAAAGAAAGTCAAAGCATTAATGAAGCAATACTCAAACTGCTTGGGATAATTATAAAAAATTTATTCCCGATATTGCTTGAAGGACGGATGAAGGGAGTGTTTTCAGATACTGTTCCTTTAGAGGACTTAATGTATATTCTGATGGGGACTTTTAGGTTACAGATGTTCAGATGGAGATTAGAGGATTTCCAGTTTGATATAAATGAAACCGGAAATAAAATGATACAATCCGTGCTAACATTAATTAAAAATAAATAAGAATGAAAAAAGCACTTCCCTATCTGTTTGCATCAGTATTAGCCGCTTTTGGTTTACTTACCTTGTTCCTGAGTAGCTCCGTCATATTTGATTTATTTGGAGTCAGAGCCCAGGAAGGCAATTATGTACTGTTTATTGTTTGGGCCAATTTTCTGAATAGCTTATTCTACCTATCAGCAGCTTATGGATTTATAGAAAGTAAAAAATGGACAGCTTCTTTATTAGGCATTTCAGGGATAGTGCTTCTACTCGCATTTGTTGGGTTGTTTATTTACATCAAAGCTGGTGGTACATACGAAACAAAGACAATTGGAGCGATGGCATTCAGAATAACAGTAACACTTGTCTTTTCAGCACTTGCTTATTTCACGATAACAAAAAATAAAAAACAGTAATCTAAAAAAATTTACCCAATCATGTTAGTGAATATTAACTTACATCTGTAGATTATGGAACTGACAAAGAAAGATTTAGTTAAAGCATCAGGGGCAATTATCAACGAGGCAGGAATAAATGCCTTGACGATTGACAAATTAGCTTTGAAAATGGGAATAAAACCAACAGAACTTTCGACCTTCTTTAAGCAGGACAAAGATGTTTTATTAATGATGTTACTCAGTTTGGATAATGAAATGCAACAATTAATTCAGGATGTTGTGACCAAAACCCAATTACCTGAAGAGGAACTCAATAGCCTTTTTAAAAGCCTATACAAATTTTTCGATCAAAAGCCTTATTACCTGTCTATTATATTCGCTGTCGAGTTGATGGAAAATGATTCTGAAATACAGAACATTCTGTTGAGAATTAAAACAGCTGCTGAAATATATCTGTTCGAGGTTATAAAGCAGGGAAAGCAAGAAAAGCAATTTAATAATGCAACAAGAACCAAATCAATAGTCAATAAAATTCTGGTGAGTTTTCGGATGCTCATGAACGAACAACAGATAAGCATTAAGTTGGTCAGAGATTTAGAAATACAAAGGGGAATAAATGAATAAGATTATGGAAAAATTAAAGCTAAAAACAATCGAAGAAATGTTAACACGCCTTGTGCAGCGAACTAATATAAGTTTGCTAAAAGTCGTTTTAATTGGAATTATTCTGATAACAAATGTTGTTGTACAAGCTCAAACATTTACGCTGGAACAATGTATCGACACTGCATTGCAGTATAACCGGATCATCAAACTATCGCAGCAGGATGTTTCCCAGGCCAGTGAAAGAAACAAGGAAACTAAAGGCAATCTGTTTCCAAAACTGAATGGGATGACTGATTATCGCTATTACACCGATTTGCCTTATCAGCTGATGCCTGCTGATGCTTTTGGAGGTCCGGCCGGAACTTATAAGGAAGTACAATTTGGCGTGCCGCAAAGCCTGAATGCCAATCTTCAACTCTCAGTTCCAATTTACAATCCAACAGCTTTAGGTGCGATAAAGACTACGCAGATTGCCAGTGAACTTTCTGAAATTCAGAAAATTAAAACCGACGAAGACGTGGTACTGGATGTTTCAAATGCCTATTACAACGCTCAAATTCTTTTAAACCAACTGGCTTTTTTGGATAGCAACCTGATCAATACCTATAAGCTGGTGCAAACAACAACCTTACTGCACCAACAGCAAATTGCAAAAGGAACTGATGTTGACAGGCTAAAATTACAATTGGATCAGGTAACCAATCAAAGAATTACCGTTTTTTCGCAGCAGCAACAAGTCCTGAATGCGCTCAAATTTCTGATGGGCAAACCAATTTCTGATTCCATCCAGGTTGCAATAACTGAAAACACTTTGGTTCAACTAGATCCTCAGATTCAGGCAACTACAGACATGAAGTTGATTGATAAAAAATTACAATTTAATTACGCTGAGCTTAAAGGACTTCGTAATTCAAAATTGCCTTCGCTGGGTGCTTACGGAGTCTATGGCACAACAGGTTATGGCAATACTGGCGCCAATAGCTTTTTCAATTTTCATCCAATCGGTTATGTTGGCGCTCAACTGTCGATCCCACTGTTTAATGGCACAATTACAAAACACAGGATTGTCCAGAAAAAGATAGACATACAGAAAACAAATATTCAGAAAGAACTGGTATCTGAAAAATCAAAACTCGACCTGATTAACGCTGAGATGCAATATACGCTTGCAAACCAAAACATTGCAACAGTTGACGATCAAATAAAACTGGCAAAAAAGATTTACAACAATACCGTGCTGCAAAACAAACAAGGCGTAGCAAATATTACCGATTTACTCTTGGCCGACAATTCATTACGCGAAGCTCAGCAAAACTACATTGTTGCAATGGTAAATCTTCGAAAGGCTGAATTGGAATACAAACGGGTAACAGGAAACTTAATCACAATTAAAAACTGAAACAATGAAAAAGATTATTTACATCATAGTTGCATTGGCTTTAATCGCCGTAGTGGTAATTCGCCTGAAAACCAATAAAGAAACCACTGTCAGCAGGGTTTATCAATACAAAAAAGAACAGGCAATTAATGTGCAGGCCATTACCCTGAAGCTTGAAAGTCCTGAAAATGATATAACATACACTGGAACTTTTGAACCCAATAAAGAAACAAGAATCAGTGCGGATATTCAGGGAAAGATAAATTCGGTTTTGGTGGACGCTGGAAGCGTTGTCCGAAAAGGTCAGGCTTTGGTTCAACTGGATAACTCTTTACTGAAACTACAATTACAAACCATTGAAATTCAGATTGAAGGACTGGAAGCGGATGTAAAACGCTATAAAGTGCTTGCCAATGCCGATGCCATTCAAGGTGTTCAGTTGGAAAAGACCGAATTGGCCTTAAAATCTGCAAAAGTACAGAAGGCAACTATAACGGAGCAAATAAATAAAACGACGATTACAGCGCCTTTCAGCGGAATTGTTACCGCAAAACATACAGAAGAAGGCGCTTATGCAGCGCCAGGTATTCCTTTACTCCAAATCACTGATATTTCAAGCCTGAAATTTACTGTAAATGTCCCCGAAAAGGAGTTAAGTCAGTTCGAACCCAATCAACAATACGCTCTTTCCGCAGATGTTTATCCTGAAACGGTGTTGGCTGGGAAAGTGATCCTGATAGGCAGTAAAGCGAATATGGGAAATAGTTTTCCGGTACAATTTTCGGTAAACAACACCGCCGATTTAAAAATTAAATCAGGAATGTTTGGAAATGTACAGTTGAAAAACGATAAAGAAAAGAAGTTTATCATCCTCCCGGCATCCGCTATCGTTGGAACAAACATTCAACCACAGGTTTATCAGGTTAAAAATGGCAAAGCCATTCTGCAAAATATCACAACCTCAACCCGGTTTCAAAATAAAGTGCAGGTTTCTGGTGGTTTAACCGAAGGTGATGTAATTATAACCAACGGGTTTATCAATCTTTTTGATGGTGCAAATGTCGTTTCAATTACGAATTAAAAATTAAAAATTACGAAAATGAAAACAGATAATATAGTACAAGAGAAGTCATTTGCTTTTGCCATAAGAATTGTAAACTTCTACAAATTCCTGATAGCAGAAAAGAAAGAATATATTTTATCAAAGCAGCTGTTAAGAAGTGGAACTTCAGTTGGAGCGAATATAGAAGAAGCAATTGGTGGCGTTTCTGACAAGGACTTTTTGAATAAATTGGGAATTGCTTACAAAGAAGCGAGAGAAAGTATCTATTGGCTTAAACTTTTACATGCCACAGATTATATCACAAAAAACGAATTTGAAAGCCTGTTTAATGATGCCGAAGAAATTTGTAAAATTCTCGGTAAAATTCAAATAACTGCAAAAAATCGTAATTCGTAATTCGTAATTTTTAATTGAAAGCCATGAACATTACAAAAATAGCAATCAATCGTCCATCGCTGATCATCGTTCTTTTCAGCGTATTCGCCTTACTGGGAATCATTGGATTTACAAACCTGGGGTACGAACTGTTACCTGACTTCAACCAGCCTGTAGTAGTAATAAAAACAATGTACCCTGGCGCCGAACCCAATGAAGTTGAAACTTCTGTTTCCCGAAAAATTGAGGATGCCTTGTCGAATCTCGAAGGAGTCGATTACCTGGAAACCAAGTCGATGCCCAACGCTTCAGTTATTATTGCCAACCTGAAATACGGAACGAACCTGAGCATTGCCATGCAGGATGCCCAGCGGTATATCGACAATATTAAAAAAGATCTTCCGGCTGATATTTTGAGTCCGGTGATGAGTAAGGTTTCGCCCAACGATTTGCCAATCATTTCGATCAGTGCAACAAGTAGCCTGCCTGCGACGGAGTTCTATCAAAAAATGAAGGATGAGTATCTTCCTCAAATTCAACAATTGAAAGGGGTGGCTGAAATTACGCTGCTTGGCGGCGAAGAACGTGAAATTCAAGTGAAGGCCAATCAGGATAAACTGAAACTGTATAAAATATCACTTTATCAGGTGGTTGAGGCCATTAACCGCTCAGGAATTGATTTGCCTGCCGGTAAAGCGCAGACCGATAAGGAAAGTAATTCAGTTCGTCTGACCGGAAAATTTTCGAGCGTAAACGACATCATGAATGTGCAGGTTGCTATGCCTGCGCCGGGAATGCCGGTCTATGTAAAAGATGTGGCAACCGTGATCGATGGGGTGAAAGAAATAAGTTCGGTAAGTCGGTACAACGGTACAAACGGAATAGGCCTTTTGCTGAAAAAACAAGGCGATGCGAACGCGGTAGAGGTTTCAAAATTGGTTCAC
>CAIPKZ010000468.1 GCA_903865775.1 uncultured Prolixibacteraceae bacterium | reverse complement strand
GTGATGTTTTCGCTTCCTGAAAGGCAGATTGCCAATGGTATCGTCGATGCATTTGTGCATGTGATCGAGCAATACCTGACCTTCCCGGTAAATTCTCCTATTCAGGATCGTTTTGCCGAAAGTATTTTGATTACTTTGGTGGAAGAAGGACCTAAAGTTCTGGCAAACCGCAGTGATTACGATGCGAATGCCAACCTGATGTGGAGCACAACCATGGCATTAAACGGACTTATCGGAGTTGGTGTTCCGCAGGATTGGGCAACTCATATGATCGGTCATGAATTAACAGCCTACCATGGAATTGACCATGCAAGAACTCTGGCGATTGTGCTGCCCGGGATTATGCACATCAAAAGGGAGCAGAAAACGGATAAAATTCTGCAGTTGGGCGAACGTGTTTGGGGAGTCACCGAAGGCGATGTAGATGAGAGAATTAATTTGACTATTCAAAAAACCGTTGAATTCTTTGAATCAGTTGGGGTTCCAACCAGATTATCAGCATACAATTTGTCAACCGAAACCATTGATACAATTACTGACCGCTTCGAAAAACGTGCTTATAAAATCGGTGAAAAAGCGAACGTTGGACCGGCTGAAATAAGGTTGATTCTGGAAGACAGACTGTAAACGATGGTCATTGGAAAAAGTCAATAGTCATTCGGAAATTGTTTTAAAGCGACTTTCCGAATGACTATTGTCTTTTTCCCTTTTCAAATTTTATCGCAGCAATTCTTTGGCAGTTTCCTTTGCCGTTGAGGAATAGTTTTCGCCACTCAGCATTTCGGCAATTTCTTCTACCCGCTCCTGTTCGGTAAGTTTCCGGATGGAGGTAAAAGTATGTTCATTTTCATCGAATTTGAACACTTTATAATGATGTTTACCTTTGGCTGCAATTTGAGGCAAATGCGTAATATTCAGAACCTGTATGGTTTTTGACATTTGCTCAAGAATCACTCCCATTTTCACTGCAATTTCACCTGAAATTCCTGAATCGATTTCATCAAAAATAATGGTTGGCAACGAACGGGCATCAGTAATTAAAGTTTTGATAGCCAGCATTAAACGCGACATTTCGCCGCCAGATGCAATTTTTCCGATTTCCTGTAACTCCTGATTTTTATTGGCCGAAAACATAAAACTGACTTCATCCAAACCGGTAGACGAAAAATCGGCCAGCCTGCCAAATTTTAACTGCAACGAAGCATTCGGAATTCCAACATTCCGAAGCACATCAATAACTTTCGTTTCAATTGCTGGAGCAACTGATTTTCGCTGTTTACCGATTTGTCCGGAAAGTTCATTCAACAGGACTTTTTGAGTCGCAATAGCATTTCGTAATTGTTCAATTTCATGATCGTAGGAACTGACCAACTGAATCTTTGCTTCAAAATCTGATTGAATTGTTAAAAGTTCGGCAATACTGGTAACCCTGTGTTTTTGCTGCAAGGAATAAATCAGGTCGAGCCGCTGGTTCACCTGTTCAATTCGTTCCGGATCATTTTCAGCCCGGTCTTCGATGGCTGCCGATTCCGCAGCGATATCTTTCAATTCGATGTAAACCGATTCCAATCGGGTAAATATCTGTTCAGCTTCAGGCAGAACCAACTTCAGTTTTCCAATGTTATTCAGGTTTTCTTTTAGTACGGATAAAACCGAGCGCTCATCACCACTTACAGATTGAACCGCTTGACCAAAAACCGTTTTGATATCCTCGGCATGAGTCAGTTTACCAAGCAGTGCTTCGAGTTTTTCCTGCTCACCTTCGAGCAATCTGGCATCAGATAGCTGACTGAACTGGAATTCAAAATAATCAAAGTCTTTCTTCGACTGATCAATCAGGATAAGGGTTTTATTCAGATTTTCCTGTATGGAAAGGTATTTTTTATAGGCCGAACCATAAGTTTTTAGCAGTTCTGAATTTCCGGCTACCAGATCAACCAATTGCAACTGATAGTTTTTTTCGTTCAGCTCAAGGCTTTGGTGCTGCGAATGGATATCAATGAGTTTCAAACCCAGATCGTGCAATATTTTTACATTAACCGGCGTGTCGTTGATAAATGCCCTTGATTTTCCCTGCGGAGTAATTTCTCGCCGGAGAATCGTAACTTCCTCATAATCTAATTCATTCTCATCAAAAAAGTTTTGCAATCCGTAATTCCGAATCTCAAAAATTCCCTCTGCCGCGCATTTTTCAGACTTTACCCTCAGTACTGAAGAATCGGCGCGCTGACCAACGATCAGACCAATTGCTCCGAGTAAAATCGATTTTCCGGCACCGGTTTCGCCGGTCAGGATATTCAGATCACTGCCAAAATCGATAGTCAATGAATCAATTAAGGCATAATTTTTTATCGAAAGAGATTTCAGCACAGGAAATTGAAAATTAGGTTAACGATCGAATCGAATCCGATCATAAAGATAGTTGAATATTCAAATATCAGAGCCCCTCAGCTTTTAGAATTTTTTCGTATTTGGTGCCGTTCGAAGGATCGCACTCATTTAAAATCACAGAAACTCGATTTCGTTCATCAGGAAAAGAATTTCCGGAGAAAACATTCACCAGTTCGTCCGATTTTGCATCAAAAAATACTTGCAGAATATATAAGGAAGGACGTGCTCTGAACACTTTCTGAATAGACTTCAAAGATTCAGCAATCGCTCCCCTGCCCTCCGGCGCTTTATCAGCCATCAGGTCGAGTCCCATCCGGTGATATTGATAGGTACAGGTCCGAAATCCGGAATACGATTTATTCAGGATATTCTCAATCAACCAGTAACGGTTTCGCTCGCTTTCGTATGCTTTCCAGCCTTTTTCCCGGGCGTTTTGCGAATTGTTTATGATCGTAAGTGCTTTCTGGAAATACTCAGTACCGCCTTCAGGTGAATAAGAATCATAATCCATTCCTAAAACCACATAAGCGTAAAAAGCCAGAATATTGGTCAGGTTGTCCTTATTTGAAGTTTCATTGAATTCGAGCGTCTGATATTCAACATATTTAGCCTGAAAGTCGTTGTCCTTAAGATTCAGCAAAATCGTTTCATACGATGCTCCGAAAACAGGCCGGCGTAACTGAATCTGAATGGTGCCTTTAAACTCATCCGAAGATATTTGTTCTTCCAGATTTATGAAGAAATTACATTCAATCCGTTCGTCCATTGCAAACTTCTGGTCAGTCCATTTCCGGTTATTCATGAACTCGTACAGGTCCGATTGCATTGTTTCAAAAACAGTTTTATTTGCTCCCTGAATTTTTTGAGCCGAAATACTGATATTGCAGCGCAATTCCTGAGCAAAAGCACTATTCAGGCCAATGATAAAAACAATAAAAAACAATCCACATTTTTTCATCGAAATCTATTTTGTATCACTTTTTTGAAAGTCCATTCTGTTTCGTCCGAAAAGAAGTCAAGGCAGTGTTCACCTTTTTTTCGCGGACGAATTTCTTCGATTATTTCCTTTTTCTACAAATACCGCCTGCTGCGGGCAGGTTTCGCACCTCTGGTGCTACAAGATCAATGTAACCGAACATTTTTCCTTTTCCTAATTACAATTCCTTATTCCCTAATTGCCAATTCCCTAATTGCCTATTCCCTATTGCCTATCTTTTTCTCCATCTCCGAAATAATCCGGGCAACAATATCTTCAGCTACTTCTGTCTTCGATTTTAACTCGAAAAAAGCCGGATTATTGTCCTGACCGATCATTGTTATTTTGTTGGTATCCACGCCAAACCCAGCTCCCCGGTCATTCAGCGAATTCAAAATAATCAGGTCCAGATTCTTACGCTTCAGTTTCGAATAGGCGTTTGCCAGTTCATCGCTGGTTTCGAGTGCGAAACCAATCAGCAGTTGTTTATCGGTCTTCAATTTACCCAACGCAGCAGCGATGTCAGGAGTCGGTTTCAGGTGAAGAGTCAAATCATTTTTTTCACGTTTGATTTTGGTTCCGGAATAACTTTCGGTAGTAAAATCGGACACCGCAGCACACATGACTGCCCCATCCATTTCCGGAAAAATACGGACGCAGTGTTCATGCATTTCGCTGGCAGATTCAACCGGAATGACTGTGATTTCAGGATTTGTATTTTTGATTTGAACCGGACCGGAAACGAGGATTACTTTTGCGCCGGCAGCAGTAAGGGCATCGGCAATGGCATAACCCATTTTGCCTGATGAATAATTCCCGATAAAACGTACCGGATCAATTTTTTCGTAGGTCGGACCGGCAGTGATCAGGAAATGCCTATTCAGAAGTTTTTTTTTTTGATCGAAGAACTTCACCACTTCCTCCAGAATATTCTCCGGCTCTTCCATCCGGCCTTTGCCATACAAACCGCTGGCCAGTTCGCCTTCGGCAGGTTCAATAATCAGGTTCCCATAAGATCGGAGGATTTCAATATTCGACAGGTTTGCCGGATGTCTGAACATATCCAGATCCATTGCAGGTGCAACGATTACCGGACATTTTGCCGACATATAGGTAGTTATGAGCAAATTGTCACAAATACCGTGAGCCATTTTGCCAAGGGTGGATGCAGTTGCGGGTGCAATTAACATGAGATCGGCCCATTGCCCCATATCGACATGAGAATACCAGGAACCATCGTTTACCGAAAAGAACCCGGAAGCAACCGGTTTACCAGAAAGTGCC
>CAIPKZ010000467.1 GCA_903865775.1 uncultured Prolixibacteraceae bacterium | reverse complement strand
TATTTACATGACTCCTTCAGGCGGACGTTCTTCGGATCATACCGCTTTCCCGTTTTTCAATATCGAAATGCCCGGGCAACAGGGAATCATGGTGGCAGTAGGCTGGACCGGAAAATGGTTTGCCGATGTTTTGCAGGCTGATGAAAAATCAGTTTCGCTGAAATCAGGCATGGAAAAAATGCATTTGGTTCTGAATCCAAAAGAAGAAATTCGCACACCTAAAATCTGCCTGCTGTTCTGGAAAGGCGACGACCGGATGATTGGTCACAACCAATTCAGGCAATTTATTCTGGCGCATCATTCTCGCAAAATTGACGGAAAGTTTGCCGAATATCCGCTTTCTGGTAGTTTTGATTACGGCGATCCGGCACCCTGTGGCGAATACGAATGTCTGACAGAAGAATTTGCAACGGCTGTGGTAAAACGCTACAGGCAGTTCGACATTTTACCTGAAGTATTTTGGCTGGATGCCGGTTGGTACACTGGTTGCAACGGATTGGTCAAAGGCGGACAATGGCATCAGAATGTGGGCAACTGGACCGTTGAAAAAACACGCTTTCCCATCGGATTAAAACCGGTGGCCGATGCGGTCCATCAAACCGGCGCTAAATTCATGGTCTGGTTCGAGCCTGAGCGCGTCATGGAAGGAACACAACTTTATACCGAACATCCGGAATGGCTGATTAAGCTTCCAAAAAGCAAAAACTCGCTCTTCGATCTGGGGAATGAACAAGCACGGATTTGGTTAACCGACTATATTTCAGGATTTTTGAAAAAAGAAGGCATCGATTATTACCGTCAGGATTTCAATTTCGACCCAAAACCCTACTGGGATGCCAATGACAAACCTGACCGTGTGGGAATTTCGGAAATCAAACACATTGAAGGACTTTATGCCTTTTGGGACAGTTTGCTGGTTCGTTTCCCGAAATTACTGATCGACAACTGCGCCAGTGGTGGCCGACGGCTCGATCTGGAAACTACATCCCGTAGTGCTCCGCTTTGGCGTACCGATTATCAGTATGGCGAACCAAACGGTTACCAGTGCCATACCTACGGATTGAACTTCTATTTGCCCATTCATGGAACCGCAATTTATAAAACCGATGGTTACACTTTCCGTTCAGGATTGGGTGGAACCGCAGTGATGAACTGGGAAGTCACCGGAAAAAACTCGGAACCGATTCCGGCCATTCAGAAACGGATTCAGGACTACAAAAATATTCGTCCGTTTTTTTATGCCGATTATTACCCGCTTACAGCAAGTGAGAACAACACCAGTGATGATGTCTGGCTGGCTTATCAGCTTAACAGGCCGAAAGAAAATGATGGAGTTGTCATCGCTTTCCGGCGAAATAATTGTCCGGATGAATCGATCACTGTCAAACTGCGGGGATTGGATAAAGCTGCTGATTATGAATTAACTGATGATGATACAGGCATTAAAATTATTCAAAAAGGGGAAGTGCTTTGTGATGGGTTTATGCTTTCTCTTTCAGAAAAACAGAAGTCTCTACAAATTGGTTATCACCTAATTAAAAATTAATCATGATCACATGGAAAGACGTGTTCGATATAATTGGCTTCAGATTATTAAAAGAAGTTTTTTAATGATTCAACCCTTTCAGGGTTGTGCTGACATATCGTTTGCTTTCCGTGGGTTACACCCACGGTTATTCAAATTGAACCCTTATCAGGGTTTTTCTACTCATCAAGTCCGAAGGACTTAAATATGAATAACCTCCGGTGAAACCGGAGGCAATGGAGATATTGAATTTTGGAACCCCGAAGTGGGTTCAATGAAAATTATACAATATTTCAAATTATAAAAAGCAAAATGAGACGAATCTTAAAATACTTGTTGATTTTGGTTTTAGCATTTCTGCTATTTTTCGTAATGGTTATCCTTGGAATTACTATCAGTTATCAGCGGGCGGTTTGCGTAACTCATGGACAAATGTCTGTTTCGGCAAAACCCGGTCAGCTTGGGCAATTGGTCGATCCGTTTATTGGCACAGGTGGTTTTCCTTCTTATACCAGCGGCGACGATATTCCAGGGGCAACGGTTCCTTTCGGAATGGTTCGCCTCAGTCCGGATACTGAATTTTTCCTTGGCGCCAATTTTTTCGATGAAAATACCGTCAGTACTGCCGGTTACTACTATGGCGATCACAAAATTATGGGTTTCAGTCACACCCGCATGATTGGTACCGGGGCTTATGAAGGCGGCCATTTCAGGGTGATCCCAACCATTGGCAAAAACGGACAAAAGGAGTATTGGGCGCAACACTACAGCAAATTCACGCATCGCGACGAAGTAGCTTTCCCAGGATATTATGCGGTGAAGCTCCCGAAACAGGGAATTCTGGCCGAATTAACTGCCAGCGAAAGGGTAGGGGTGCACCGTTATACTTTCTCCGGAAAAGAGTTGCCGCATATTCTGATAGATGTTTCAAGTGCGCTGGGAAAAAATAAAGCAACCGAAGGTGAAGTTCAGATTTCTCCTGAAAAGCAGGAGGTAAGCGGCACTATCCGCACATTTGGTTCATTTGCCGGAAGGTACGGTGGTGCGAAAGTGTATTTTTCTGCCCGTTTCAGTCAGCCATTCTCCGGATTCGGAGTCTGGTCGGGCAATCAGTTTTATAAAAATCAGGCAGCCATAAAAGGCGATCAGATTGGAGTTGATCTGGGCTTCAGTAAAGGAAATGCTGATCAGCTTGTCGAACTTAGGCTGGGTATTTCGTATGTGAGTATCGAAAATGCGAGAGCCAATCTGGAAGCAGAAGCAGGCCATTTAAGTTTTGATGCAGTTCAGCAGAAAGCCAGTCAGGCCTGGGAAGACAAACTTTCGCTCATCAAAATTGAAGGCGGAACAGCGGATCAGCAGAAGATATTTTATTCGGCGCTTTACCGATCCTTGCAAATGCCAACCTTATTCAATGATGCCAACGGCGATTACATGGGTTTCGACAAAAAAGTGCATCAAACTACTGATTTCAGATATTTCACTGACCTTTCCTTGTGGGATACTTTTCGGACAAGCCATCCACTTTATACCTTGATTGTTCCTAAATATCAGCGAGATATGATGGTTTCGCTGGTTAAAATGTGCGAACAGGGAGGCGTTTTGCCACGCTGGCCTTCGGGATATGGCTATACCGGATCCATGCTCGGTGCTTCGGCCGACATTGTGATTTCGGAAGCTTATCAGAAAGGAATCCGCGATTTTGATGTGGAAACCGCTTACCAGGCCATGCGAAAGGCAGCTTTGGGAATTGACCCTCCGAAGGAAGGGTTTAAACCACGCGAAGGAATGGCTGATTGTCTGAAATATCAGTATTGTCCAGCTGATATGATGGATCAGTCGGTAAGCAAAACACTCGAATATGCCTATGCCGACGATGCCGTTTCAAAATTAGCCACTGCGCTTGGTTATACTGAGGATGCACAATTATTTGCCGGACATGCTCAATTTTACCGGAATGTCTGGAACCCTCAGACGCAGTATTTTCAGGCCCGATTTTCTTCCGGAAAGTTTGATGAAAAATTTGATCCACTCAAGTTAACCTACCTTGATTTTAAGGAAGAATATACCAAAGGCTATGTGGAGGGAAGCGCTTTACAATGGAGGTGGGCGCTGTTTTTTAGTCCGGAAGGTTTGATTTCGATGTTTAAAAGCAAGGAATATTTTGTGAAAGAACTGAATGATTTCTTCGCACTTTCTGATTCAACATGCGGAACGGTGACTCCTGGTTCGTACTACTGGCATGGCAATGAGCCCGATCTGCATGCAGCTTACTTGTTTAACTCTGCCGGACGGCCAGATCTCACACAAAAATGGGTGCGCTGGATTCTGGATAACAAGTATGGCGCCGGATACGATGGAATCGACGGTGATGACGACGCCGGAACTTTATCGGCCTGGTACGTGTTCAGTGCATTGGGCTTTTACCCGGTTGCCGGATCGGATGTTTACCAGTTTGGTGCACCGCTATTCAAAAAAGCCGAAATCAAAATGGGAGAAAATGTTCTGACAGTTATTGCAGACAATTATGCTCCTCAAAACAAATACGTCAGTAAAATATGGTTGAACGAAGTTCCACTTGACCGGTTCTGGTTCAGGCATTCAGAAATAGCACAGGGTGGAACTTTACGTTTCGAAATGAGTGATAAACCTGTAATATCGGCCCCCTAATCCCCCAAATGGGGGACTTTAGGCGTTCTCAAAATCAATATGGAATTACCTTTTGTGAAAACTTTTCTGTCATTCTCTGAAAAGCCTTCCACGTTTGAGGAAGGATCTGGGATGTGAAAATTAATACTGAAAATCAGAAAATAGATTTATACCTATAATATGAAAAAAAATACACTTTTATTAGTAATTGCTACATTGCTCATCGTTTCTTATTCAAATGCCCAGCCCCGTAATTCAGAAGCCGGGCCAAACACAAGTCCGGCACCCGATTACAGCGATCTTCAATATTGGGCTGCATCGCCTTTCAAGGAGGATAACAGCGATGTGATTCCGGCTTTTTTGAAAGATGAAGTCCGGGACACCCGTGCCGATGTGTTTTTTATTCATCCGACTTCTTATTTTGGCGAGGAAAAAACTTCGCCGTGGAATGCCGATTTGCGCGATACTGTCGTCAACAGCACAACCGATAATTTGTCAATTCTGATGCAGACTACGGTTTTTAATGGCAGTTGCCGTGTTTTTGCACCACGTTATCGTCAGGCCAATATGAAGACTTTTTATGTTTTTGGAACACCAGTTGCTACGCAGACTTTTGATTTTGCCTATGCTGATATTCGAAATGCATTTCGATGGTATTTAGAACACGAAAATAAAGGCCGACCCATCATAATCGCATCGCACAGTCAGGGAAGCCTACATGCCATCCGGCTACTTCAGGAATTCTTCGATGCAAAACCTTTGCAGAAACAATTGGTTTGTGCTTATGTAATTGGTTATCCAATTGAAAAAAAAGCATTCAAAACGATTCATGTTGGTGAGAAATCCGATCAGACCGGATGTTTTGTTGGATGGCGGACTTATGCAAAAGGGGAATTACCCAAATTAATTGCAGCCGAAAATGGAAATTCAGTATGTGTAAACCCACTGACCTGGACAACTTCTGAACAATGGGCTTCACCGGAACTTCATCAGGGAATCATGTTTGGGTTTGACACGGTTGTTCCTCATACGGTTGGAGCAGGAATTGAACCATCTTCCAAAATCCTTTGGATAAATACTGATGTGGTATTAGATGATGAAAAGAAGCCGATAAAAAATTATCATGTTTACGATTACAACTTGTTCTGGATGAATATCAGGCAAAATGTGAAAGATCGGATCGATGCCTTTTTGAAGAATTAGGATGGAGTTTAATTCAATTTCAATGCATTGAAGAGGTTAATATTTAATGTGCATTATTCACAATTACTGAATTTTTTGGTAATGGATAAATCTATTTTTATCAAATATTGTCTCTGAATAATATATGTGTAACGAAATACAAATCATGAAAAAACAATCTTTACTCTTTTTGATACTCTTAATGCCTGTGTTGATTTATGCACAACCTATAGATAGACGAGCCAAATATGACATTACGAAAGAACGGGTTCTGTACACAGTTGGCTATACGCATCTCGATTCGGAGTACGAATGGGATTACAAAACAACAGTGAGTGAATACCTGAAAAATACCATGGAGGAGAATTACCGCTTATTCGATAAATTTCCTGACTATGTATACAGCTTTACCGGTTCACGCCGCTACCGGTTAATGAAAGAATACCATCCGGAATCCTATAAGAAATTAAAAGGATATATCGATCGGGGGCGTTGGAATGTGGCTGGATCTTCTGTAGAGGAAGGGGAAGTAAATATTTCTTCTTCGGAATCGGTGATCAGACAAATCCTTTTTGGGAACAACTATTTTCGAAGCGAATTCGGCAAGGAAAGTATGGATTATATGTTGCCCGACTGTTTTGGATTTGTAGCGAATCTACCTTCCATTTTGAACTATGCCGGACTCATCGGCTTTTCGACACAGAAACTGACCATAAACAGTTTTAAGGCTGCGATTCCATTACCATTTAATGTTGGTGTATGGAACGGACCGGACGGAAAAGGAGTGATCGCCTGTCTCGACGCCACTGATTATGACGGCGATTTGCTTTCTCGTCTGGATATTGATCCGTATTGGGTGAAACGTGTGGCAGATGATCACGATAAATATGGCATCAACTTCGGATATCGTTATTATGGTTGTGGTGATATGGGTGGTGGTCTTCGCGATCGGGATGTGATTTATGCACAGGGCAGCCTGAACAATCCGGATAGCAAAATGAAGGTAATATTAACTTCTTCAGACCAAATGTATAAGGATATTACTCCTGAAATCAGAAAGAAATTACCTGTTTACTCAGGCGATTTGCTGCTGATCGAGCACAGCGCCGGATCGCAAACTTCGCAGTCGTACATGAAACGATTGAACCGCAAAAACGAAATTCTGGCTCAATCGTCGGAGCAAATAGCCTGTATGGCAAATTACCTTACCAATGCTGCTTATCCTACTGAAAAATTGAATAATTCATGGGAGCTGGTTTTGGGCAGTCAAATGCACGATGTGTTGCCGGGAACAGCCATTCCAAGCGCTTTTAAACTGGCCTGGAACGATGAATTTATTGCTCAAAATGGTTTTTCTGAAGTCCTGAAAAATTCTTTACGTGAAGTCTCTTCACAACTTAATACACAAACCAAAGGCCGGTCACTCGCGGTTTATAATCCGGTTGCCATTGAGCGTGAAGACGTTTGTGCTGCAGAAATGAGCTTTGACAAAATGCCGTCACACCTTCTGGTTTTTGATTCGAAAGGGAAGGAAGTTCCTTCGCAAATCATTTCCAGAAGCAACAACAAAGTAAAATTCATATTCCTGACCCGAATTCCTTCTATGGGAGTTTCTGTTTACGACGTCAGGGAATCGGTCTCAGCATCGAAACTGAAAACTGAATCACTGGCAATTGAACCCAATGTTCTTGAAAATGAATATTATAAAGTTAGTATCGATGAGAAAGGAGATATTGCCAGCATTTTGGATAAAAAACAGAATCGCGAGTTGCTTCAGAAACCGGCTCGTCTGGAATTTCAGGCTGAAACGCCCAGAAGAGAACCAGCCTGGAATATGTTCTGGAGTGACCGGAAGAATCCTCCGTTTGCCTTTATGAATGAAGACGTATCGGTTAAAATGATTGAAAACGGGCCTGTTCGGGTTTCATTTGAGGTTTCGCGTAAAGGGCAGAATTCAGAAATCACTCAAATCATCAGCCTATCAGCCGGAGATGCCGGTAAGCGGGTGGAAGTTGCCAATAAACTTGACTGGCAATCGACCGGAGTTAGCCTGAAAGCATCGTTTCCATTTACCGCTGAAAATGAAAATGCCACATATAATCTGGGCGTTGCAACGATTCAGCGAAATACCAATCACGAAACAAAATTTGAGGTGCCTTCGAAAAAATGGTTCGACCTGACCGATCAGTCCGGAAAATTTGGTGTTTCTGTGTTGGAAGATTGCCGCTATGGTTCGGATAAACCTGATGCAAACACCTTGCGACTGACCCTGGAATACACGCCTTCGGCAAAACTTTGTCCGATCTGGTTGTACCAGGCCTCGCAGGACTGGGGAATTCAGGATATAAAATATGGTTTGTACAGCCACAGCGGCGACTGGTCACAGAGTGAAACCCAATGGCAGGCTGAGTTTCTGAATACGCCGTTAATTGCTTATGAAGTTCCCAAACACGCTGGAAAAGCTGGTGATTCATTTTCATTTTTAACCATTAATTCACCGAAAGTTGGTTTGATGGCCCTGAAAAAAGCCGAGCAAAACGACTACCTGATTGTCCGGATCAATGAATTAACCGGAAATGATCAAACAGGAGTGAGTATGAAATTTGCTGGCAAAATCCTGGATGCCTATGAAGTCAATGGACAGGAACAAAAAATCGGAGAGGCAAATATTGCAGGCAATGCACTCAATTTCGATTTGTCGCATTATACCATCCGGAGTTATGCCGTTAAACTGGCTTCCGCAAGACTGGTTACAACAGAACAATCGACAGTTGATTTGGCCTACGATCAGGATGTAATTAGCTTCGACGACAATCGTACCGATGGAGATATGTGTCCAAAATATGACCCGACCGACCATGGACATGTTGAAAATTATCCGGGAGAAATGATGCCTTCAGAATTGGTGAGCGAAGGCGTGAAGTTTAAAATGGGCAGTACTGTCGACCTTCAGAAGAATGCGGTGACCTGCAAGGGACAAACGATCAAAATCCCTTCAGGGAATTTTAATAAAGTTTACATTCTGGCTTCAGCGACCGACGAAACTTCAGGAACATTTACCTTAAACGGCAAGCCAGTGAGTCTGACGATCCCCAAATGGTTCGGATTTTACGGTCAGCATTACGACCGTCAGTTTGATCTGGACGGACACACGGTGCTGGGCGTAAAAGAGCCATTTCTGAAGCACGATAACATTGCCTGGTTTGCCTCACATTACCATTTTGGATATCCTTCTCAGAATATACCGTACACCTATTCGTACATTTTCAAGTACGAAATTAATCTGGCTCAGAATACAGGAGAAATTACGTTGCCGGATAATGACAAAATAAAAATATTTGCCATCACCGCAGCGAAGAATACGGCCGATGATATTCAAATTCTTCAACCCTTGACGGATAACTTTAAGGAAAATCAGCCTTTCGTATTAAGGCAGACAGGTAAATAAATGAGAAAAAAAATGAAAATTCAATATATCAATTTCATACGTGGCTTTCTGATTGTCGCATCAATTGTAGTAGGACAATATCAATCAATTGCACAATCTGGGATAGATTTTCCCAAACCAAGACACGGGAATACCTATGTCATTGCGCATCGCGGTGCCCACGTGGGTATTCCTGAGAATTCACTGCCAGCCATCCAGAAAGCGATCGATCTGGGTTGCGATTTTGTTGAAATTGATACACGAATGACCAAAGACGGAAGAATTGTAAGCGTTCACAATGCTTCAATCGATGCCTATGTAATTGGCAAAACCGGAAAGGTAAAGGATTATACGCTTGCAGAACTCAAACAGCTGGACATTGGCGAAAAAACAGGTCCGGACTGGAAGAATACACGCATTCCAACTATCGAAGAAATTCTGCAGTTGTGTCGTGGTCAGATTGGTATTTACCTCGATTTAAAAGAACCACTTGTTCCTGAATTGCTTCAGATCATTCACAAATACGATATGGAACGCCAGATCATCTGGTATATTCCGGCATCACGAATGGAGATTATCAAACAACTGAAAAGTCTTTGTTATGAGTGCATTCCGATGCCAGACCCGGGTCCGGAAAAGAATATTCTGGAAGTTATTTCCCAGATTCATCCACAGGCATTGGCAAGCGATATGGGACAATTGAATGAACGATTTGTGAAAACTGCTCATGTCAATAAATTAAAGGTTTTTGTGGATGAAGAAAAGGGAACACCGGCCGAATGGGAGCAAATTATTCAATGGGGAACGGAAGGGATACAGACGGATGACCCCGAGGCATTGATCGGGTATCTGAAAAACAGGAAATAATCCTTCAATGAAATAACCACATAGGTCACATAGAAAAATAATAATTTTTGTTCCTGGTGCCTTTGCAAAATTAACATGACAAGTTCAGCATGACGAGGCTTCAATAGTTCGTTGATACAATAAAAGATGTCAATGTGGTTCATGAAAAATTGAGTATATGAAAAATAAAAAATTTCTCCTATCTGCGCTGATGTTCTTTTCAATTGCACTTTCCATTTCGGCTAAAGATGTTTTTTATAACATTATCGATTTTGGAGCCAAAGGTGATGGGAAAACCAACAATACCAAGGCAATCAACGCTGCGATTGATGCTGCTGCCAGTAATGGTGGAGGAACTGTTTTCTTTCCTGCCGGAAATTTTCTTTCCTATACCATTCACATGAAAAGTAGAATCACGCTTCATCTGGATCAGGGGGCTGTGTTGATTGGTGATCAGGAAGTGAATGGGGTAGGATATGATTTGCCGGAAGCTGATGCCTGGTACAAAAAGTTCCAGGATTTTGGTCACAGCTATTGGAAAAACAGCCTGATTTACGGCGACAGTCTGCGCGATATTGCCATCGAAGGTCATGGAATGATCTGGGGGAAAGGATTGTACACCTATGATAAGCCCGATATTAAAGGTTCAGGAAATAAGGCGATCGGCCTGAAAAATTGCTTCAACGTGACGATCAGGGACATATCCATTCTGCATGGCGGTCATTTCTGTATCCTCGCTACAGGTGTCGATAATCTCACTATCGATAATGTTCGTGCTGATGCCGACCGCGACGCTTTTGATATCGACTGCTGCAAAAATGTACGGATTTCAAACTGCAACATCAACTCGCCTACCGACGATGGTCTTTGCCTGAAATCGTCGTTCGGATTGGGATATGCGCGCCCCACCGAAAATGTCACCATCACCAATTGCCAGGTGTATGGCTACGATTTCGGCTCCCTGATGGATGGAACTTTCAAAACTGAATTTAAAGATGAAGCCCCGGATGCCAAACACAGCATTACCGGTCGGTTGAAGATGGGAACCGAGTCGAACGGCGGTTTCCGGAATATCACTGTTTCGAATTGTGTTTTTGTGCATTCACGCGGAATCTGTATCGAAACTGCCGACGGCGGGCTGATTGAAGATGTGCTGATTGACAACATCACAATGCGCGATGTGACCGATACGCCTTTTTTTATCCGCTTAAATGCCCGAATGCGTGGCCCTGAAGGAACTCCGGTGGGTGTTTGCCGGCGCATTACTTTCAGCAACATTAATGTTTATGATGTAGGCGGACGGCCAAAATTCCCCGAAGTTGGAGCCGGAATGGTGATGGGCATTCCCGGTCATTACATCGAAGATCTGACCTTGAGCAATATCCGGATTTATTTCCGGGCAGGAGCATCAAAAGAGGCGATCGATAAAGATGTTCCTGAAAATATCGACATGTATCCCGATCCCTATCGTTGGCACTCTTTGCCTGCATACGGAATGTATTTCCGCTATGTAAAAGGATTACGGGTGAGTGATGTGGTGTTGCGCTATATGAATCGCGATGAGCGCCCAGCTTTTGTATTGGATGATGTTCACGATGCATCGTTCTATAATGTAGATGCTCAAAAGGGTGATGGTGCTCCGCAGTTTATTCTGAAAAATGTCACAAATTTCTCAACTCATCAGGTGAACGGAGTTGCGGATTCGAAGATCGAAAAAACGGAAATGAAAGAATTGTAATAAACTGGCTGGAATGTTAAGGCATTCGAAAATAACACAGGCTGTTTGGATGAGTATTTCATACAAAGTCATTTTACCATAGTAGATTAGCTGATTTTTCATTCGGTTTATCCTACTTCAATCAAAAGGTAATCAAATGGATTTTTTATAATCAACAGCTTGAATATCCGTTAGTTTGTTTTACCTTTAAGAAATAAACCAATTTATAACCGATCAGATTAATCAAATGGAAGAAAAAGACCTCAGACCAAAAGATTCAGTTGGTTTGAAACTATTAAGACGACTCCGTGGTGGAAGTTCAGAATATCAGCAGATTATCAGCAGTATTTCGCACGAATTACGCACTCCGATCGCTATCCTCAAATCAAATATTCAATTCCTCAAAGAGTTTAGTTCTGATATGGATCAGGAAATCAAAGATGAAAGTATATCGATGTGCGAAGAATCGATTGAGAATGTAGTCAGTTTTCTGGATAATATTCAACTCATCAGCACAAGTTCCAAAGGTCAGATACTTGCCAGCTATTCATTTTTTAAATTGAAACAGTTTATACAGAAGGTGAATGTGGATCTTGAAAAACAAAACCTAAGCTATAAACGGATTGCAGTACAATGGGATTTGGACTATTCCGAAATATATTCTGACCCTGCCCTGTTGAGACTTATACTTACCAATCTGTGCTCCAACGCTTTGAAGTTTTCGAATGGTGAAGTGAAATTACTAATAAAAACAACCAGTCAGGAACTTATAATAAAAATTCAGGATGCCGGAATAGGAATTCCGGAGGAAGAGTCTGAGCTGGTCTTTAATCCGTTCTATCGTGCATCAAATGCCCGAAGAATACCAGGTTATGGATTAGGTTTAGCCATTGTGAGTTCAATAACCGATTTTCTGGGCGGGTCAATCTATATTTCAAGTACTTTAAGTCAGGGAACCGACATCAAGCTGATTATCCCGTGTGAAACAAGTCCTTCGAGTTCCGACCGGGAACTATTATAGACAATCTGAGGTTAGTTGTTTAATTCAAATCTGTATCTATGAATTTTCAGACCAAAATATTGGTTATTGAAGACGACCAACGATTTTTAAAAACCATTCGGAATGTACTTTCTCAACATGGATTTGATGTGTGTTGCACCAATAACGGGGCAGCAGGCATTCAGAAAGCATTTGAATATAATCCTGATTTGATTCTCTGTGATATAAAAATGGATCCGATTGATGGATATCAGGTTTACAATGTTTTGAAGGAAAGTACCTTGATTGATCGTATTCCTTTTATGTTCCTGACGGGCCATTCGGAATTGGAAGAGATTCGGTTTGGTCTGGATTTGGGTGTAGACGATTACTTTGTAAAACCATTTAACAACAACGACCTGATAAAATCCATTGAAAAGCGGCTCGCAAAATTTAAAAAACTTACTGAAATTGGCCGTCGCGAATTTAAGGCTTTATTTAATTTAACGCCAAATGGGATATTCTTATTCAACGGAAGCACACTTTTTAATGCCAATCCAGCTTTGCTAAAAATACTTGAACTGGAGCAAAGTTCCCTGACTTCACTTACAATCAGTGACATTCTCGATGACTTTTCTTATCAAAAAATAGCCGACCGGATTGAACGGTGTTCTAATCTGCTGATGGATTCGTTCAGCGAAGAGATTACATTAATATCCCAATCCGGCCTAAAAACTGATGTGACTATCAGTGTTTCGGTTTATGAAAAATATTCAGGTTATTCGCTTATGATTGGTTTGGTTACTCCGCTGAATAAGCGAAATGCCGAAAACGAATATTTTATAGCCGACGTGTTAAATATCCTGAAAAAGGAAAATGTGGTGGTTTCGGAATCACTGGGTGAAAAACTGACTGATATTTTCAGCCAGCACAACATCAACATGAAGAATCGGAAAAATGAATATTTTTCGACCCGTGAAAGTCAAATACTTTGCCTGTCGATGGAAGGCCTGCCAATAAAAGTGATTGCTGATAAACTTCAGATTTCGGATCGTACGGTAGAAAAACACCGGTCGAAACTGATGGAGAAAACCAAATCCAGCAACATGATTGAGGTAATCATTTATGCCCTGAAGAATAACCTGGTGGAGATTTAAAACTCGTATAGTTTATTTGTTTGATTACTCAGAGCCTGACTCAAAGTCCGACCTTGAGTTGATCGAATACAGATCATAACAAAAGAGGCCGTCCCAGTATTCCTGAGACGGCCTCTTAGCTATAAATCCTTTAAGATTTGCTTATTTTATCCAGTAATTAACCTCAGCTTCGGTTTCCTGATCCGATTCCTGAAGCCAGTATGCCGGAGTTACTTTTTTACCGGAAATGCTTTTTAAACTGCGTTTATAAACGTCAACCACCGGATTAAATAGAAGGTCGGTAACACCAATGTTAAAATTTTCTGTTTCAGCAACTGCCGCCACTTTTACAGTATATCCGTTCAGTTCGAGCAGTTTTTTCAAAAATTCAGTCCGGTCTGCTGGAATTCCTTTTTCAACCACCGAGCAACGGGCGCCGTCTATTTCTTCTACCAGATGTTTTCCTTTATTGAGAGCCATTTTTCGGGTCTTATTAGTTTAAAAATAAAATACTGATGCTCCGGATGTATTCGAAGATTCCGCTGGCAAAGCCGATGATAAATATGCCTGCAGCACACATCACTAAAGCAATTCGCATGGCATTGGAACTCCGGAATTCAGGAATTGGTTGATCATTCTTTTCTATAAATATGGCTCTTATCACCAGTAAATAATAATAGAGTGAGATGGTTGCATTTAATACAGCGATCAAAACCAGAATATAATAACCGGCCCCGGCAGCTGCAGTAAACAGGAAAAATTTTCCGAAGAAACCAGCAATTGGTGGAATTCCCGCCAAAGAGAACAAAGAAATGGTCATCAGCAGACCAAGTTTTGGATTTGTCTGGTATAATCCATTGTATCCTGAAATAGTCTCAACACCCGAGGCATTGTGGATTGCAGCTACAACTCCGAATGCTCCGAGGTTGGTGAATACATAAACGAGCACGAAATATACAATTGAAGTCATTCCAAGCTCACCTGCACCAAGAATACCCAACAGGATAAAACCGGCTTGTGCAACCGATGAAAAGGCCAGGAATCGTTTAATATTATTCTGACGCATGGCAAACAGGTTACCAATTGTCATGGTCATTACCGCCAGCGTATAAATCATTGGTTTCCAAAGTTCCATAATGTTTTTAAAAACGGTGAACACAATGATCGTGAATATAAATGCTGCGGCGCCTTTTGAAACGACCGAAAGGTATGATGTCACATTGATTGGAGCACCTTCGTAAACGTCGGCTGTCCAGAAATGGAAAGGCACCAGCGAAATTTTGAAACCCATTCCGCTCACAAAGAATACGAAGCCAAGTGCAATCAGCGCATTAGGCTGAACTTTGGTTACGATGTCAGCAAAATAAATTGATCCGGTTGCTCCGTAAATCATCGAAAGTCCAAATAATAGAATTCCTGAAGATAGGGCAGAGGACAGGATCAATTTGATACCTGCTTCAGCTGATTTACTTTTGTATTTGTCGAAGGCGGCCAGCCCGGCAATCGGGATAGTTGCAGTTTCGAGTCCAATGTAAAAGATTAGGAAGTCGCCAGCTGAAATCATGAAGTTCATACCGATCAGTGTTGACAAGGTCAAGATAAAATATTCACTGATTTTGTCAGCATTTTCCGGTTTCCGTAACCATCCTTCGGCCTGAAGAAAGACAATCAGCACCGCCAGATTAAGTACGTTTTTCATGAAAACGGTCAATTGGCTCGATTGGAATGATCCACCAAATAAATCACCGGTTTGTCCGGGAATAAAACCAATGAAGGTTACCAAAGCAAAAAGCACTAAAGTGAAATTGATGATTTTCGATTTGTTTTTTTCGCTGGTAAAGATTTCAGCAACCAGAATAGCAAGGGCTGCTACAGTGAGCAGCAATTCGTGGCGCATGAGTATAAATTGTCCGAGATCCATATCCAAAATATTTAGCCTCCCCCAACCCCTCCAAAGGAGGGGGGTGAAGAACGCTTCGTTTATAATTTTTTCTTTTTTATCACCTTTTTAATTCTTTTTTATAGTCCCCCTTCGGGGGATTTAGGGGGCCTTAGAATACCATTGCCAAACGTGCAACAATTGGTTTTAAACTTGCTATAATGGTATCAGACAACCAAAGTGGTGCAATACCAATGGCTGCAACAGCCAAAACAAGTGTAACAGTGCTTAGTTTCTCGTACCATTTGGCATCTTCCAAATGTGCATGATGCTGATCTTTCAAAGGGCCAAGAAGCAAAACTCCAACTACTTTTAAAATATATACAGCAGTAATAACGATCGAAGAAGCAACAATTACTGTAACCACGCGATGAAACATATCCTGATGTTGGAATGATCCTACAAATACAGTCATTTCAGCTACGAAACCGCTTAATCCCGGAAGACCCAATGACGCAAACCCTGCGATCATATAAACAACTGCAAGGAAAGGAATCACTTTCATTAATCCGCCCATTTCCCGAATGTCACGGGTGTGTGTACGTCCATAAATCATCCCAATCAAGGCGAAGAAAAGGGCTGTCATCAAACCGTGCGATATCATTTGAAGGATTGCTCCATCCATCGCGGTTTCATTCATCATCAACAAGGCAAAAATTACCAATCCGCAATGGCTCACTGAAGAGTAAGCATTGATGAATTTAAGGTCGGTTTGCCAAATGGCACTGAAAGCTCCATAAACCACACTGATGGTTGTCAGTATAATGAAAATCCAGGCCATTTCCTGTGCAGCTTGTGGCATCAGGAACATAGCAACGCGGAAACATCCGTATCCTCCAAGTTTCATCAATACTCCGGCGTGAAGCATGGAAACTGCGGTTGGCGCCGAAGCGTGACCGTCAGGTGACCAGGTATGGAATGGGAACAAAGCGCCAAGTATTCCAAATCCAATAAAAGCGAAAGGAAAGAAGAAGCGTTGTGCCGCAACCGGAATATTTATTTTGGAGATTTCAAGA
The DNA here is from genome assembly GCA_903865775.1 of uncultured Prolixibacteraceae bacterium. GTDB lineage: Bacteria > Bacteroidota > Bacteroidia > Bacteroidales > Prolixibacteraceae > Aquipluma. The sequence goes on along the minus strand of CAIPKZ010000467.1, from coordinate 14 downwards.
ATATTAAAAGTAAG
>CAIPKZ010000466.1 GCA_903865775.1 uncultured Prolixibacteraceae bacterium | reverse complement strand
GTGGTTCAGGATAGCGATGGTCAGAAATACCTGATGGGTGATAAACTCCGGCCAGCTGTTTACGCAGGTTCTCCGGACGGATTTGGCACCGGAAAAGAAACCGCAGCAAGGAAAGGGATCTCGATGGAATTTACCGACAAGACGCCAAACTTGTATATCTATCCCGGGAATATTCCTTTGACTGAAGCATTACCTGTATAATCCCCTATGTGGACCAAATACTTCAACTTTATAAAACTTCGCCGCGGACGGGTCATTGTGCCCGTCCACGGTGAAATTGATTTCAGTCGGGATGATATTTCGATTAAAACCTGCAAATAACTGTTTGATGGTGGATTTCCATATTTGGAATTAACTGAATTGGGAGAAAAGGAATTGTACGGAATAGAAGAAAAGATACAATTACCCAAGCAACAACTTAAAAAGAAGAAAAAAAAGCTCTGATCACAGAGTTTTTTTTGCAATAAATTCACCAAGCACTTAACTGTATATGAGTATTATTCTCACTTATGTTTGGGTGAATAAAGATTATCAAAAACACCGTGCAATTCAATATTTTATGTATTTAAAAGCTTTATGTTTATCAAAGATATTGTCTAATGTCTATCAGACCTATATTAAGTTCATACAAAAAAACACAGGAGTCAGCCGAAAATCCTTTAAAGAGTATGCAAAAAAAAACCAAATAGTATGAAAAGATTTAGAGACTGTTTAAATTTAGAATATTTACAAATAAAACACTGACTATCAGTTGGTTAATTGGTTTTGTTTTGCTATCTTAATGGTTACCAAACTGTTAAGAACACATGAAACACTATCCAGTCAACCTCACCGATAGTCAATGGATGCTATTAAGTGGCATTTTAAACGACAACCGTAAGAGAAAACATTCTTTGCGGGATATTTTCAATGCCATTTTCTATTTGATTAAAACAGGCTGTCAATGGCGCATGATGCCTTGCTGTTTTCCCAACTGGGAACTAGTTTATTACTATTTCACGAAATGGAAGAACAACGGTGTCATAGAACAAGTACATGAACTGCTTCGTGACAAAATACGCAAAAAAGCAGGAAAATATGAATCTCCCAGTTTGGCCTGTATTGATAGCCAGTCTATTAAAACAACCAGATTGGGCGGCGAATGTCGCGGTTTTGATGGAGGCAAAATGATCAAAGGTCGCAAACGCCATATCGTTACAGATACAATGGGTTTGCTGCTTGCCGTTGTTGTACATGCTGCAAATGTGCATGACAGCAAAGGCGCAAGTGATGTTATTGCCTTACTGAAAGGTCGGTTCGAAAGGCTGGTCAAGATTGTTACTGATGGTGGTTATCGTGGAGAACTCATAGAGAAGACCAAAACCACATTCGGCTGGATACTTGAAATCGTTTTAAGATCAGACCATTCCAGTAAATTTACCGTTATTCCCAAAAGATGGGTTGTCGAAAGAACGTTTGCCTGGCTTGAAAGTTACCGAAGACTTACTAAAGACTTCGAATACCTAACCGACTATAGCGAGGTAATGATTCAGATTGCAATGATAAGACTAATGCTTAATAGAATCAAAAAATAAAATTTAAACAGTCTCTTAATGTTCAAAAACAAAAGTCTTCTTCTGTGGCCCAACTCCTTTAATTATGAGTTTTGACCACGATTTGGGGAGACAATGCTTCGTTTCTATTATTCCAGCTTCAGTAAAATGCAAACCTCCAAATCCAAAGATGACAGCCTGAAGTAAGCCACCAGCACCCGTCGCGAAGTATGGATTGTTACTTGTTGCCGATTCGGCTAAAGCGCCAAATGGTGCACGTTTGTTTGGAATATATGATCGTTTAAATAAATCGAACGCCTTTTCGCTGTTCCCCATCCGGGCATAGATAACCGACAAAACAGACAATCCCATCGCCGGACCTTCTTTTGAGATCAACGGTTCGTAGTATTCCAAATCTCTTTTTACGGTTTTCTCATCAGTCACCAATTCAAGTGGATAAGCCAACAGATTCACATCGGCCTGTTTAATGATTTCCCCTTTGTAGTCGCGGTGTTCTTTCATTACTCCATTTCCGAAGTAATTGAATTTAAGATGCTCTGCCACTTCATTCCACTTTGGATCGGCCTTTGCACCCAAAAGATTGGACGCTTTTATCGCAAAGCCAAGCGCTGCTTTTACTGAACCATTGGTGAACGCATTGTCATCAACATTAGGAGCAAACTCATCGGGACCAACCACATTCAGAATCGAATACGAACCGTCTTTATTTTTTTCAGCCCGACTTACCCAGAAATTAGCCACTTCGCTCATTACCGGAAATCCTTTTTCTTTCAACCAAACCAAATTGTTGGTAACCCGGAAGTAATTCCAGAAGGCAATACCTACATCGGCAGTAATGTGATGCTCGAAAGTTCCGGTTAGAGCCCAGGTTGGTGTAGCTTCTTCTCCCGTATCGTCTGATTCCCAAGGGAACATCGCCCCCTCAAATCCAAAATTGTTGGCCTTTTGTTTGGCTTTTTGAAGCCTGTCGAACCGGTAGTTCAGCAACGAATTAGCAATTTCCTGATTAAAAACCAGTAACGGCGGAAACATCCATAATTCAGTATCCCAAAAAATATGTCCATTGTAATTCAACGATGAAAGTCCCATCGGGGCAATACTCAGATTCGAGTCGTCTCTCGAGAAGGAATACAGATGAAACAATGCCAAACGAACATCGCGCTGAGATTCCAGATCTCCTTCAATCACAATATCGCCTTGCCACAATTTACTCCAGAGCATTTCATGCTGGTTAATTGCACTCGATTTATTTCCCCGCATCATGTAAATGACCATCCGTTCCGATTCACTTTTCGGATCGCTGAAATCCTGACTGCTGCAAACAGCACCACACCAGCCAAAATTGTATATTTCGCCTTTATCTATCTTCCTATCAAAACTAAGCTGATGAGAATATGATGTTTTAACCGAATGATTGAGTTCAGGAAATTCGTGATTAAAAATGAAAGTTGAAGTTGTTGCAAGGGTTTGTCGCCCAAAAGGACTTTTGGCTGCGGTTTGCAGCAAAGGCATTTTTATTTCGTTGTCCTTCAGAATGCGAAAAGAAGCGCTTGGATCTTTATATTGTGTTGGGCAAGTTATTTTGCCTGTAACTGAAATGGAAATATTTTCAGCAAGAGCCTTAACCGTAACATCAACAAGTCCAACATAGGGCAGTCCACGAAGGGCATAAATGGTGTATTCAATCTCCGCTTTTTCCTTGAACCGAAATGAAGTGGTCAAAAGAGCCTTATTCATGTTGAGTGTTTGTTTCCACCCTGCAATATTCGTTTGGCTGACCGTATCGCCATCGATTACCACATCCAGATTTGCAAAATTGATCCCCAGCAGAATTTTACTGACACCTTCCGCAGACTCTTTGTCGTAGACATTATTCAGAATAATCGATTCAACTTTAAATGGCGTACTTGATGGCATGAGGCCAATACGTCCACTCGAAAGCGCAATTCCAACATAGCTTTCAGGATTGGAGACCGTTATTTGCCATGGATTTCCATCAGGCATTGCTGGTTGAGCCAGACACAGATACAGACTAAAAACAACAAAGTAAATGCTCAGAAATATGTATTTCATAGTTATATGTTTTCAAATTTTGGTTCTACAGCTTTCGCAATAACACTTGTTTATTAAGTTAAAATCCCGAAGAATTGGGAATACATAACCAATTGCTAATTATTTCTGCATTTTCAGATCATTCCAAAGTTTCAGAAAAACAGCATTTGTCCAACGGAATCCATCCTGAGCATTATATTCTCCGCCACCACCCAGACGGTTAAGATCGACCACATCATATTTTTCCGGTTTCGAAGCAGACTTTTATGTTCAGGATCTTCCATCTTTTGGCAATTTTGTTAGCTAAGCCATCGAACTGAAAATTCTTCAAAGCTTTGTACCTGATCCATTGCAGCGGAGATGCTTGTTTCCTTTCAAAAACCGGGACCAAAGTATACGTTCATCAGATTTATTTTCAAAAAGAGACATCGCTTATTCAAGTTTAGTGGTTGCTAAATCTATGAAAAAAATCTAAGTACATGACAAAAATTTGAATATATCGATATCATCTTGAAAGAAAGCGTTTAACAGCACAGAAGCAATGTAAGTCAGCCCATATTTGAATAGACTTTTCGCTTTGTTCCCATGCTTTTTGATTG
>CAIPKZ010000465.1 GCA_903865775.1 uncultured Prolixibacteraceae bacterium | reverse complement strand
CAAAAACCGGGATGGGAATCTGACGTTTCTGAGCCAGTTCGAATAAACTTTTTCCACCAGTAAACGAACCGGTAAAAGCCACCGATTTGACTTCAGAATGAAGCACAAGTTCTTGTCCGACTGAAAAATAAATCGAATTCAGGGAAGAGAAAACCCCATCGGGCATGCCTGTTTTTTGTGCGGCGCGAACGATGGCACCTGAAACCAGTTCATTGGTTCCGGCATGATACGGATGAGTTTTTACAATAACCGGATTTCCGGCAGCAAGCGCTGATGCTGTATCGCCACCAGCCGTTGAAAAAGCAAGCGGAAAGTTACTGGCCGTGAATACCACGACCGGTCCGACAGGCTGCAACATTTTGCGAATATCGGGACGAGCCATAGGTTTGCGCTCAGGTTGTGCCGGATCAATGGACGCCTCCACCCACGATCCATCTTCGAGAACTGTCGCAAACAAGCGCAACTGATTGACTGTTCGGCCACGCTCTCCTGTTATCCGACCTTCGGGTAAGCCCGATTCAGCGCATGCACGTTCAATCAGTGCAGTTCCCAAAAGTTCAATTTCTTCGGCAATGGCCCGAATAAATAATGCACGCTCTTTCCCGCTTTTCCGTTTATAAATCGTATAGGCTGAAACGGATTTTGCCACAGCACTTTCCAATTCTTTTGGGGTTGCCTGAATAAATTTTTCGGGCAATTCATGAAGAGTGGCTGGATTGTAAGTATGAAAGGTAACCGAACCATCAGCCGACAAATCAAACCCAATAACATTCTTTCCGTGTATCATGATTTTAGTTCTTACAGGTTCAGATAATCTGGTAATTCGGGCCGATTTGCCAAAGCCGTATTCAGAATACTCAGAATTCGTTCGCGTTCGGTGCCAATCAACGGAAGGCGGGGAGCACGGACCGTTTCCGTTCCAAGTCCGGTCAGCGTTTCGGCCAGTTTAATGTTCTGTACCAATTTGGTCGATACATCTAATTCAAGAACAGGCAAGAACCAGCGGTAAATTTTCAGGGCTTCCTGAATTTTTCCGGCTTTAATCAGGCGATAAATAGCAACTGTTTCTCGTGGGAAAGCGCATACCAGTCCGGCAACCCAACCATCGGCACCCATCAGCAAACTTTCCATGCCGAGGGTATCAACACCGGTCAGCACAGCAAAGCGGTCGCCGAATTCATTTTTCATGCGGGTCACATTAGAAATATCGCGGGTCGATTCTTTCACTGCCTGAATGGATGGCAAATCTTCCAACTGGTGGAACATATCCGGTGAAATCCAGATTTTATAATCGGCCGGATTGTTATAAAGTATGATCGGCAATTCGGTTGCCTGAGCAACAGCACGCAGAAAGGTCACTGTTTCGCGGTCATCGGAAGTATAGCGCATTGGAGGCAGAAGCATCAACCCATCGGCGCCGTTGTCACGTGCACGGATAGCTGCTTCAACAGCTGCTTTGGTCGATTGCTCTGCAACATTCATCAGAACCGGAACTTTTCCGTTAACCGCTTTTACAGTGTGCCGGAGTAATTCATCTTTTTCAGACTGAAGCAAAGTACTGGCTTCTCCAAGCGAACCCCCGAGAATGATGCCATTAACCCCGGCTTCGAGCTGGGCATCCAGATTCAGATCAAAAGCTTTAAAATCAAGTTCATCATCGTCAGTAAATTTGGTCGTAACCGCGGGGAAAACCCCTTTCCATTCAAATTTCATCTTTTCAGTTATTAAGTGTTCTACAATTTCTTTATCGAATAAAAGACATCAATATCTTATTCTGCAAAGTTATTTAGAACGAATCCAGATAATACGCTGATTTTACCCTGAACTAATACGATCTTATCATTGTTTTATGGATGAACAATATTGACTGGAATATTTCATATCATAACTACTAAAAATGAAGATCCTTCCCTTTAAAATAGCCAAGCCGGTAAACGAATCGGTCTGGGTGCAGAACGATGATCTGCCACATCTGTATGATATACTGCATCAACATGATGAATTTCAGATCACATTGATACAGGAAAGTACAGGCAATGTGATTGCAGGAAACAGCATCAACGGATTTCGTCCCGGAGACATTTTTGTGTTTGGAGCCAAACTTCCTCATGCATTCCGAAACGATCCTGCTTATTACCAGCCTGAAAACAACCTGAAAGCGCGATCGCTCTCGGTGTATTTCGATTGGAAAAGTCTTGGCTCTGCATTTATGGAACTTCCGGAAACCAAGTCCTTGATAGAGTTTCGGCAAAAGGCGGATCGGGGTATTTTTTACGCCGGCAATCTTCATCAGGCAATTGCCCGAAATCTGGAACAACTTGCCCAAACGCATGAGCTCGACCGGTTAATTCTTTTACTAACTGTTCTCAGGCAGTTAGCGACCGCGACAAATCGGGAGATTATGGCCACTGAAGGCACCTATAGTAATTTGAATGAGACCGATGAAAAACGGCTGGATGCAGTTTACCGGTTTACGCTGAATGAGTTCCATCGGATGATTTTCTTGCAGGAGGTGGCTGAGGTAGCGAACATGACCGTGAACTCGTTTTGTCGTTATTTTAAAACCCGAACGCGAAAATCGTACCTTGATTTTCTGACTGATTACCGGATAGGGCAGGCCTGCAAATTGTTGCAACAAGAGAAGTACAGTGTGTCGGAGGTTTGCTATCGTGTCGGGTTTGGAAATCTGTCGAATTTTAACCGGAAATTCAGGGAGTTGATTGGATGTACGCCAAAAGAATATCGAAAGAAACAGGAACATGCCTAAGGTATAGAAAAGAAAATTCTGCTATTTCTAATCCTAGAAGGTAGCAGAATTCACTGGATATCCTGTTTGCCTGCAAGGTTGAATATGAATTTAAAATAGCAGAAGTCAGTTTTTTATGTGGTTCAACCCTTTCAGGGTTGCGATTTTACTGTTTCTGTTTTCCGTGGGTTACCACCCACGGTTATTCAAATTCAACCCTTTCAGGGTTTTTCATGCTGCAAAAGTCTGTCCCGAGAATCGGGATAATATGAATAACCGCCGGTGAAACCGGCGGAAATGAAATATACGAAATTTGGAACCCCGAAGTGGGTTCAATAATATCCAAAT
>CAIPKZ010000464.1 GCA_903865775.1 uncultured Prolixibacteraceae bacterium | reverse complement strand
TACTTCTTGAGGAGATAGATATTGAATCAAATGAGATTCTTTTGGGGAATCCGGGCGAATAGGTCAAGATGAGCTATTAGAACCAACTATTCAATTTGTTAAACCTTAGTAACCGGTCAGGAATCCCCCAGATCCCAACCTTATTTACCTTTTAAAGATAGATAAGGTAGTTTGTCAAGTGGTTGAACTGAGTTACCAAGGTTTCAAGTCAAAATGTTAGATTTTCTAAAAAAGAAAATATCTCCTTTTACAATTAGTAAAAACACATCCCCAGCAAGAATATGCTGTGATTCCGGATTTTCTCCTTTTTACTTCTGTTAATTGTCATTTTCCGGAACCCGGATTTTTGATACTTTCGTAGCATTCAATTTGTAAACCAAACCAATAAAACAGATATGATCAAAAAATCCATCTTCATTTTAGCCTGTGTTGTTATGATTTCAGCCTGCCATTCAACAATCAAGAAACAAGGTGAATCAAATCCTGCACCTGCACCGTCAGGTATTTCTGAAGCCACTATTACCGATGCCATTCAGGCGATTGGAACTCCGGTTCAGGGTGAAAGTGCAGTCCTGGTAGAAAAAGGTGTTCGTCACGCGGCCTCACTTTGGTGCGATGCCGACGGCACTCCGGAAGACTTCGTTAAATTCTGTTCCGAAAACTTCATCTCCGATCCTGCGAAAAAGGAAGCTTCTTTTCAGCGGTTCTCGGAATATCTGGAGTCGCTTTACGGGCATTTCAATAAACTTTCGCTCGACATGCAGGAAAATGTGCAGCTTCAGAAAGGTGATTTGTTGCCCATCGATCCGCTGTTTGCCGGATACAATCCGGGTGCACACCTGATGAACGACCTGTACGAAAATAAAATCGCCTTTATCGTGGCACTCAATTTTCCGTATTATTCAACCGAAGATAAAAACAGTTCAGGTCCGAACTGGACGCCGCTGCAATGGGGTTATGCACGTTTGGGCGATGTCTTCAGCTCCCGTGTGCCTTCCGCACTGGTTCAGCTTTCTTCCGGAGTTTCGGCTGAAACCGATGCCTACATTGCCGATTACAACATTTACATGAGCCATTTGCTGAACGAAAACGGGGACAAGCTCTTTCCGGAGAACATGATTTTGCTGAGCCATTGGAACCTCCGCGACGAAATCAAGGCCAATTATTCAAACAAAGTAAACGGCCTTGAAAAGCAGGGAATGATTTATAAAGTGATGGAGCGGATTGTCGACCAGTCAATTCCGAAAGCTGTCATTAACTCCGGAAAACAGGACTGGAATCCGGTTTCCAATGAGGTGCTGGTTTCAGGAACAAAAACCGAAAGTCCTTCTGAAACCGATGGCCGCTATCAACAGATTCTCAATACTTTTCATGTTTACCAGGCACTTGATCCGTATTATCCGACGATGAACACCGCCATTCAGCGTGCGTTTTCGGCCGGAATGCAAATTCCACAACCTGAAGTTCAGAAGCTGTTCAATGAATTTTTAAGTTCTGCGCAGGTTCAGGAAGTTGCCACGGTTATAAAAAAACGCCTCGGTCGCGAACTTCACCCTTGGGATATCTGGTACGACGGATTTAAAGCCCGCAGCTCCATTAACGAAGAAAGCCTGAACGCAATCACTGAAAAGAAATACCCGAATGCCGCCGCGTTGGAAGCCGATCTGGGAAATATACTGCTGAAGCTGGGTTTCACCAAAGAAAAAGCTGCTTTTATCGCCTCCCGCGTTTCGGTTGATCCGGCCCGTGGTTCGGGGCATGCAGCGGGTGCATCAATGAAAAGCGAAAAAGCGCACCTCCGCACCCGCATTCCGGCAACCGGCATGAATTACAAAGGCTACAATATTGCCATTCACGAATTCGGACACAATGTGGAACAGACCATTTCGCTGAACGAAGTGCCGAATTACATGATCAACGGCGTGCCGAATACCGCATTTACCGAGGCGCTGGCTTTTGTGTTTCAGGAACGCGACCTGTTTTTGCTAAATATGAAAGACCCCAATCCGGAGAAAGAATTTCTGAAAACACTCGATATTTTCTGGTCGCTTTACGAGATCATGGGTGTTTCGGTGGTCGACATGAAAATGTGGCAATGGCTGTACGATAATCCAAACAGTTCGGCAGCCGAACTGCGTGACGCGGTGCTGCAAATCAGCAAGGATGTGTGGAATACCTATTATGCACCGGTTTTCGGGATGAAAGACCAGACCATTCTGGGAATTTATTCGCACATGGTTAATTCGCCGATGTATCTGCCCAACTATGCTTTTGGTCACCTCATTCATTTCCAGCTCGAGGAACATTTCAAAACCCACGAATTTGCTCCTGAAGTGGAACGGATTTTCTCGCTCGGACAACTTACACCCAACGAATGGATGCATCAGGCTGTTGGCGAACCGCTCTCAAACGAAGCCATTTTAAAGGCAGCCGATGTGGCGATTGGGAAAATGAAATGACGAGCCTCCCCCAAACCCCCTCCAAAAGAGGGGGCTTGAAGTATTGCTCGACAGATTTGCATTCTGGTTTACACAAACATTCAATCTCCGGTACCCAAATTCTTTTCCTCATTTTCGGAAAATCACCCACAGGGTTTGTTTCACCCTGTGCCAATACACAACGGTCTTTCAGACCTTGAATTAAATTTATGGATCATTGCACCAAAAGGGGCAAAGCCCCGATATGTAAAGGATATTTTCCAATGACAATGACTTTTTCCGGTTTGTAAGAGTCTGGGATAACAATCTTGTTTTGCATTGATTCGTGAATCTTGTTTATTACTAATGGGCAGGTTTGTTTGTTAGTAATAAATAAGATACCTTTGAATGATAAAAATTCTGTCATTATGATTAAGCTATCTGATCTAAGCGCAGTTGTTGCCGATCAAAAGGATCGGCTGTTTCTGAATAAAATTGATTTAACGCGAAATCTGCTTGGTCAAATCCCAACAAATCTGGAAAATCATGCCTTAATTATATCGGGGATTCGAAGGTGTGGCAAAAGCACACTTCTTCGACAGCTAATAAAGCAAAATACCGAAAAAGTGTTCTTTATCAATTTTGATACTCCAAAATTGTTTGATTTCGAAATGAAAGATTTTGAGTTACTCGATTCACTTATCAGTGAAAGTAATGCTTCCTTTCTGTATTTTGATGAAATCCAGGTGGTCAATGGATGGGAACTATACATCAGACAAAAACTCGATCAACAATTCCGGATTACAATTACCGGTTCAAACGCCTCATTGTTAAGCCAGGAGCTGGGTACCAAACTTACCGGCAGGCATATTAACAAAGAATTATTTCCATTTTCATTCTCAGAATTTTGTTCTTTTAAAGTAGTTGAACCAAATGCCGAATCGTATGGAAATTATCTGATTCAGGGAGGATTTCCTGAATATCTGACTTTTAATAATCCGGAAATTCTAAGCTCATTACTTGATGACATTTTATTTCGTGATATTGCTGTCAGATTTGGGATAAGAGATGTTAGGTCGCTTAAACGCTTACTCATTTTTTTAATTTCTAACGTCAGTAATTTAGTTACTGCAAATAAATTAACCCATGTACTTGGCATCAAAAGTTCTGCAACGGTGCTGGATTTCTTTTCATTTTTTGAACAGGCCTACCTGATCAGCCTGATGCCAAAGTTCTCCTGGTCATACCGGGCTCAATTGGTTAATCCTCGAAAAGTATATATTATTGATAATGGATTGGTCAGTACAACTTCAGCATCTTTTTCATCTGATCTGGGAAGAAAACTGGAAAATGCGGTTTACTGGTCTCTGCGTCAAATTCATAAAGAGTTATTTTATTTTAACGAAAACGGATTTAAATGCGATTTTGTGGTTTGTAAGAACAATCTGGCTATCCAACTTATACAAGTATGCATCGATTTGAATTCAGACAATCAAACCCGCGAGGAAAACGGACTTTGGGCAGCAATGGAATTCTTTAAACTTGAAAAAGGTACCATTCTGACACTGAACCAGACGGATGTCATTTTGAAAAATGGAAAACGAATCGACGTTTTACCAGTTTATAATTATTTCACCTGATTTATCATTAAAACCGAATGAAACTAATTTCAACCATACTCCTCATCACCCTGCTTATGAACTGTACCACCGAAAAAAAACCGGTTTCTCCATTGGTTACCCTTTCCAACGGACAAATTGAAATTGGAATTATCCCCGCTGTGGGTGGTGTTTTGGTTCACGCGTCGCTGGCGGGAAAGGCCAATATCCTGAATTCCGATTCCACATTTTGGAACGAAAGTCCGGAGAAAAGACCTTCGCCCGATCCGAAAGCAGCGTTTAAAACCTACAACGGACACATCACCTGGCTGAGCCCGCAATCGGAATGGTGGATCAATCAGGATTCGTTTCCTGATTTGAAAAAGGCGCATTCAAAATGGCCGCCCGACCCGGTGCTGACTGTCGCACCTTATCAGATCATCAGTCAGACTGAACATGAAATCAAATTGCTGAGTCCCGAGAGTCCGTTCTCGAAGGTGCAGTTCACCAAAACCTACCGCATCGAAGGAAATCAGGTATTTCTGAGCACTTCGGCTAAAAATACCAGCAACAAAACGGTGAGTTGGGGACTCTGGCACAACACGCGCATGAATGGCTGGGATTTCGTTTTTGTGCCCGCCGACTCTGCCGCACTCCGGAAGAACGATTATTACAATCAGGGAAACATCCGGAAACCTGACCTGAATTACCGGAATGGTTTTTACACCTACGACGCTTCGGCGCCAAAAAGTGCCAAGGTCGTGCACAAAGCCAAGGCATTTTTCGATGTGAAAAATCCGGTGATTGCCGGCCATCATCAGAATCAGTGGCTGATTATCCGCAGCGAAGCGATCGACAATACCCAAATTCATCCGGAAGAGACCCGCGTTCAGTTGTACATCGAAAACTCGTACCAGGCAGCCGGCGATTTGCAGGAACTCGAAATGCAGTTTGCCTATCATGCGATTGCCCCGGGAGCAAGCATCGAAGCCACCGAAACCTGGGAAATTCTGCCCGGCAGCGGTTTAACCGATAAATATGCTTTAGAGGAAGAATTAAAGTCAATCCTGAAATAGTCGTCATCAATTCATTACATAAAAACGAACCGAATGAAAAAGCTCTTTTACTTACTTGCATTTACGATGTTCTCTCTGACAGGCATTGGTCAGGGAATTAATTTTTCCGGGACATGGAACCTGAACAACGAAAAAAGTACCTTATTCGAACAGTTCAGTTTAGCACCAAGCCAGCTCATTCTGATCCAGACAGCCGACTCGCTGTGGATTGAAAAGCATGGAAATTTCCAGGGTACGGATTACATTACCAAAGACAAGTTTAGCCTCGATGGCAAAGAATGTTTTAATCCGGGCATGATGCCCGACAGCAAAAAAACTTCACTTGCAGTTTGGTCGGAAGATGGGAAAACACTGACCATTTCGAGTAAATTACCTACACAGGATCAGGGCGAAGCAACCATGAAGGAAGTATTCCTGATGGTAGAAAGCAGCCTGAAAGTGGAGCTCAATGCCGCATCGCAGATGGGTGAAATGGCCGAAACCTACCTACTCGACAAGCAATAAATCAGCGGAAATTCGTTGAGCTCAGAACTCAGATTAAATACCGGATAGCAAACAGTTATACCAAAGGTAATTCTAAATCAGTCCAAACACATTCCGGTATTATTTCTTTTTGATTTTTGGCTTTAACCTTTTTTGCAAGACTTTTGGATTCCTGCTGAAATGAAAAACAGCAAAGACATGGATGATGTCGTCTGTAATGAAGAAGTAAATTCCAAATGGAAATCGTCTGACAACAGACATCCTGATTAGCATTCTTAAAACAGCAAATTGTTGAGGATTCTCTTGTATTCGCTGGATCGCTTTCCCAATTTATTCAATAAAATCCTTATCTAATCCTTCTTTCTGCGACGCATACCAATCAGAAGCAATCTCTAAATCAGATTCGGAAAAAGCATTGATTTTCAAACGATACTTTTTCACACCGGCAAAATTTATCGGTTAAGAAGGTCTTTTTTTACTTCTTCCCAGTTCCTTCCATCCTGCGGATTTTTGATCGCCTGCTCGTATCGCCGCTCTAATTCCTGAACCAGATTGTCCGAAAGTCCGGTTTCCTCTTCATAAATATTAACAAATGGATTGTCGCCAATCAGTTCCCTGATCTGCAGAATAAGTTTTTCAGCCTCCTTGTTATTTTCTGCAATCTTTACGATGTAGTTCATGACCTATATGTGTTTGCTTGAAGCTTCATCATTTCTGATTTCAAAGATAACGATTCTGATTTGTACTGGTTTGCCGGAGACCAGAAATGTTGTTCAAATTCAATCCTGTTCAATCTCTACCTGAATTAGCTGTGCGCTCCGAGGCTTAAATATTTAACGGCACCCTGTTCTTTAGACCTTTTTTACGATCACATCATTTTTCAGAAGTCTCATGCGGTATGCATTCATGGCGGTTTGCCCCAGTTTTCTGATCAGGCTGGCGTTCACCAGGAATCCAACCGGCGCGCCGATGATGGGTATCAGTTGAGCCATCTTTGCAAGATCAATGTAGTCGCGGTATTCCTGCTGAAAATTCCGCCAGTCGAACTGATTGATATCCTCCGGAAGATCTTTGCTCTTCTGATCCCAGTCGACCATTTTGAGGTAAATATTTCGCCGGTGTTCATGGCTCGAGAAGGCCAGTTCAAAAATATGCAACAGATAAACCCTTTCCTTGTAATCTTTTACATTAAACCCGTACATCGACGAAATATCGAACAGCAATTTCAGTTTAATTCCAATTAAGATCGGAAAGTCGGCAAAGCCCAACAAAATCCCGCCTGCACCGGTAATTCCTCCCTCCAAAGCAGCAGTATTCCGGTAGGTCTCAATTTTTTGCAGTATGGCGGCTTCGCTTTCCTGAAACGATTGGCCAGACAAAGGTTTGGCCGCGGTATGGGTAGCACCGAATAAAACGCCCCGTATCATTTGTTTGATGGTTGCTGTGATAGCCTGATGTACTTTTTCGGGTATCCACGTATTGACTTTTACCTGTAACGCTTTCGATAGCCGGTTAACCAACGATGGCCGCTGAAGCATTTGCTTTTGCCAGACTGATAATTCTGCACCAATTTGTTTCTGATAATCATTCATTGGAACCTGTTTCCTATTTGAGGTCAAAGTTAATGAACCATACAACAGTAACACTTTCACATGACCGATGTTCGCAGTGCCAACACGAAGCCCCCTAAATCCCCCCTACCTGCGGCAGGCAGGCAAACGGGGGACTTTGCATCTTGCAAGACAACTTTTGATTCACTTTTTTGAAACAAAACT
>CAIPKZ010000463.1 GCA_903865775.1 uncultured Prolixibacteraceae bacterium | reverse complement strand
CTTTTACTTTCGGTCCAACATTTTTTTTCATCAGTTCCAATACCGGAATGGTGGCGCCTTTGTAGTTGTAATCGCCATTTTCTTGTTTCACAAATCCAAAGCCCGACGAGGTTTTTACATAGTCGGCACCCACTTCGGTACAAAGTTCGCAAAGCTTCACAATATCAGCTTGTTTATTTACATAGTCAGTCTCAAAAATTACTTTCACGATGGCTCCAAGCTTGTGACAAGCTTCAGAAACAGACTCTATTTCTTCTGAAATGTAATCCCAGTCGCCTTGCAAAACCTTACCAATATTGACGACCATGTCAATTTCAACTGCACCTTCTTTACATGCATTTTCGGCTTCGAATACCTTTACCCCGATGGCTGAATTTCCTGCAGGAAAGCCAATTACACAGCCAACCAAAACATCACTGCCTTTCAGGATTTCAACAGCTTGTTTTACGGCATACGGTTTTACACAAACTGAAGCCACATTATATTTCCGGGCGACTTCACATTCTCTGCGTAAATCTTCATCAGTCATAGTTGGATGAAGGATTGAATGATCGATCATTTTGGCCAGTATGTGCACTTTTTCATTCATGTGATTAATTTTAATATGGGTGGTTTTAGTTTTTAAGTGTACTCCAAAAGTCCTCAGCCAATGCTTTTTCGTCGATTTTGATGTATGCCCTGATTTTTCGTGACTTGTTTTCCGGAGGTGTTTTTACCGTTTTGATTTGTGCCAGCGCAGGATTCAGGTAGGCTTCAACCAAAGCCAAATCCCACATGACCCGGATTTCATCCTGAGGATTTTGCTCCCGCCAGCGGTCTTCCAAAATTTTTTTAGCAGCATTCGTTTCATCCAGTTTGCTATAGGTATCTTCCCGATGAAACTGAAACGGTTTCGAGGCTTCGAGGCACATCATCGTCAGATCAAATCCTTCGAGATTGAGCAGATAGTCGAACGCATTCAAATCGTTGCGGATATTGAATTCGTTCTTGTTCCAGACTTTGGTTTTCGGATTGTACTGCGCCCCCAGCGAAAAACATCGGATTCTGGATTTAATTTCAGGAGCCAGAATCAGGGCAGATGCGATGTTGGTCATGGCACCAATGGTCAGGATATCCAGTTTTTCATTCTCCGGAAGGCTTTTCACGGCCTTAATAATTGCCTGGGCAGCTTCAGAATCACGCGCATCCTCCTCTCCCCAGGACCGCCCAATCTGCCGGTCCGCTCCAATCGGATGGGAAATAGTGATTCTTCCCAAGGCTTTCAGTATTTGTTCGTTGAGGCGCTGACTTTCAGCGACTGTATTCAATCCTTTGCTGTCGTAGGCATTCCATTTTTCGAAAACCAGCAAATCCGGATTATTAAAATGTGCCGAACTTAGGCCGATCAATTCGATCGAGGCTTCTTTCACCAGGCGGACAATAGCATACAAATCGTCCATTTCGTTACCGGTATCGGCATCGAGCCAGACTTTTTGCTTTTGGGCAAATCCGGAGGAAATGATTGAAACGAAACAAAGCAAACAGAAAAAGTATTTCATGATAAATTTAGAATTTCAGAAATAGAAGAACCCGTTGTTAAAGCAGCATTTTCCGGCAATTTGTATTGCGGTTTTTTTGTCTTAATCGTCAATACTTTGTCCAATCAATTGGCGGAATTTCCAACCGGTTTCGTCGTTTACCGGGCCCTGGGTTTGTTTCATCAGGATACCTATCACTTTTTCTTTTGGATCGGCAAAATATGAGGTATTGAAATATCCTCCCCATTCAAAGGTTCCTTCGCTGCTTTGTCCGCCTTTTTCTTCGCCTTTGCGTGTGAGTACCGAAAATGCAAGTCCATAATTTTTTTCAGGATTTTCACCCCAAACATTTCCAATCTGGTTACCCATAATGGCTTCGATGGTGGTGCGGCTCAATAAGCGAACGCCGTTTAATTCACCGCCATTCAGGTACATTTGAAGAAAGGTTGCATAATCTTTGGCAGTGCTCGAAAGCCCTGCTCCACCGGCAAAATATGTTTTTGCACCAGAAATAGGGTAATCCGTGTCATAGAAGGTTTTTGGGTATTTTCTCCAGTTTCCGTTCACTTTTTCCTGAACAGCAACCAGTCGTCCAGCCTTTTCGTCGGGCTGATAGAAACGGGTATCGTTCATGCCCAGTGGGTCAAAAATATGGGTTTTCAGAAACTGATCGAAAGGCATTCCTGAAACGATTTCGATGAAATAACCCAGCACATCAAGTCCTTCGCTATAGGTAAATTTTTCGCCGGGATTGTGATGCAGCGGTAGTTTGGCCAATTTTTTAATGTTCTCTGAGAGCTTAACATTTTCGGCGGTAAATGCATCTGTGATTCCCGCTTTATGGTATATCATTTTCATACGTTCGTCACCATCAATAACTCCGTAACCAATGCCCGAAGTGTGTGTAATCAGTTGTCGGATAGTAATTTCAGACTTTGCAGGCTCGGTCGCATAGGTAGTATCGCTGTATGTAAACGATTTTAGTACCTGCGGATTTTTAAACTCCGGAATGTATTTCGAAATTGGTTCGTCGAGCTGAAATTTGCCTTCTTCCCATAACATCATCACAGCAGTTGCTGTGATAGCTTTTGTCTGACTGGCAATGCGGAAAATATCATCGCGTTTTAAGGTTTTATTTTCCTGATTATTGGCCATTCCATAAGCTTTCCAATGTACTATTTTTCCATTTCTTGTAATCAGGGAAACAATTCCCGGCAAATCACCTTTTTTAACAGCATCGGCACACATCTGATCAATCCGCGCGAGTCGTTCAGCTGAAATACCAACACTTTCAGGAGAAGCTTCTGTTAAAACCGGTGATTTTTTCTGAGATTTGGTCTGTGCATTTAAGCCGGAAGTGCAAAATAGCACTGCAAGGGCAATCAAAGTAAGTTGTTTCATGGTTATAGGTTTAGTTGCGGTTTCATGAATTAAAGCAAATATACGATTTTGGCTTGTATGTGCATGGTGTTTTTTTTTGCCTGAAATCTTAAATGAAATGCATCATTTTTTTAAGTGAAATCCAAGTTTTACAATCACCAGAAAATAAATGATTACTCCGACAGTAAGCCCCGAAGTAACCTTTACACAAACCGGCAGTTGCCTCTGTAATTCCTTCCAGAAACAGGTATCCGGAAATCGCTTCTTTCGTGGAGCCTTTAATGTTCATAGTGGCAG
>CAIPKZ010000462.1 GCA_903865775.1 uncultured Prolixibacteraceae bacterium | reverse complement strand
TAAACCTTTTGCTCCCGATTCGAATACACCTTATACAATTCGAACCAGATAATGCTCGAAAATCCAAGAGCTACGCATACCACTGCTTCAGTTAAACTGATCGCTTTGAATTGAAACATATTCATCAGGAATGGAACATTCAGGATTAAAACAAGGAAAAAAGCAGCTCCGCCAACAACCCATTTTACAGTTTTATTGGGAGTTGCAATGATCTTGAATATATTCCGTGTCCATGAACGGTTCGATAAAATCACTGCAATATTCGATGCAATCAGGGTGGTAAATGCCAGTGCTCGGACTTCCTGCTCGGAATAATTCATTCTCAGTCCAAAGAAATAAACGGCAAAAACAGTTGCCAGAATTCCGATTCCCTGTGTACAACTCAGCCAAATTTTTCCTGCCCCAAAGAATGGTTCATTGATATCTTTTGGCGGCCGGTTCATCACGTTTTTCTCTTCCAGCTCTGCTTCAAAAATAATGGAACAGGCCGGATCGATAATCAGTTCGAGAAAGACAATGTGCACTGGCCAGAGCAACAATGGCCAGTCGGCAAAGAACACCGGAATGAGCGACAGTCCGGCAATGGGAACGTGAATGGCAAATATATATCCGAGCGCTTTCTGAAGGTTATCAAATATCCGTCGCCCCATTTTTATGGCCCCGACAATCGATGCAAAATTATCGTCCATGAGAACAAGCGATGAAGCTTCCCGGGCAACATCGGTTCCTTTTTCGCCCATGGCAATGCCTATATTTGATGCCTTCAGTGCGGGTGCATCGTTCACACCGTCACCGGTCATGGCAACAATTTCACCGTTACGTTTCAGAGCATTCACAATTTTCAGTTTCTGCTCCGGAATTACCCGTGCAAACACATTTACATCCTTTATCCGTTTGCACAATTCATCCTCCGTCATCTGCTGCAACTCGGTCCCGCTGATTGAAACCTGATAATTTTTCAGTCCAATCTCGCGGGCAATATTCATGGCCGTAACCGGGTAATCGCCGGTGATCATGATCACCCGAATCCCAGCCTGATAACATTCGCGGACAGCTTCAGGAACGGTTTCCCGGATAGGATCAGACAAAGCCAGCAACCCAATAAATTCAAAATCAAAATCGTGTTGTATGGCCGGCAAATCTTCAGACCCAATCAATGCTCTGGCAACACCCAGCACCCTCAACCCGGCAGAAGCCATTTCAGAAACTGCCCCTGCGAATTTTGATTTCTCTCCATCCGATAGATGGCACAAATCAAAAATAGCTTCCGGTGCTCCTTTGGTGGCGATGGTTTGCTGCTGATTTTGTGCATTGGTGAAAACCCGTGACATGGCTAGCAAATCTTTCGAAAGCGGGTATTCCTTCACCATGTGCCAGTCGGTATGTATGTGCTCGGTATCCTGCAAATAGGATTCGCCCATATTGGTAATGGCCCGTTCCATCGGATCAAACGGATTCGTTTGGCTCGACAAAATACCGTATTCGATGATTTCATGAAACTCTTCCGGAAATCCATTGGTCTGACTTACTGAATGAAATATCTCTCCATTATACAGCTGAGTGACCGTCATTTTATTCTGGGTAAGCGTACCCGTTTTGTCAGTACATAAAACGGTTGCTGAACCCAGTGTTTCAACCGCAGAAGGCTTGCGTGTCAGCACGTTTTTCCTTGACATGCGCCAGGCGCCGAGCGCCATAAAAACGGTCAGTACTACCGGAAATTCTTCGGGAAGCATAGCCATTGCCAGGGTAATTCCGGCAAGGAATCCTTTCAGCAAATCACCCCGGGTTACTGTATAGACAAGGATTACCACTAAACAAAGAGATATCCCGATTATGGCCAGTTTTTTTACCAGCGAAGCCATCTCGGTTTTCAGTTTGGTAGGTTCCTCCACAACTGAAGCAAGCGCCTTTCCGATTTTACCGATCTGGGTATTTTGACCAATATAAGTCACTTTCACAATTCCATTTCCCTGAACAATCATCGAGCCGGAATATACAAATGGCAGTTCATCACCTCCCGGTTGAGTTTCCAGATCGCTACCATTCCACTCCGATTTACTGACGGGAACCGATTCTCCGGTAAGCAGCGATTCGTCAGCCATCAGGTTCACCGAATACAAAACGGTGGCATCGGCAGGTACCCGGTCGCCCTCCTGCAGAATAACCAGGTCTTCGGTAACCACTTCGCGACCGGCAATGCGTTTTTCAACACCTTCGCGAATCACCAAAGCACGCGGGCTGGCAAGATCTTTCAGTGCATCCAGGGCTTTCTCAGTTTTCTTTTCCTGATAAAATTCAATCCCCATGATGACAAAGACAAAACCAAGAAGCATCAAACCTTCCTGAATATCGCCCAAAACCAGGTACAAAGTACCACAGGCAACCAGCAACAGAAACATAGGTTCTTTAACCACACCCCAGGCAATGGTGAACAGATTTTTCGGTTTCGATGAAGGCAATTCATTTAGCCCTTCAGCTCTTTGTTTCTCTGTTACCTGCTCGCTGCTTAATCCGTGAAATTTGTCTGATTTTAAATCAATTTTCATATGTTTATAATTTGTTTCTTATTCACATTCAATTGTTTAAATAAAGTTGTAAAACGCCAAGAAAGTTAAATTTTCATATTCATGCTCTGTGGCAATAGTCCTGTGTGCTTAGCGTTTGATGTCAGTTTCATCTGCGGGGTTTCCAAGTTTCACTCGGATATTTCAACCTCCAGTAAAAATCGACCTTTATGCAACTTTTTTTATTTCAACTTCAACTCCCAGTTCTTTTAGGAGTTTTAAATGTTTTGATATTTGCTTTTCTTTTTTCAGTTCCTGTAAATATTCAGCACCGAGTTCTTTGTAAACTACTTTGTCTTTTAGGATGAAATAGGTGGCCACCAGGATCTTGTGTCCTATTGCTACGAGTGCTCTTTTTTTACCTCTTCGTCCTACCAGACTATCGTATTTACTTCTCAAATAGGTTCCTTTTGTTCTTGTTGCTGCCCATCCACATTGAACCAATAATACTTTCAGAAATATATCGCCATGGGTGATTCTGGTGCTTTTTTTTTACCTGCGGATTCATTGCTTCCAGGAGACATACCGGCCCAGGATGCCAGATGTTGCTCGTCGGGAAACTGATCCATATTATTCCCTATTTCTGCAAGTATATATGCCGCACCTTCTTTCCCAACTCCGGGAATGGTGGCAAGCAACTCGGCATCAAGTACCAATTCATTTTCTTTTAGCTGATTATCTATTTGTGCATCTAATTTGACAATGATCTGTTCTTTGCTTTTGATCGATTCTTTTACTGTTTGCAACATGAAGCGGTGATGATTGGTCAAATTTCCTTTCAAGGATGCGGCTAAGTCTTCTACTGTAGATTGCATCTTCCCATGCCGAAGTTTTAGAAGCTTTTCAATGTCTTCTTCTCCTTCTATCATAGCATCTATGATCTTAGTGGCAGTTGCTCCGCTTAGGTTGCTCACAACACTCGACAGTTTAATGTTCGCATCTTCAAGCAGTTTGTGAATTCTGTTCTTCTCCGAGGATATTTGTTCGATTACTTTTCGCTTATAACGTGTCAAATCACGAAGTTCCCGGATATGCTTTGGCGGAATAAAACTACCTTTTAGCAAGCCACTTAACAGTAACTTTGTGATCCATTTGCTGTCTTTTTTGTCGGTCTTGTGACCCGGTACATTCTTTATGTGTCGTGCATTTACTAACAGAATCTCGAAATCGGCTTCCAATATATTATACACCGGCTTCCAATAAACTCCTGTGCTTTCCATGGCCACATGAGTGATTCCATTTTCTTTCAGCCAATCTCTTAATGCTTCTATTGATTGGGTAAAACCATCAAATGTGCGCGTTTCTTCAACGATACCTAATCCTCTGATGGTAGCTACAAGAATACTTTTATGGATGTCAATACCACATCCACGCTCAATTACCTGTTCAAATGATATGTGTTCCTTTTGATTTTCCATTGCTCTTTTTATCGACAAAGTTCCCGATTATGCATCAATAATCATCCTCCTGTGTGTCAAAATTGCTTTGTCATGAAAGTTTCATCTGTATATTTTTAAACCACATAGAACACATAGTTATTAATTATTCTATGTGAACTATGTAGTTATAGCGTATTTAAAAGTAGATTTCGGCCAGGATGTTTTGGTACGGAACGCCTCGGGAAATCAGGAAATCGCGTACTTCAACCACCATCAAAGCCTTGCCGCAAAGATAATAGTTAATATCGACAGGCAGTTCATTAATTTCTTCGAGGTAATTGGTTACCCGGCCAGGATATACATTGCACGATTGTTCCTGAGAGCAACAGCGGATATACCGCTTACCCATCGCCCATTCCAGTTCATCTTCAAAGTAAAACTGATTCAATTGTCGGGCGCCGTGAATGAGTGTTTTGTTTTCTGAAATTCCGGAGCGAAACATGCTGTAAAACGGTGCAATTCCGGTTCCGCTGGCAATCCACCATGCAGGCTTATTTCCGTCCTGAAAACTTCCGTAAGGTTTACAAGTCCAGATTTTCATCCCGGGAATTACACCTGCCAGCCAGGGAGTGAGCAGCCCGTCTTCCTTGACATTAAAAAGCACCCTGATTTCGGGTTCGTCGCTTCCACTGCAAACACTGTAGATTCTTGGAGTTATCGACGGATCAGCGGTTATTTTAACAACCTGTCCCGGACGAAAATCATGCGTCCGCTTCCAAGAAATCAAATGTACGCCCGGAGCAATTTCATGGTTTCCGGTGACTGAAACTTCAATGAGTTCAAACTGATTTCTTTTATATTCTTCTGCTTTAGGCATTGATCCTTTTTTGTAGCTGAATAACAAGTTAGATTCAGATAGGTTTAAACAACCCGATTAACATGAAAATTGGAAGGAAGCTAAATGCGATACTTTAAATTAGTTGTATAACTCTCAGGAGCTATGACCAAATCAAACCGGATGAATGATCCAAAGAATTCCAATGGCAATGGCAAGCAGTGCTCCGGAAAGCGTGAACCATTTCAGGAAAACCTGCTTGTTTTTCACCACTGACTGAAACGCCACAAGGCCAAGTAGGAAAGCAAAAATAATCATAGTCAGTATCGTTCCTGAAGCAAATGCTACAATGTACACCACTGAAGCAGTTATCGTTGGAAGTGCCAGTGATGGCAAGAGTGCAACCAAATGACTGAATCCGGCAAATCCGTGGACAATTCCAATGGACAAAGCGGTAAAGGCATTTTGTTTTACTGTGCCATTGGATTGATGTTCGTGGCCATGATTTTGAGGCAGTACCGGGGCCGTTTCGTGTGTGTGTTTATGCGTATGGGCGTAAAAAACAGGCTGGTTGTGGAAATGCGGATGTGGTCTGTTCCGGTGTCTATGGCGTATATAAATCCGGAGAATGGCCCATGATCCGATACCAATAAGCAAAAAACCAATCACCGTTTCAGAGTGTTTCGAGATCGCTTCGACAGGTAAGTACTCTTTAAAAAGAATAAACAATCCACCAATAAGCAACATTCCGATGGTATGCCCCAAACCCCAGGAAAAGCCAATTATCCACGATTTTTTTCGACTGTCGATTGCCAGTGGAGTCACCGCAGCCAGATGATCAGGTCCGGTAACAACATGGGCCATACTGGCAATAAACCCGGTAAGAAATATTAGCATGGGAATTGTTTTATGAGGACAATGTAAGAATTTATATTTATTCTTTTACCTTCATGGCGATGAAGGAGATTTCGAATGATAAATCAATTCAGGTAATTGTTACCGGCCTGGTACAGGGTGTCGGTTTTCGTCCTTTCGTTTACCGGATTGCCAAAAGATTTGAATTAACCGGATGGGTGCAAAATACCAATGAAAATGTCAGGATTGAAGTCTCCGGAAAACCTGAAAACATCAGTCAATTCCTTTTATCACTCCGGAATGATGCTCCACCAGCCGCTATGATTGAAGACATTTCGATTCAGGAAATGGAGTCAAAAACCTTTACTGAATTCCGAATTCTTGAAAGCCACAATATTTCAGACGAGATTACTGAAATCAGTCCTGACATTGCCGTTTGTTCCGAATGTCTTCAGGATATGAACCAAAACGGAACGCGTTTGGATTATGCTTTTGTGAACTGTACCAACTGTGGCCCACGCTTCACCATTATTCAGGACCTTCCATATGACCGGGCAAAAACGACCATGAAATCATTTTCGATGTGTCCTGATTGCCGGAACGAGTACGAAACCATTACCGACCGGCGGTTTCATGCACAGCCAACCGCCTGCTCTGTTTGTGGTCCTGAATATGAATTGTTAGAGAAACAAAAAAGGATCAGCAACCAAATAGATTTCATTGTCGGCCACATTTCAAAATGCATTGAAAATGGCGGAATTGTCCTGATCAAAGGGCTTGGCGGTATGCACCTTGCCTGTGACGCTTTCAACGAAGTTGCAGTTGAACGACTCCGGAACCTGAAAAACCGGGAAGGAAAACCATTTGCTGTCATGTTTCGCGATTTGGAAAGCCTGAAACTTTATGCTGAAATGAACGCGCAGGAAGAACAATCGCTGCTTTCCTGGCAAAGGCCGATTGTATTGCTTGAAAAGAAAAAAACTGTGGGTACTCCGGAATTAGCTCATTCATTAAATTCAGGCCTCAACTTGCTGGGAGTAATGCTTCCATATATGCCGTTTCATTATTTGCTCTTCCGCCATTTAAAGACTTCGGCAATCGTGCTGACCAGCGGAAATTTCAGCAGTGAACCCATCCTGATCGATAATCAGAAAGCATTGGATCAGTTTTCTCCTTTGGTCGATGCAGTCGTTTTGCATAACCGGGATATTTTTAACCGAACCGACGATTCGGTGGTTCGGATTATTGCCGGAAAGGAACGGATTTTCCGTCGTTCACGGGGATATGTTCCGGCACCGGTTCGAACCGCTCTGAATACGGAAGGAATCGTAGCTTTTGGTGCTGAACTGACCAATTGCTTTTGCGTTGGCAAAGGCCAAAAAGCATTTCTTAGCCAGCATATCGGCGACTTGCAGGGATTGGAAACGACTTTGTTTTACGAAAAAACTATTGCGCAATTCATCCAGTTGTTCCGGATAAAACCTGCGTTGCTGGCGGTTGACATGCACCCTTCCTATATTTCCACCAAAACCGGAATGCATTTCGGTGATCTTCCGGTTGTTCAGGTTCAGCATCACCATGCCCATATCGCGTCGTGCATGGCCGAACACCGGCTCGATGAAAAAGTAATTGGAGTGGCGCTCGATGGAACCGGTTTCGGCACGGATGGAAACATTTGGGGAAGTGAATTTCTGGTTTGCGACCTGAATGATTTTGTCCGGATTACCCATTTTGATTACCTGCCCATGCCGGGAGGCGACGGTGCCACTGAAGAACCCTGGAGAATGGCCGTTTCTTATCTGTACAAGGTTTATGGCAAAGACTTTCTGAAACTTGATCTGCCACTTTTGAAGTTAATCGCTCCGGAAAAAATAGAACTGATCATTCAGATGATCGATAAAAAAATAAATTGTCCGCTAAGTTCCGGTACAGGACGATTGTTCGATTGCGTGGCTTCTTTGCTCGATCTGGTTCAGATTTCATCATTTCAGGCAGAAGGCCCGATGCGGCTGGAATCAATGCTTGACCCCAACTGTACTGAAAGCTACCAGTTTGTCCGGAGTCAGACGATTCAGTTCGACGAAACCATCCGCGGAATTGTCCAGGATATCAGCAATAAAACTGATATTTCAACAATTTCAGCAAAGTTCCATAACACAATTGTTTTAGCTATATTTGAAACAGTCAAGGCCATCCGGCTAAGAGAAGGAATAGAGAAAGTCGTTCTTTCAGGAGGAGTATTTCAGAATAAATACCTGTTGGAAAAAACGACCGGTTTACTGGAGAAAAATAATTTCAAAGTATATTCACATGCAGCAGTGCCAGGCAACGATGGCGGAATCGCACTCGGACAATTAGCTGTTGCATCTAAAAGGAGGGAAATCGAATGTGTTTAGCCATACCTGCAAAAGTGATCAGTGTGAACGGGACAAATGCCCAGGTTACCATTGAAGATGTTGAATATACTGCGAGCCTGCTGCTGATTGATCATGTTGTTCCGGGTGATTATATCATGCTTCATGCCGGTTTTGCCATCGAAAAAGTGGATGCGGAGTTTGCCGAAGAAACGATGAGGTTGTTGAATGAATTGAATCCGTTTAAGGAAGGAGAATAGGCTGATAGGCTATTAGGCTTTAGACTTTTAGGTTATTAGGAATTTGAAATATCAGGGAAATGAGAGATCATAGTCAACTTCGGGCTTTCGTACTGGCCGATGAATTGGTTTTATTAATCTATCAAATATCCAGATGTTTTCCCAAGGAAGAAATTTATGGATTGACATCTCAGATAAGGAGAGCGGTAGTTTCAGTTGCCTCTAATATTGTTGAAGGTAGCGCGCGAACGAGCCAAACTGAATACTTAAGATTTCTTGAAATAGCATACGGGTCATTAAAGGAGTCACATTATCAATACACAATTGCAGTCCGATTAGGATATGTCCCGGCTGTTAACATACTGAATTGTGAACAAAAATTCACCGAAACTGAAAAAGTCCTTGCAGCCTTAATCCGTTCATTGCGGAGCACCTAATAGTCTAATAGCCTAACAGTCTAAAAGCCTAACTATGAAATACGTCGATGAATACCGAAAAAAGGACCTGATTCTTTCAGTTTCTGAAAAATTGAAGTCAATTTCAAAAAAGGAAATTGTATTGATGGAAGTTTGTGGCG